>DASZXC010000008.1:0-300000 GCA_035546035.1 Candidatus Paceibacterota bacterium
GTGGAGAAATATCCTGTTTTGAAAAGACACGGGAAAAATGACTCTGTATTTCTAAAACTTCAGTGGTTAAATATTCAATTTCGATCTCTTAAGATGTATAAAGGTTATGCAACACGCCCCAACAACAGAGAATAAGGGAAATAAAAAAGCCCTGATTAGATTGGTCTAACCAGGGCGAAGGAAAAATCTGGCAGCTACCTACTCTCCCAGTCTCTTGCGACTAGTACCATCGGCGACGAGGGTCTTGACTTCTGAGTTCGGGATGGGATCAGGTATTTCCCCCTCTCTATGGCCACCAGAAAAGATTTTCAATTACAGGCATTTCTTATTCATTTGAATCGGCTCTTAAAGATGACTAGAAAAAATAAGTTAAGTCAGTGGACCGATTAGTATTGTTTAGCTAAATGCATCACTGCACTTACACACCCAACCTATCAACCATGTGATCTTCATGGGGTCTCATTGGGAATTCTTATCTTGAGGGAGGCTTGGCGTTTAGATGCTTTCAACGCTTATCCTTTCCGAACATAGCTACCCGGCTATGCAGCTGGCGCTACAACCGGCACACCATTGGTTCGTTCACTTCGGTCCTCTCGTACTAGAAGCAACTCCTCTCAAAATTCCTACGCCCGCAACAGATAGGGACCAAACTGTCTCACGACGTTTTGAACCCAACTCGCGTACCGCTTTAATTGGCGAACAGCCAAACCCTTGGGACCTTCTCCAGCCCCAGGATAAGACGAGCCGACATCGCTGTCATTGTACCGACACTTTCTTCCGTTACCGGAAGGATTGGACTATATCTTCATCCCCTCTTTCGAGAGGAGTTGGCGTCTTAGCAGTCGCTCCGCGCGACCGCTCCGCTCCCTAAAGGAGCAAGTCTCTACGGGGTCACGGCTCTTGCAAGCCGGACTTCCCTCGGTATTGTCCATGTAACCTGTTCGATTTACATGGAGTCCACCGATATAAGCCAAATTTTTTATATCGCCGCGGGCTCCTACACCCGTTATGGCAATACGACTCATGAAATTGCTTCCATGGCACCCCGATTTGTTAAGGTGCCGAACTCCGCCGTCGATATGAACTCTTAGGCGGAACGAGCCTGTTATCCCTAGAGTAGCTTTTGTCCGATAATCTCCGGCCGCATCTAATGCGATCCGTCGGTTCACTTAGCTCTGCTTTCGCATCTGCTCGACAAGTACGTCTTACAGTTAAGCAAGTTTATGCCCATACACTATCGCCACGGTTTCCATTCGCGGCTAACTTACCTTAATAGGCTCCTCCGTTACTTTTTAGGAGGATAGCGCCCCACTAAAACTACCCACCAGATACTGTCTCCCGCGGTTTTTGCCCTCGGGGTTAGAACATACAACGGCGAAGACGGCTGTTTCATTGTTGGGTCCAGGCTGCCCGAAAGCGCCCTTCAATCCCTCACCGCTACGCTACGCATCGCAATCGTATGCTCAATATCAAGCTGTAGTAAAGCTTCTAGGGTCTTTTCGTCTAACTGCAGGTAACCGGCATCTTCACCGGTATTGTATTTTCACCGAGCTGTAGTTCGAGACAGTTGCCCAGACGTTACACTATTCAACGCGTCAGAACTTACCTGACAAGGAATTGCGCTACCTTAGGACGGTTATAGTTACCGCCGACATTCACCAGGGCTTACACCAGTCAGCTTGATATGATCGCACCGCCGATGGTTGACCTTCTGGCATTGGTCAAGTGTCACCCCCTATACATCCTCTTACGAGTTCGCAGGGAGCTGTGTTTTTGATAAACAGTCGCCAGGCAGACTTTAGCTGCGGCCTCATAAATGAATATGAGGCAAGCCTTATTGCTAACTTACGGCTGCTTTTTTGCCGAGTTCCTTGAACTACCTTCACTCGTTCGCCTTCGTCTTCTCGACGTGATCACCTGTTTCGGTTTTCGGTACGGATCACCTCCGGTTGTGCTTAGAGACTTTTCTTGAAAGCCCGCTTTGCGTAATTCAACATGGCAAGCCATGCCTTCTCTCCTGTCCTTAGGCTCGCGATTAAACGCAGACTGCCGGATTTTCCTGGCAATCGCCCTCTGACCAAAGACCCCAATCCAATAAGGGGCTACGCATACTGTGCTCCGTCATCCCGTCGCACCGGCTGTGAGTCAGGGAATATTAACCCTGTGTCCATCAGGTACGGCTTTCGCCATCCCCTTAGGCCCGACTAACCCTTCGCTGAAGTCCATTGCGAAGGAAACCTTAATCTTTCGGCGTGCGGATATCTCATCCGCATTGTGGTTACTTGTGCCAACATTCTTACTTCTCTACGCTCCAGCATGGGTCGCCCCTTTGCCTTCGTCGCTGAAGAGAATACTCTCCTACCGCATAACGATGCCGAAGCAACGTTAAGCCCTCAGTTTCGGTATCATGCTTTAACCCCGATCATCTGCGGCGCAGACCCTCTAAGTGAGTGAGCTGTTACGCTTTCTTTAAATGATGGCTGCTTCTAAGCCAACATCCTCACCGTCAGAGAAGATCCACCACCTCCCTTGTACTTAGCATGAATTTTGGGACCTTAAATTGAGATTCGGGCTGTTTCCCTTTTGTCCAATGGAGCTTAGCCCCCACGGACTTACTGCCGTATTTTTAACCAGAGGTATTCGGAGTTTGATAGGTCTCGCGATCTTTCGACCTGTCGAGATCTTCCAGTGCTCTACCCCCTCTGGGAACATACGACGCTATGCCTAAACATATTTCGGAGAGAACCAGCTATTACCGAGTTCGATGAGCTTATCACTCCGTACCACATGTCATCGCAGAGTATTGCACGTCTCTAGCGTTCGGTCCTCCCCTCGTGTTTCCACGAGGTTCAACCTGCACATGGCAAGCTCACCCGGCTTCGGGTCTTTAACGTACTACTTTGTCGCGCTATTCACACTCGGTTTCCCTGCGGCTCCGGGCATTCAAGCCCTTAGCCTTGCAGCACGCTAAAACTCGTTGGCTCATTCTTCAATAGGCACGCGGTGACGGTATTGCTACCGCTCCCACTCCTTGTAAGCGTATGGTTTCAGTTCTATTTCACCTCCCTCTCCGGGATGCTTTTCACCTTTCCCTCACGGTACTAGTTCACTATCGGTCTTCTGGAATATTTAGCCTTAGCGGTTAGTTCCGCCGGATTCCCTCAAGCTATTCGTGTCCTGAGGTACTCAAGAATGACGATAAAAGAGATCTTTTGATTTCGCGCACGGGACTATCACCCTCTGGGGTCCGTCTTTCCAGACGATTACGCTACCAAAAAACTTTGTAACTCTTTCGACTATAAATAGCCGCATCATCACCTTACTACCCCCGATCTTAATCGCGCTGCGCATCTTGCGATACGTATCGCGATTAAGATCGAGTTTGGGCTGTTTCCCTTTCGCTCGCCACTACTAAGGAAATGTTTCTGACATACGTCAGAATTGTTTTCTCTTCCTCCTGGTACTGAAATGTTTTACTTCCCAGGGTGCGCTCGCATGCGTCAAGCGCATGCGTCTCCTATATCTCTATAAGAGGAGTTTCCTCATTCGGAAACGACCGGATCGAAGCCTGTTCAGCGGCTCCCCGATCATATCGTCGCTACACAACGTCCTTCATCGCTTCTCAGAAGCCAAGGCATCCACCATACGCCCTTAAATTTCCTATTAGGAAATTTAAAAACCACTTAACTTTCTCTCAATGAATTACAATTCATTTTTACCTGTTGCCCATCTCTTTTGGTAAAGAGATGGTTTATCCCTCTAATTGAGCTAACAAATAGAGGGAACCGCCTCGTGTCTTGATTGACGGGTCGACCTGACCCTTGCGTCACGGACGGAATTCGGAAGGATTCTTTAAAATCCTCCACTATGTTTTCAAAAAACAGCGCCCCCTGAAAAGAAAAACCGCTCGGTGAGAGCGGCATCGGAACAGGGCCAAATGAATGGCCTACTCGACGCGCGCTTTCATAAGGGTAATCAACATATTCAGAGGTAAGGCTAAGTATACTCACGGCCTTAAAAGAGTCAAGCATCTTCGAGCAAAAAGGGCTTCTGAATAATTCAGAAGCCCTGTTAAGCCCTATAAACCGGGCTAAGGTTGTACCAACGTTATCTCAGACCCTCCGAGCCTGGTGCCGGCCTGTCTCCGGGCGATCTCGGCAAGAGCGCGGTAAACGCTCGGCCGAGAGATTTCGGCGGCGGCCGCAGCCTCCAGAAGAGGCCGTGCCGCGAGGAAATCGCCGTTCTCGAACCGGTAGAGTCCCGATACCGCGGCGAACTCGGGGCTGCGCACCCCGTTTTCGTACGCTCGGTCGAGCATCGAGCTCGTCGTCGCGACATACCGGTCCGCCAGATCCGGATATACCGACCTGACATAGGCCGTTTCGAGCCGGCCCCATTCGCCTTTGACGCGAAAGACTTCCTCCGGCGTCGCGGGACGGGACCTTGCGAACCCATAGACCGATCCGGACCGGACGATCGTAGCCGCAGACGACATCGCTTTCTTGCGATAGAGCGCGAGCTCCGAGTTCATCTCGTCGTAACCCTTGCCGAAGCACTGCGCGAACAAGCTCTCGGTAAGAGGCTCCTTCGAAGAGAGGTCGATGAATCGCCAGAGCGACTCGCGTCGCGCCTGCGGCCCGTCGAACGCCCAGTGGATGAAGAGCTCGGACTCGAGCAGCCACATCGCGGCGCGGTCGGTTCCCGGCTCGGGAGAGCAGGCGAAGAAATCCCTCAAAGGCATGAGCTCCCGCGCCTTCGCCGTCCAGACCATCGGAGGCAGGGTGACGGACGACGCCGCGTTCCAGTTGATGCGGCCGAACAGGCTGTAAGACCCGTAGGCGTACCAGAGCGGGAGCGCAGGCTTGCGGAACCGGAGCGCGTTCAGGACGTATTCCGGAGTAAGGCCGAGGTTGCCGTAGGTGACGATGTCGCTATCGATGACGCAGATCATGGCGGAGACGTCTCCGTCGAAAAGCGTCATCTGGGGCATCTGCAGCAAGCGGCTGTTTCCCCCGTCAGGCCTCGATCCCGACTCCAGGTCCTTCACCATCTCGCGAGCCATCGTCTTTTCGAACGACTCGTCGACGAGGATGATGATAGATCGGACCGGGGATCTCGTCTGAAGGCCTTTAGGGATAAATTCGTCGAGCATCTTCACCTTGCGGGCGATCTGTTCAACGAAGCTTTCCGTCAGGCGCTTATTGCAGTTCGAGATAACCTCGAAGTCGTCAGTGGAAACATAGAGCCACGGCTTTTCTCCCGCGGATTCCCAGACAATGAAAGGGGGCAGCTGTACGACCGCCCCCTTGAGAGCGTCCGCCGCTTTCGCGGCAGAGAGTCCGAAGACAGCCCAGAGGACTGCCGTAAGGACGCGAAATTGCGAATTCACGACTAACCTCCTTTGTTATGTATGGTTTGTGACCCTTTGGTATTAAAGAGCCTTCATCCAAACTCTACTCCTCTATAGGGGATTGTCTATACCCCCTTGTTAGTACGTCCGGCAACCGAAAAACGGCCTGCTCCGGTCGCGATAAGCGAGAGCGCGGCCGCGAATATGGCGATAGTCGGCATAATGGCCTGGGATACGGGCATATTCATAGCAGGAGCCATCTGGTAGCTGTAATACGTCGCGCCGATCATGATGATGGCCAGGCCCGTAGAAGCGAGCTCGGTCCAAAGGCCTATAACGAGGGCGATGCCGCCGAGGATCTCAGCATACGAGATCACGTACGCGAGGAACGAAGGAAGGCCGAGCTGGCTGAAGAAGCCCAAGGTCATAGTCATATCCGAGGCCTTCACCCATCCCGCGAAAATGAATATACCGCCGATGATGAGGCGTACAATGAGGCTGATAATATCCGCGCGCTTGCTGTTCATAGACAAAAATAAGCTGCTTGTAATGCATATATGATATCAGAAAAGGAAAGGCGCCGCTCCTGACAGGAGCGGCGCCTTATTCCCCTTCTCAAGCAGAGACTATTCGCGGGACTTGATCTCCTCGCGCGTCCTCTCGATCCAGTGAGCCGCGGCGTTCTGGCCGCCCAGACCGAATGCGAGACCGAATGCGAGCGAGAGCGCTACGACGACTCCGGTGAAGAGCGTCTGGATGAAGGTGACCGCGATGCCGAGCTGCACGAGCGCGGTAAGGAGGCCGAAGATCCAGATAGCCCATTTCGTGACGGCACCGAGGAAGTTGGCCGACCTCACGCCGGTAGCGCGAGCCGAGCCGGAGACGACCTTCGAAAGCGCGTCAGCGATGACGACGGAGACGAGGAGGATGAGGACCGCCACTATCACCTGCGGGAGATAGAGCAATACGACGCTCTGGAGGAAGACGTTGACCTGATTGAGGCCGAGGACTTCGAACGAAGCGACGAGGAAGGCTACGATGATGAACCACTCGACGAGGCCGCCGATGAAGGCGCCCGAGTTGAGCGAGAAGCCCGCCCTCTTTACTACCGATCCAAAGCCGGCCTGCTCAAGGGCCGCGTCGAGCTTTATCGAGCGGATGAGATGAGCGATGAGGCGACCGATGAGAGCGCCGACGATCCAGCCAATGACGAAAATGACGATGGCCGCGAGCAGATTAGGAAGAATGGAAGCGGTGCCTGCCCAGATGCCCTGGAAAGCGCCCGTAACCGAGTTTCCCCATGCTTGAAGTACCATAAAACTTAAAAGATTAACGGAATAATGCCTAATAATTTAACCTCAATAATTATAGCAATTAAAAATCCCGCAAGCGCAAGGCTTGGGGATAAAGAAACGGCCTTGTTTAGCGGGCTATTCCGATCTTGTCGAGCAAGACCATATGCGGAAAATCGATGACGTCGCGCACGAGCTTATCATTCATGGATACGCGGTATGCATAATCAGGGCCTGAAAGCACCGTATAGCGTATATCCTTGCCCATATCGGACTCTATCCCCTTTACGATCCGGTCCATAGAGGAATTCTTGACGTTATCGCCCACGACGAAGAGGTCGAGGCGGCTGTCCGTATTTCCCGTGAATATCCCCGACACGACGACGGCTTTGATGCGGCCGGCTTTCTCGAGCCTCTTGATGACGGCTCTGTTTTCGAGCGAATGGGTCTTGAGGAGGAAATCCGCAAGCGCTTCGCGATATTTAAAGCGATGATCGAGGGCGAATGCACGGACTTTGGCCCTTTTCTCTATTACCTGCCTGCCCTTCTTTATTTTTATGATGCGGACGGCGCGGACTTTCTTCAAGAGGCCCATTTTCACGAATGCCGCCGCCTCTTTTTCTATGTCCCTCGGCTTCTCGCCCGTCTTCGCGACGATCTCGCTCGCATCGAATTCCCTGTCCGGATTAAAGAGGAAAAGCCTCATCATCCGTACGCGGAGCTCGCTGCCGAGAAGGTTTGAGAGTATGGTCATGAGGTCGTGGAGTTAAGCGGTTAGTACGGACGAAGTATACCTCAACAGAGAACCCCCGCACAATATAAAATCACCCAGCACTCAGCGGGGTGATTTTATATTGTGCGCGGTCTTACTTAAGTTCGACCTTTCCGCCTGCCGCCTCGATATCCTTCTTGAGCTTCTCTGCGTCCTCTTTTTTGACGCCTTCCTTGAGAACCTTCGGAGCGCCGTCGACGAGATCCTTAGCCTCCTTGAGGCCGAGGCCGAGGGCCTCCTTAACGACCTTGATGACGTTGATCTTCGAAGCGCCGCCGTCCTTGAGCTCTACGGTGAACGTAGACTTCTCTTCGCCGCCCGCTGCTGCTGCGCCGGCTGCCGGAGCTGCCGCTACCGCCGCTGCGGATACGCCGAACTTCTCCTCGAGGTGCTTCACGAGCTCGTGAAGGTCGAGAACCGACATCGTCTCGAGACCGTCGACGATTGCCTTGAACTTTGCTGGGGTGTCTGCCATATGATTTTTATAATTTGAGTAATTATGCCGCCGGGGTCTCTGCCGGAGCCGCCGTTCCCTTCTTCTTCGCTATCTCGCTGATCGCGATGACGCTGCGCTGGATAGGAGAATTGAAGAGATTGACGATCTGGGCATAGAGCGTCTCCCTGCTTGGGATCGAGCTGTAGGTCACGACCTCGTCCTTCGAGATGTACTTTCCTTCGAAAATACCGCCGAGGATGGAGAGCATGCCCTTGTTCTTCTTGAGGAATCCGCCGACTTCTCGGGACGAAGCGAGATTTTCGGTCGCGTATGCGACTGCGACTTCGCCGGCCATGTCAGGCTTTGCGCCTTCGATCTTTGCCGCGTCGAGAGCTCGGTTGAGGAGAGTCTTCTTGGCTACGATGTAACCGACGCCCTGGGCTTTGAAAGCCAAGCGCATCTTGTTAGCGTCGTTCACCTTGAGGCCTTTGAAGCCTACGAAGACCGCGCCCTTAGAATCCTTCAAGACAGCTTCGAGCTCTTTGACGAGCTCCTTCTTCTTGTCTTTGGTGATTGGCATTATTTCAATGCTTTACCTGCTTATAAATAAAAGGCCGCCGGAAGTTCCCATGAACTATGGCGGAGGAGTTGAGATCAGCGCGCGCAGAGCGCGACGCTGAATTCGACCTCGAGCGGGCTTGCCCGGGCTTTCGCCCCTAGGATTATGGCTCTTTCGAGCCGCCGCGCTTTCTCCGGCCTTTCGGAATCCATACTACCAAAATCGGCGATTCTGTCAAAATACGGATTTTACGGCCGCGATCAGATCCGTCGAACGGAAATAGGTCGAAAGCTCGCTCTTCCAATTCGGATCTTTTATGGAAACGTCGGGCACGACGCCGTTCGATTCGACAGGCTGATTGTCGTCGCGGAGCGTAAGGCTGTGAACGAGGAGCATCGAGTATCTCTCGCTCGGATCGATGACGGTCTCGATCGGAAACGTATTCTCGACGGTGCCCCATCCGCGCGTCGTTTCCCCGACCGAATGCGCGAGGCCGAGGCGCTTCATGGCGGCGGTCGTCACTTCAGCCGTCGACTGGCTCGCCCCATCGGTCAATATGGCGATCTCTTTGTATCGTCCGAGCTCGGCGAATTTCGGCGCGGTCGTGCGCTGCGGCTTGTATTCGCCCTGATGGTACAGGTCATATGCGTACTGATTCTCTCCTATGAAAAGCCCGACGAATGCGGCCGCGAAGTCGAGCGATCCGCCCAGATTGCCGCGAAGGTCTATGATCATACTCGATAGGCCGGGCGTAGTCGTCGCTGACAGGATCGTCCTACCGAATTCGATGAACGTCGTCGGCGATATGCTTGAAATGCTCACGTAAAGCGTCTTCCCTACCGCTTTGCTTTTGACCGTCGGCTCTATACCGCCCGCGTCATAGAGGTCTTTGGTATTCGGATTGGCGAGCACCTCCTTTGCATACGACACCTGTTCGAGCTCCTTTCGCGCTTCGGACGATGTCTTGGCTTCTGCGGCAAGGACCTTCTGCTTTTCCTCTGCTGCTTTGTTCACGTCTTCGGCGCTCGCGCCTGCGGCCAAGCCGAGGTCCTGATAGAGATTCTTCTCCGGATGGATATTGCTTACCCCCTGGCGCAGTTCGGTTTCCTGTACGGCGGAAAGGAGCTGCCCATGCCCCACGGGCTGCAGGTTATAGAGAGCGATGATGAGCGTATCCACGACCATCTGCTTTTTTGCGGCAGTGGACGTCGCGGCATCGATCGCGGTCTTGAGCATTTCTGCCGTCCCGACGCGGTTGCGAGTCGCGAGAAGCGGCACGACGGGGCTATTCAGGGCTTTCTGGAGCGAAAGCTGGAAATGGTCCGCCACCTGCTCTTCCGTCGTCGAAGCCCAGTAATTCTCGCGGATCTTGTCGTACGCTTCCATACCGAAACGCACGTATGGGTCGGATTCTTCAGGAGTTTTATATGTCGCTTCAGCGGCGCGAGAATTCAGGCTGTGGAGCGTTGCGAACACGGCACCGCCGGCAAGTGCGAGAGAAAGGACAATAACGACGATACGTTTCAATGACATGTAGAGGGGGCATTAGTAATTCCTCGAAGGAGGCAGAAGCATATGGCCCGGAGCGAAGAAAAGAGTTTAGTCAGTATTGTGCACGCGAGCTTATAGGCTTCAGTATACCAGAAAGACGGCGCGGTCCTTGAAATTATGGCCGCGGAAATGGATGCATTCGCAGGCTTTTCATTATCTTCTTCCACGTCGTTGGTAAAAATCACGACCTTTTCGTGAGAATTGTCGTGAATAGTATCAGAAGTTGCGCTAGGCATAGCGACAAGAGCTTTTCTGCTTGGTGGCATAGGCCTCAACGCCGCACCTGGCTCCGTATCCGTTGGGACTGGCGGAGCAGGCGCTTCCGCCGAGGTCCCTCTTTCTTCAATTCCCTGCACCGCACCATCAATAATTTTCAATTCCAGGCTTCTACTTTCGCTGGGCGTGATCTGATCAGTAAAACTTGAAAAAGACGAGGTTGCATCGGAGACAGACTCGGTCTCGACGGTATATTCACCATATCCAGTGCCTTGAACTTCGATTTCATATGTTCCGTCTATTGGATCAGGGATAGATATGAAGTGGATTTCAGCGTCATCGCCTGAATAAAATACTCCCGGAGTATCGAGGGCATCTTCTCCTACCGGAGATAGGACGCTCATCTTCGCCGGAGAATGCATAGATATAATGAGGATATCTCGAGGCATAAAAAACGGACCTGATGAAGAGATAGGCGTAGTCGTCGCGCCGAGCATATCCAAGACGAGCGATGCCGCCTTGTCAGGCAATTCAGAATGAGTCGATGCGATCGGCGTATCTGACCCCATATAAAGAAAGGCGCTCCGCATAGGCACCGTGCCATCGCCGAGATCATATTCAAAACCGATCGGCGTTCCATGCATCCATTTTTCAGAGGTCGTCGCGCCCTTGTCCGCGGTGATGATCGAAAGAGTATTCGTACCGCTATTCCCGACGATATTGCCTACCCTCAATGATGGATTGCTTAAAGAGTTTTTATTTCGATCGAGATTCTCAAGGAAAAGATTCGCCGGATAGCCGTCAGGATAGAAGGCCGGCTTATTGTAATCAGTCGTATCGATATATCCGTATATGGGCAGAAGCTCACTTACGGAAGGAACTTCGCCGCTTCGCATATAGCTCAAAGCACCCTTATATCCATGTGCCCGGGCATAGAGATCGATGAGGATTTTAAGCACCCTGTCCCACAGAGAATTACTGCCCATCTCCCCTCCTTCAGCCATAAGATATGCCAAAGGAGCGCCGTGCTGGGGAGTGCCAAGGAATATAAGATCGGCCACGTCGTTTCTGTAATCGACGGATTCTATGTACGATCTGACCGCGAGACCTCCCATCGAGTGAGCGACGACGTCTACTTTCGGGCAGCCGCAGATATGTTTTATCTCCTCGATCCTATCTTTTAGAGCATTGCCTGTATCCACGTTCGATCTTCTCCAATCATACGGAAAGGTAAAAAGGGTCGAGGTCCCGTAGCCGACCCTCTCAAGCACGGTCACGAGTCCGTCGTATGTATGGAAGACGGGATCTAAAATCCATTTAGTTCCTAATTGAAATGAGCCGAGGATACCAGGAACGATGACGACCGGCCTTTTAAGAGAGGACTCTCCGAGATTCTGCTCTAACGCAGCCGTTTTTTCGGTTGAAGTCGCTCCGACATCGGGAGAATATGTGAGCCATGGGAAAAAATCGGTTCGCGGAAAGATCCATGACCCTATGCCTGCAATATTATCGCTATATCTCGGCCCTGACTGGTCTCCCCACCAATTGTTAATTGCCGTAACAGTTCCAGCGTAGGCAGAGAGCACATCGACCCCATTCTCTATACCGATGAAACTCGAGTTCTGTATAGAGATATCGCCTCCTTCGATATGCACCCCTTCTTTTCCATTAAGAAAGAGCGAATCGGTGATTCTAAGGACTCCCGTAGATTCTACGGACAGAGCTGCCCATGCGGGCGCGTTGAATGTAGAATACGTTACCGACAGATTGCCCCTCACAAGGATCATCGGCAGATCAGTGCAGCCGGTATGACAGGAATGCTCGCCTCCATATTCGACGACCACGTGAGAAAAGATGCTTTGGGAACCTGCGTCTATGATGATCGGATCTTCCCAATCCCCGGCAATGGGATTTTGAGAATTCGATGTAAAGACAATCGGCTCTTCGGCAGTTCCACGAGCCTCGATATTGCCGAGCGCATCGAGGAAAAAGCCGTCGGCCATACGGACCTCGACTCCGGGTTCGATTGAGAGCGTTAAGTCCTCCGGGATATTGAGGCCTCGATCTAATATATAAGGACTTCCCTCCTTTATCCATGAAGTGGAAGAAGCGAGAGTCTCGTCAGCGATTACTGTCGAAGCATGAGCAAAATCGGCCCATGACCAAGCACATATAATAAGAAGGAGGGGACGGAGAAAATGACTACCGTACGGTCGCAGTCTGCGCTGATTCTCCTTTTTCCTGAAAATGTCCGGTGATATAGAGGATACCGAGAGACGCCAGGATGATAGCGCCGAGGCCGAGAGCGAATCTAAAGAAATCTTTGTCGAACATGGCTTCATAGTAGCATTCTTGGTAAGGCTTATAAATCATTTCTCGAGCGCTCTTATGAGACGGGATCTCACCTCTTCGAGAGTGAGATCTCCTGCATAAGGTTGAACCGACGTCTGGGCGATCACTTTTCCTGACGGATTTGCTATGCGGATGAAATCCTTGGGTGAGTCGATATTGACCATATCGAGAGGGATCTCAATGGATGAAAGCGGGAGAATAATCGTGTCTTGAGGGAATGCGAACCTCTTTTCAGAGTCTTCAAGGATAAATCCGCCGATATTCACTTCTCCTTTACCTTGATTCGACAGCAGCATCCGTCCAGGTAAAAGGGATAGCGCTATGGAGGGTTCGATTATCCTGACCTTCACCTTGGCGACAGCGTGGAATCCTCCATAATCAGTATTCGTAATCACGATATAATCGCCAGGATACTGATATGCATGCGAAACGATCTGTCCGATGAGAAGCGACCCGTCCCCCATCGTCCATACGCTTCGCAGGCCAGAACCGACGGCAACGTCTTTCGACTTCTTTACCTTTGCTTCAAAGGAGAGCGGCGCGCCGACGAAGCCTATGCGCGGTCTTCCTGCGGTCACTTCGAATTGAGGAGCGTCATAGGAAGTGTTGGCGACCTCCTGACTGCTATGAGCCGAGGTATCCGAATCACCAGACGATGAAGAGCTTCCGCTGTCTGAGCCCATGGAATCGCCTGATTGATCATCGGTACTTCCGCCTTCTTCAGCGGGAGGAGCCGCGGATTCCGTTGCGATCGTCACCGATCCGACCGATACGGCAGCGGCGATCCACTCTCCTGTTCCTGTTTTCTGCAAGGTATTTCCGTCACCGGCAGCGCCAATCATTGGATCATAAGAGACGCTATCCATAGATACGCCCGTATCATCATCAATGCTGATCGTCTCGCCTTCATTGCTCAAGGAAAAAGCGCTGTCGAAAAGAAGTCCTGAAAATCCCGGATTATCGATCTTGAACTTATCAGGATTGTCAGCGATGACTGCGAATCCGCCTGCCGGGAGAAGCGATTCGCCGATCACGGAAATCTTGTGATTTACGCCGCCCTCGACGAATCTCCATGTTGAAAGGTCTACGGATTCCGATCCGGTATTCTGTACTTCGACCCATTCCCTGCCGGAATCGGTTCCCGGCGCGTCATACATGATTTCGGTTATCGCCGCGGCCGCTGAAACACCTAGAGGTATAGACGCAAAAAGCCAAACGAAAAGCATGAGTCTCCACGCCGCCGTGTCGGAAAATTTCGCCGGATATTTTTTACGATAAGAAAGAGTCCGCATGGAAACATGTTCGCATGCGGACTCTTAAGAGAGAGTGAGGGAAATTTAATAACTTATACGGTCGACAATCAAACCGGAAACATCATACAAAGTAATAGTCTCTTTGTTCGCCGCCCACAATTCCCTCCCTTTGCCCAAGAATATGCGCCACTTTTTCAGGGAAAAGCCCGCGTCGTTCCTGTGGACCGCCACGCAGGCGGGATAGCTTAATCGCCCCGCCATGAATGCCCTGCACTGCGCCGTCTGCAGGTCATAATTGGTCTTGTCGTATTTGTACGGATCCTCGCAACGGTTCAAAGACTGCATATAGTCATAGCATTCGCTCGTCACCGTGTTTATAGCCGGGTCGTTCGTCGGATACGGGCAGCGCTGCTCGAGGGCCGGCTCGAATGGATAGTTCTTCAGGTATCCTTCGCAGATATTCTCGCGGAACGAGGTAGAAATGGAATAAGGGAATTGGGAAAAAGCCTGACCCGTCGTAACGACGGCCGTATCGCCCGCCGCCAAAAGGATATGCCCGACCTGGAACGATCCCGACGGATCGAGGAACTGCGTGCCCTGCCCGATCGTCGCCGAATCCGCCGTCGGATATATGTAGCTGTTCTGGCTTGTCTGGATCGGACGGGTTCCCTTGCCGTTGGTCAGCGTCCAACCCGTGATGTCAACCGACGTCTGGCCGTAGTTCTGGAGCGTCACGTATTCTTCGAACGGCTGTATAGAATAGCTCGCATTTCCCATGCCGAGCGACACTCTGCCCGCGTATGCCGATCGCTGCCCCGCGGGGATGTCGTCCGAATTGCCTCCGGAGCCGTAACTCGATCCGCCGCCCGTGCCCCCCGACCCGCCGTCGAGGAAGCCCAGAAGCGGGTTGTTGCCGCCGCTCGTCTGGCCGTATCCGCCCGGCGAATTGATGCTGCCTCCTCCGCCGATATTCGTCGGCACGTATTTCGCTGCCGATGCGAGGACGATGAAAATGACGCAGACCATGACGACGATGAGTGCGATCTTCATGATGAATCCTCTCTGCGCGGAAAGCCTGTTCTTCATGGATTCATTATATCCATACAACACAAAAGCCGCATCTTGCGATGCGGCTTTTGCCGAAACTTACGTCAAACCTTTCGGTTGAAGTAGGCTCTGTACGCTACCGTTAAGGGAGCGATACAGCTGCCGTCCTCCAAGCCGTCTGGCCTGCCATGAAGTTCGAAGTGGTCGTACCAGTACCGTCAGTGTTCTTGCTCCACGCAACCGACTCGAGACCTACGGCGTAGGAACCGGTCGAAAGGAGAGAACCAGCGGTCGTCCTACCCTCGAAGACGAAGTCTACAGGGATAGTGACCGAGTTGTTCTGAGCGAGCTTGAATGCCTGAGGGCCTGCGAGATCCGTAACACCCGACGATGGCGTAGACCATGCAACGCTGGTGTTGTTGCTCAAGCTGGTCTTAGCACCGTTCTGGTAGATACCGAAGGTGAAGGTGTTGTTAGGAGCCTGGTCTGCGAAGACGATGTCGCCGCCGACTGCGGTGATCGTGAGGTTGAACGTTGCATCTGCGGTCGAGGTCGAGAAGTTGTTCTGAGATGCAGTCGCCGACTTCGTGATCGTAGCCGAGTTGAGCGTGAAGACAGGGCCTACGCTTCGGACGTTGAAGGTGTTACCCGTAGCAGTACCCGATGGGTTGACCGTCGAGCCCTGAGTGTTCTGAGCGACTGGGCCGTTAGCGGCGACAGTGGCGTTGAACGTAGAGTTCGAGGTGCCTGCGTTCTGAATATCAGCCTTGATCGTGAGGACCTTAGTGGTGTCCTGAGGTACCCAGTAGTTGATGTTCGAGAATACAGCCTTACCCGTCGAGGTGTTGACCGATGCCGAGCCGATCAAGGTCGAACCGTCATAGAGGTAAGCAGCGGTTGCAGTAGCAGCGCCGGTACCGTTGACGGTTGCCGTGAGGTCGGTGATCTCAACCTGGTCCTTCTGAGCGCGAACGTCGAACGCGAGGAGAGGGAGCTTGTCGTACTGGTTGTTGTTTGCACCAGCAGAAGCTACGACATCCGAAGCGAGGAAGTTAGCAGCGTCAGTCGAGACGAGGAGCTGAGCGTTATCGGTGAGCGAACCCGAGACGGTGACCGTCTGCGAGAACTGCGAGATAGGACCGTACTGGTCGATGCCAGCGCCGTCCGTACCGCGAACCGCGTTCGAAGGAACCGTGATGGTTCGAGAACCGAGGTCGCCAGACTTGATCGACGAGTAGAGGTCAGCCTTGATGGTCAAGTACTTCGTAGAGTCCTTTGGAACATTGTAGCTGAAGCCGCCGAGGGTGAGGAGGTAGTCGGTACCAGACTTAACAACAGTGTTGCTGTTGAGGTCAGCCTGCGCGAGAACCTTACCCGAGTCGTCTACTACATACATGGTCTTGAAGACCTTGGTGTAGATAGTCGTGTTCGTGCCAAGATCGAGCTGAACGCGCTGGACGTTGATGTCCGAGAGCTTCGACTGGAGCTTGAGAGAAACGACAGGGATCATCGTCTGTCCTTCGTAGACCGTGATGTTCGAGATCGAACCCTGGTCAACGGTGAGGATGCCTTCAACGCCAGAGTTTACTACTGGGTTAGAGGAACCGCCGGTGGTGCCGGTCGACGAGGTGCCGTTGAGCGATGCGCGGGTGAGAGGGCCTACGTAACCCGTTGCTGGGATGCCGTGTGCCGACTGGTACGCGACGACAGCCGCCTTCGTGATCGAACCGAAGTAGCCAGTTGCTGGCGATACTCCGAGAGCGTTCTGGAGAGCGGTGACGTCAGCGCCCGACGAACCGACCGTGAGGTCCTTCGTGAACGAAACCGACGACGACGAGTTCACTGCTGCCAACGCGGCCTGGGCCTTGTCAGGAGAGATGATACCCATCTGGATAAAGAGGTTGACGAGCTGCGTCAAGGTCATTGCCTGTGCCGAAGCTGCCGAAGCCCCTACTGCTGCGAAGACCGTGAGAGCCATCGTGAAACCGATGACTGCTGCAACAACCTTCGAAGTTGTTTTAATTTGCATGATTTGTGTGTACTTCTAGTAATGAGGAAACGAAGGCTTTGATTGATAAACGATGCTTCGCTTCCTGATTAACCGACTGAATAATCTTTCACTCCCTCCCCCGATTTCGACTTCGTGGGGAGGAAATGCGGACCAAGAGCTTTCGCCCGCGGTCCTCGACTATTCCCCTGGGATTTATTTTCCCAGCGCTCTGGCTTCGAACCATCTGGATGAACAGACCGGCTCGAGTTCAGAACGCTGGGTCGACTCGACCCCAAAGGCATAGTTATAAGGGTGATGAGGTGCGGCTGAAATTCTGTAGACCGTCCGGGACGAACGGATCGCCTGAAACTTTTTTGATCGCTATGCGGTTTTCAATGGTCGAGAAGACGGAAAGAAGCTGCGGTTCTGTAGCCTGTCAATTATATGATGGTTCCCTTAAGGGCACCACCTATAACGATGTGGATAAAGCGGGACGGGGCCTTATATAAGGCCTTTTTCCTGGATATATGCCACTTCTATATATTATACGAAAAAAGGCCAAAAAGCAAGTCATCCTCGATAGGGCCGGCAAGGGACCGATACTAGGGGTTTTGGGCCAAAGAATAGGTGCTCCAACGCCTCTCCCCCTCTTTTTTAAGGACTCCCGAAGCGACCATAGCGAGAAGCTCGCGCTGGATGGTCTTTTCGCTCACGCCCTTGATGTTGCCTACGAAGTCCTTTACGCCAAGGCCGCTTTTCTTGGAAAGGAGCTTGATAATGATGGCCTGGCGACTGTCTTTAGAGTCATATGTCTTTGACGTCCGTGCCTCGGTGTCTTTTGGGAGAAGATGTTCGTGCTTTCGGGCCGGGACCGGAGCCTCGGCCGAAGGAGCCTGTGTCCTTGATTGCGACACCGTCTGTCCTTTATGAGCGGACAGCGGCTCGGGAACGGCTTCCGGGGCGCGCGGAGCGGTTCGGAGAGGCTCCGGTTCGCCCGCGGCGAAGAACGACGGGTCGAGTATGACGGTCTCTTCGTTCGCCTGCTTGTTCTCATCCTTTTCTATGACGGAGACAAGGCCGTTGAATTCGCGGGAAAGGATATGGAAATTCATCTCGGAAATAAGGCCTGCGTGGGATGCGACGCTCGAAAGCGATACGATCTCGAGAGCAAGCGCGCGGTATTCGCGGAGAAGCTCGCGGCGCTCGGCGAGCGATACCGAAACCCAGTCCAGATTAAGCTCCATGAGAGAAAGAGCCGCCTCGCGGATCTTCCATTTCAGAGGCTCGTTATCCTTTATGAAATTGGTGATCATATAGATCGCCGTGACGAGCTTTTCTGTCTTTTTGTATATAAAAGCGAAGTGGCGATTCGGCCCAAAGACGATACCGGCATTGAGCCCCCTTTCGGTAGCCCGCGGTTCGAGGCTTTTATCCTGATTGTGCGGCGTCCCTTCCATATGCTTGTAAAATAAGGTTTATTTTGGTGTCTTTTATAATCTTGTCCTTTAATTTCGGTCTTCGTCCGGTCGAAAAAAGTGTCTTTTATAATAATGTCTTTTAAGAAATCCGTCAAGGGGGACGCTGTCCATTATATGCTCGCCATAAAGGACGTAAAGACCGGGAGCCGCGCGCGGGATGTTGCGCGGCGGCGATCAGTAGAAGCGCGCGGCAGATGATATAATTCATCATCATGGCCAAACGAAAAAACGAGGAGTCTGACATCGAAGAAACCGAAGAAACGGAGAAGCCTGAAAAACGCCCGAAGAAGCAGGCAAAGAAAGAGAAGAGGGGCTTCCTCCGAAGCCTTCCCGACGAGACCGTCCAGGGCATATCGGCGGTGGTATTCTTTGTCCTCGCTATTTTCGTGAGCCTCACTATATGGGATAAAGCCGGCCGCGCCGGCCACTGGATATTCTGGGCTTTCTATCACCTCCTCGGCGTGGGCTACTACCTCCTCCCTCTCATGTTCGTGGTCCTCGGCCTCACCTTCCTCCGCAACCTTCACAGGCATTTCGACACCGCAAAGATATACGGATCGCTCCTTTTCCTAATATCCATCCTTGGTATCATCCACATCGTCGCCCCCGCGACGGCAGGCAGCCTTCCGAACGGCGGCTATATCGGCATAGGCGTCGCATGGCCTTTCGTTAAATTGTTCGATACGTCGGCGTCGCTTATCTTCCTGTCGGCGCTCGTCGTCATATCGGTGCTCGTCGCCTTCAATGACGAATTGGACCTCAAATCGCTCGTAAGCTTCAGCCGAAGGAATGAGGGGAAAGACGAGGATGAGGACAAAGAATATGAGGAAGAGGTAGAGGTGAAATTGGCCCTTCCTCTTGAAGAGCCGTCCGTGATCAAGAGAGACAAGGCCACCGAAAAGCCGAAGGAGGAGAAGAGGGCGAAAGACCTCAAGGTCTTTGCTCCGGAAGAAGAATCGAAGGATTTCATCCGTACCGCGCCTAAAAAAGACGCCGGGCCATATACCCCTCCCCCTCTTTCGCTCCTCGAGCGCGACAAGGGCAAGCCTGAAGTGGGCGACGTCAAAGCCAATGCCAACATCATAAAGAGAACGCTTTCGAATTTCGGCATAGACGTCGAGATGGACGAGGTGTCCATCGGCCCTTCGGTCACGCGATATGCCCTTAAGCCCGCCGAGGGCGTGAAGCTCTCGCGCATCGTCGCCCTTCAGAACGACCTTTCCCTCGCTCTGGCGGCTCATCCCCTTCGTATCGAAGCTCCTATCCCCGGAAAATCGCTCGTGGGCATCGAAATACCGAATACCACAAAGACCACCGTCGGTTTGGGCACCCTTTTCAGCACGGAAGAGTTTCAGACCTCGGAAAAACCGCTCCTCGTGTCGCTCGGCAAGGGCATTTCGGGCAAATCGCATTTCGCCAACGTGGCTAAAATGCCCCATCTCTTGATCGCCGGCGCTACCGGTTCTGGTAAATCGGTGACGATCCACGCCCTCATCGTTTCCCTGCTCTATCGCCTCGGCCCGGACAAGCTCAAATTCATCATGATAGACCCGAAGCGCGTCGAGCTTACCCTTTATAACAAGATCCCTCACCTTTTGACGCCTGTTATCACCGACGCCAAGAAAGCCATCCTGTCCCTGAAATGGGCCGCAAAGGAAATGGACAGGCGCTATGATATCCTTCAGGGCCACGGCGTGCGCGATATAGAGTCGTACCACAAGAACGTATTCGAGCCCGCCCAGAAAAAGGTAAAAGTTAAGAAAGACGGCGAAGAAGGAGCTGAAAAGCCTTTGGACCCGATGCCGTATATCGTCGTCATCATAGACGAGCTCGCCGATATCATGCAGACATATCCGCGCGAATTGGAAGCCGGCATCGTGCGCCTCGCCCAGATGAGCCGCGCCGTCGGCATCCATCTGATGCTTTCGACCCAGAGGCCGTCGGTCAACGTCATCACCGGCCTTATCAAGGCGAATATCCCTGCCCGCCTCGCCCTCCAGGTGGCTTCGCAGATAGACTCGCGCACCATTTTAGACCAGCCGGGCGCGGAAAAGCTCCTCGGCGCCGGCGATATGTTGTATCTCTCAGGCGAGATGTCCAAGCCGACCCGTATCCAATGCGCATACATCTCTGAAAGCGAGGTAAAGAAAGTGGCGAAGTTCCTTGCTGACAGCCATATCGAAGAACTCTCTGACGAGATAAACCTCTCGGAGAACGCCGTAAAGAATGACAACGCCATATTCTCGGCCACGCTCGACGATTCCCTGTCCGACCCTCTCGGCTCTATGGACGAAGGCGGCGGAGACGGCGGCGATGATGATATGTACGAAGAGGCCAAGCGCGTCGTGATCGAAGCCGGCAAGGCGTCCACGTCGTATATCCAACGCAAGCTCCGCGTCGGCTATTCCCGTGCGGCGCGATTGATGGACCTCCTCGAAGAGAAAGGCGTCATCGGCCCTGCGGACGGATCGAAACCGCGAACGGTCATCGGCGGCGACAACGCGCCTGAAGGAGCTCCGGCTGGAACGATGGGCAACGAAGAGCCTTCATAATTATTTAATCTCGGTCTTATATTCTGATAAACGGCTATGACTGACAGGAGGAAAGTAAAAAGACTCATGAGCATATGGATTGCTATAGGCGCGATCGCTATCGTCGTGGGCTATGGAGCTTTCCGAGCCAAGGATCTCGCCGAAGGACCGATGCTTTCCGTCGAATTTCCCGCGAACGGCGCCAGGGTGTCCGATTCGCTCGTAGAGATCGGCGGAACGGCTAAAAATATCGCCTTTTTGACGCTGAACGGGGACAAGATATTTACGGACGAATCAGGCGCCTATCGCGAGAAGATCCTCGTCGCTCCCGGGTATAATACAATTACGCTTGAAGCCCGCGACCGATTCGGGAGAATAGCCAGAAAGACATTACAATTAACCTACAACTAGCATGCCAGCAAAGAAGAAAGACGCGGTAAAGGAAGCGGCGGAAGCGATCGAAACGGCCCCCGCCCCCAAGGAGCGCGCGAACATAGACGACACGCTCAACGCCATCAAGACCAAATTCGGCGACGAAGCCATCATGAAGCTCGGCGAAAAGCCGAAAGTGAACGTGAACGCCATTCAGACCGGCTCGATCGGCCTCGATGCGGCCCTCGGCATCGGCGGCGTGCCGCGCGGACGCATTATCGAGATCTTCGGCCCTGAATCGTCAGGCAAGACTACTCTTTCTCTCCATATCATCGCGGAAGCCCAGAAAACGGGCGGCATATGCGCATTCATAGATGCAGAGCATGCTATGGACCCCGAATACGCCAAACGCATCGGCGTAAAGACCGACGAGCTCCTTATCTCCCAGCCTGATACGGGCGAACAGGCTCTCGAGATCGTCGAATCGCTCGTCCGATCGGGCAAGCTCGACGTGATCGTGATAGACTCGGTGGCCGCCCTCACCCCGAAGGACGAGATCGAGGGCGATATGGGCGCCATGCACGTCGGCAAGCAAGCACGTCTGATGTCCCAGGCATTGCGCAAACTAACTGCCATCACGGCGAAATCGAAGACCGTCGTCATATTCATAAACCAGATCCGTATGCAGATCGGCGTCATGTTCGGCAATCCAGAGACTACCCCGGGCGGCAAGGCGCTTAAATTCTATACGTCGGTACGCCTCGACATACGCCGAATCGCTCAAATTAAAAAAGGAGAAGAGGTCGTCGGCGGCCGCGTGCGCGTCAAAGTGGTCAAGAATAAAGTCGGAGCGCCTTTCAAGCAGACCGAATTCGACCTCATGTACAACGAAGGCATCAGCCGCGAGGGCGAGATCATCGCATTGGGCGAAGTCCACGGCATCATCTCGAAGTCCGGCGCTTCGTATTCATATCAGCCTGAAGGAAGCGAAAAGATAGCCCTGGGCCGAGGCTATGACGCTACGCGCCAGTTCCTCAAGGAGAATGCCAAGATCACGAACGAGATCCTGAAGAAGATCAGGACGAAGCTGAAGGAGATATAATCGCCCATTCGTTCCTTCCACAGAAAAGCCGCCTTCGGACATCGCCGGGGCGGCTTTTCTGCACTTGGTTACTTCATCTTGGAAAAGAGCTCCTCCGTAGAAGAGGATAAAAAAGCGGTAGTTAAGAAATAATGAAGATTTTCCGGCATCTGTGGACAACCTGCTGTTCATGAGCTAGGATAAAGCCCTATTAAGCCGTATTTAGAAATTAAGCCTCTTTTTTAATCCCCTGCCATGGCACTCCTTGAATACAACGAAGTAACCGCGCGAAAGTACATCATCTTCGAAGGCGAGCCCTACGAAGTCGTCGAGAACAATATCTTCCGCATGCAGCAGCGCAAGCCGCAGAACAAGACGAAGATCAAGAATCTTCTGAACGGCCGCGTCGTCGAGGCGACGTTCCACGCATCCGACAAGGTCGAGGAAGCCGAGATCACGAGCGAGGAAGCGAAGCACCTCTACGCCAACAAGGGCGAATACTGGTTCTGCGACGCAGAGGATCCGTCGAAGCGCTTCAAGATATCTACCGAGGTGCTCGGCAACCAGGCGCTTTTCCTCAAGGCGAACACGATATACGAGACCAAGATCTTCGTAGACCCTGAGACCGAGGAAAAGACCATATTCGGCGTGAAGCTCCCTCCTACCGTCGATTTGAAGGTCGTCGAGGCCCCTCCGGGCATCAAAGGCGACACCGCCCGCGGCGGCAACAAATTGGTCAAGGTAGAGACCGGCGCCATGATCTCCGCTCCCCTCTTCGTGAACGAAGGCGAGACTATCCGCATCAATACCGAGACCGGCGAATACCGCGAGCGTGTCACCAAATAGAGCAAAAAACCGCCTTTGGGCGGTTTTTTGTTTATCGAGCTACATACGGGAGGAGCCCCATGAACCTTGCCCTCTTAACGGCGAGAGCGAGCTTGCGCTGGTTCGTCGCAGAAACGTTGGTACGCTTCTTGCCCTGGATGCGGGCATGAGGGTTCAAGAATTTCTTGAGGATATCCGTGTCCTTATAGTCGATGTGCTCGATGTTGTGCTGCTTGAAGAAACACTGTTTGCTCATAATGGTTGCTTTAATTGCTTGGTAACTGGCTTTAGAATGGGATGTCCTCCGGGTTGATATCTTCGCTCGGATATTCGATCGTGTCTACGGCTGCTGCTTTGGAAGCGCTACCGGACTTGCCGCCCGTCGGAGCTTCAGAGGTTCCCGCGCCTGCCCCGCCGCTGAATCCTCCGGCCTTCGCGCCAAACTGGACGCGGTCTGCGACGATCTCGGTGCGGTATTTCTTCTCGCCCGAAGTCTTGTCGTCCCATGATCGGGTCTGGATACGGCCTTCCACCATCACCTGTTGGCCCTTTTTAAGGTACTGCGCCGAGGTCTCTGCCTGGCGGCCGAAGACGACTATATTATGGAACTGAGTGTCTTCCTTCTTGTTGCCGTCCTTGTCGCGCCAGACGCTGTTCGTCGCGACCGAGAGCGATACCACCTGCATGCCCGAAGGCAATGCGCGGAGCTCCGGGTCTCGGGTGAGGTTTCCTACGATGAGTGCTTTGTTGAGATACATGTTATTTGGAGAGTTGGTTGATTAATCGATGAGAACCAAGTTTCCCCTATTGTATCTTAGGCGACGAGCTTGTCGATAGACTTGTCGAGGTCCTCTGCGGATGCCGGCTTGCCGTCCTTCACGGCGTCAGCCTTTGCCTCCTTCTTCTCTTCGGCGAGGATCTTTGCTCCGTAGAGCGTATTCTCGCGGACCGTCTTTACGATGAGGTGGCGGAGCACTTTCTCCGAACCCTTCATCGCCTTGTCGAGCTCCGCGACCGCGTCGGTCGGAGCCTCGAACTTGATCCAGCCGAAATAGGCCGTATCGAACCTATGTCGAGCCGGTCCGATCGGCTTGATCATGGTATAGGCAAGATTGCGAAGCTTGGGGAATTCTTCCGATATGATCGTTGCCTGCTGCGCTCCGAGGACGGCCTTGATGGCGTCTACCTCCTTAGGGAGATTCTCTGGAGAAACAGTGGGGACGATGTGGAAGCCCACTTCGTAGACGGTGCCTGCCGTCTTAGCTGTCTCTGTCATTGTTGTTATGACTAGCTTATAAAGCCCTTTTGAGGCGAACCGTCCTTGCTATAAGCCGTTTCCTTGGCAGAAAACATTCCAAAGCAAGTACCAGCCATACTACCTGAAAACGGCCGATTTGCAACGTTATGCGAGGAAAAGGCACGATTAGAGCCTCCAAAGCCTGAAAGCGTTGTCTACGAGCTGTTTCCTGCCCTCTTCGAGACCGAGACCCTTCATTCCGATAAGATGATCAGCGGTATGGATCACGAACGACGGCTCATTGCGCTTGCCGCGCTCGGGAACAGGCGCGACATAAGGGCAGTCTGTTTCGGACATGATGCGGTCGATCGGCGTAGCTGCGACGAGTTCTTTGTATTGACTTGCAAATGTCACGACACCTGTATAGGAAAGACAGAAACCGAAGCCGAGAAATTCTTTTGCATCCTTGACGCTGCCCGCAAAGAAATGCGCGTCGCCGCGGAGCTTGTCTCCGTACTTTTCCTTGTATGGCTTCAGCATATTTATGACGTCCTCATAGGCATTTCCACCCTCGCCCGAACGGATATGGAGCATGAGCGGCAGGTCGAGCTCGAGAGCCAATTCGATCTGACCGACAAACGCCGCTTTCTGGCGGGCGCGCTCTTCGTCGCTTGGATTGCGATAGTAATCGAGGCCGCATTCGCCTATGCCCACGACCTTGGCGCCGTTTTTTGCGAGAGAGCGATAGAAATCGGCGTTGAAAGCCTCTTCGTTCGCATGCATCGGATGAAGGCCGATGATGGCGTATACGCCGACAGGATTTTCAGCCGTCATGTATACAGCCTTTTTGGACGACTCCTCCCCTATGCCGATATTGATCATCCACACGCCGGCATCGAGGGCGCGTTTTATGACCTCGCCCCGGTCGGCATCGAAAACAGCGAAGTTCGTGTGAGCGTGAATGTCTACGAATCGCGGGCGCATGGGTCTTTTAGTCTTTCCTCAAGAAAAGCGGCGTATCGGGCATCTTATGCTCTCGGACGAGTTCCTGAATAGCCTTGGCGGCCGCCGGCATGAACGGCTCGAGCTCGATGCCTATCTTCAAGACCTCCTTACCCAGGTACTGAAGATCTTTTTCGGCTCCTTCCTTATCTGTCTTTACCTTTTCGAAAGGGCGATTCTCCTGAATGAATTTATTGAGATCATCAATTCGGCCCCATATCTCATCGATCGCCGCTTTTATATCGAATCTTTCAAGTGCTTTCGAGGCGTATGACTTCTCTAAAAGCCAATCGCCTGGTTTTACGTCATACGTCTTCCTCATCTTCATGACGCGCGAGACGAGGTTACCGAGGCCGTTTGCTAGATTGGTGTTGTACGCGTTCTTAAATCGCTCCATAGTGAATGGAGAGTCTTCGAACGAGCTGATCTCGCGTGCGACGAAATAGCGCAGGGCATCGGTTCCGTACTCTTTTACGACGTCGACGGGATTCACGACGTTGCCGAGAGATTTGGACATCTTTATGCCCCCTTCGCCCGTGACGAAGCCGTTCACGACGACGGTATGGGTCGGCGGCAATCCAGCGGCCAGAAGCATCGCCTGCCACATGACGGACTGGAATCGGGTATTGTCTTTGCCGCAGTACTGGGTCGGCGTGCCTTTTGCCCAGAATCTTTCGAAATCCTTCGCGTCTTCAGGCCAGCCGAGCGTCGAAATATAGTTCACGAGCGCATCGAACCAGACATACATCACGTGGCTGTCGTCGTCCGGCACGGGAACGCCCCAGGACATCTTTGATTTAAGGCGCGATATGCTGAAATCTTCCAGGCCGCGCTTGACGAATTCGCGCATCTCGTTCATGCGGAAATCAGGGACGATATGATGACGCTTTGCATCGTCTTTGGCATCGTACAGCGCTAAAAGCTTGTCGCTGAACGCGCTGAATCTGAAGAAATAGTTCTCTTCGCTTATAGTCTCGATCTCGAGATTCGGATGGATCGGGCATTTGCCGTCTACGAGCTCTGAATCGGTCTTGGTCTCTTCGCAGCCTATGCAGTATTTCGATTGATAGTTCTTTTTGTAGATAAAGCCGTTCTTCGCGACCCTCTTCCAGAACTCCTGCGCCGCCGTTTCATGATGAGGATCGGTCGTGCGGATAAAATGGACGTCTTCAGATATGCCGAGCGCGGGCAAAAGGGTCTTGAAGCTCACCGCGCTCTGGTCGACGAATTCCTGGACGGGCATGCCGGCCTTTTCGGCGGCCTTAAAGAGCTTCTGTCCGTGCTCGTCGGTGCCGGTATTGAAGAAGACCTCATAGCCGGAAAGCTTCTTCCAGCGGGCTATGATGTCGGCGCGCACGAATTCGAGCGCGTGTCCCATATGAGGCTCTGCGTTCACATATGGCAGGGTCGTCGTTATATAGAAAGTCTTGGACATAGAAATGAGCCTTTAGGTCTTAGGCTGCTTTTTGGTGCGGCCTCGCTCCATATCGTCTATAAGCTCGACGAGAAGGGTCGAAGCCGGGACAGAGAGGATGATACCAAGGAATCCAGCGAGCTTGTAGCCGACGAGGAGCGATATGATGACGAGGATCGGATGGACGCCCACGATCTTCTTCACGACGAGAGGATATATGAGATGATTTTCGAACTGATGGACGATCAGATACAGGCCTGCGACGATGAGGGCCGACGACGTCCCCCCATCGTTATACGACGCTGCTACCGCAGGGACGGCGGCAAGTATCGGGCCGAAGAGAGGGATCATCTCGAGCGCGGCCGCAAGAACGGCGAAGAGGAGCGCGTTCTTGACGCCAAGGACGAGAAGACCGAGATACACCAGAATGCCGACCAGAAGCGCGAGCACGATCTGACCCTGCATCCAGAGGCCGATCTTGGTACGGACCCTCCTCCAGAGGTTTATGGCATACGATTCGTCCGGATCAGGGATTATGACGCGCATCAATTTTTCAACGCCGTCTTCCTGGACGGCGAGATAGAACGAGAGCACGACGATGAGGATGAACGACAGCACGCCGCCGAACACCGAGCTCGCCGAATGCACGAATCCTGCGGAGACCGAGCTTATAGCTTCATCGATGGACTGGAGAACGCCCTGGATGGAGTATTCGTCCGGCTGGACTCCGGTAGCGGTGATAAGGAGCTTATTCTGGGCCGTTGTCTGGACGCCATGGGAGATATTCGCTGCGACCACAGAAGTAGGCTCGTTCGCGGGATTGCCGAGAGGATTCCAAAGGGACGAAGATTCGATGTATTGCGGCACCGAGCTCAAGAATTCCGACGTATCCTCGAGAAGCCGAGGGATAACGGTATAGAACGCGCTGACGACGAGGGCCGCGACGGCTCCATAGATAATAAGCGCCGAAAAGATGCGCGGGATCTTCTTGTCCATGAGCCAGTGGATGCCCGGCTCGATCGCTGACGCGATGACGACTGCCGTCAAGACGACGAGGATGATGTCTTTGAGGGCGAACATCGCTATCGTGAGGAGCGCGAGAAGTATTGCCCTGGCTATGGTGCCGGTCGTTATTTCGATCCTCGTTCCCGGATTCTTCATGACGTAATGATACTACGATACGGCCTTGATAACAGCCTCTCTGTCTATTCCTTTTCCTATCGCCGCGACAGTGAGCCTGTCCTTGTCAAAGACGACCTTTGCGACGCGCATAATGTCTTCGGCCGTTATCTTGTTCGCGATCGCCTCAAATTCTTCGGGAGTGAGTATCTCGCCGTCATATGCTTCCTGGTCGCCACAATATGACGCCACGTCGTCAGAGGTTTCGAGCGACATCAATCGGTGGGCACGGGTGAATTCTTTGACCTTATCGAGCTCGTCCTTAGTAATCGGCTCGTTTTTGAGCTTTTCCGTCTCCGCGACGATGGCAGCGACTATCTCCGGGACACGAGCGTGCGTCGTGCCCGTCGTGATAGCGAAGAAGCCGAAGCTGGTATGAAGCGCCTGCGCGGCAGATATGTAGTATCCCGATCCCATCTCATCGCGCAGGCGCATGAAGAGGCGCGAGCTCATGCCGCTCTTGAGGATATTCTTTATGATACGGGCTATGTCACGGTCGGGATGCTTCCTGTCGAACGTCCTCCAGACCATGACGATATGCGCCTGATCGGTGTCTTTGTCCACGAAGACAGATTCGGGCGCCTTCTGGTCTTTGTTCATCGTCAGGAATTCCGGTCGCGGCTTTTCGGACGAAAGGCTGGAGAAGCTCTCAGTCGCCCATGCGAGCATATCGGATTCGTTGACGCCTCCGGCGATGGTCACGACGACGTTCGGGGCTGTATACTGCGAAGTCCTGTATGCGACGAGCGCCTCGCGCGTGATGGCCTGTACGCTCTCTTTAGTTCCCAAGATATCGCGCTCGGCAGGCTGGCCTTTGAACATATGCTCGGCGACGGCGCGGCCGATCTTTTCCTGCGGATCGTCCTTGTACATGTCTATCTCGCCCATGACGACGCCCTTCTCTACCTCGATCTCCTTTTCAGGGAAGGTCGAGTTCTTGAATATGTCGGCGACGATGTCGGCAATGCGGCTGAAATGCCTGGTATCGGCCTTGGCCCAGTATCCCGTCACCTCCTGGGACGTATAGGCATTGTAGACGGCTCCGATGGAATCGAGCTCCGTCGTTATCATGCGTGCCGACGGGCGTTTGACCGTGCCTTTGAAGCACATATGCTCGAGAAAATGAGAGAGGCCCGCCTGATCGGGAAGCTCGTAGAACGAGCCCGTATTCACGGAAACCATCACCGTGACGGTCGGATTGTCTTTCATCGGAGCCGTGACGACCCTGACTCCGTTCGGCAGTATGGTTTTCTTGAATAGCATGCGCCTAGTGTATAGGCGAACGGCTATTTATTCAATTTCTGGGCGAGATACGAGACGAGGTCCTTGAGGGCGATCTTCTCCTGATTGCCCGTGTCGCGGTCGCGGATTGTGAGAGGACTGCCGTCCTTTTCGATGGTATCGAAATCGACCGTGACGCAGAACGGCGTGCCGATCTCGTCCTGGCGGCGGTACCTCTTGCCTATCGAACCGGCTTCGTCGTACTCGACAGCGCCGAATTCGGTGCGGAGGACCTTGTAAATTTCGCGCGCCTTTTCCGTGAGGGCTTCCTTGTTTTTAAGGAGCGGGAATACGGCGACTTTGACCGGAGCGACGTTCGGGGAAAGCTTCAGATAGACGCGCTTCTCGCCGCCGAGCTCGTCTTCGCGGTATGCGTCGGCGAGGATGGCGAGGATGGTCCGATCGACGCCGAACGAAGGCTCGATGACGTGCGGCACGAAGCGAACCTTCGCCTCTTCATCGAAATACGAGAGGTCTACGTTCGACATGGCGGCATGGGCCTTCAAATCGAAATCGGTGCGGTATGCGAGGCCGTAGAGCTCTTTCCTGCCGAACGGATAGTCGTATTCGAAATCGATCGTGCGCTTGGAATAGTGAGCCAAAGAATCAGCCGGCACTTCGAGCTCGTGGACCTTTTCCTTCGAAAGGCCGACGTCGTCCGTGAACGCGTGGACCTGTTCGACGAAATGCTCGAACGTCGGCTTCCAATCCTTCGGGTCGACGAAATACTCGATCTCCATCTGTTCAAATTCGCGGACGCGGAATATGAAATCTCGCGGAGCGATCTCGTTTCGGAACGCCTTGCCTATCTGCGCCATGCCGAACGGAAGCTTCGGGTGAAAGGTGTCTATGACGTTTTTGAAATTGACGAACATGCCCTGCGCCGTCTCCGGGCGGAGGTACGAGACCGCTGCTTCGTCTTCAGTAGCGCCGACGTAGGTCTTGAACATCATGTTGAACTGCTTTTCCGCGCCCAATTTGCCGCCGCATTCAGGGCATAGGCTCTTGGCTCGATTCTCTTCAGGGAGCTGATCGGCGCGGAAACGCCTCTTGCATTTCGAGCATTCGACGAGAGGGTCCGAGAATCCCGCGACATGTCCCGACGCCTTCCATGCCGTCTGATTCATAAGGATTGCAGCGTCCATGCCGTACATGTCTTCCCTGTCGGTGACGAAGCGCTTCCACCAGAGGTTTTTCACGTTGTTCTTCAGGGCGACGCCGAGAGGGCCGTAGTCCCAGGTACCGGCCAGGCCGCCGTATATCTCAGAGCCCTGGAATATATATCCGCGCCTCTTTGCGAGAGAGATGATGCTCTCCATTACCTGATTCGTCTGCTCTTTTTTCTTAGTTGCCATTGTGATTTCCTGACTATTTTTGCACCGTCTCGTCGCCGTTCTTGTAGAAGAGGTCGCTCGTTATCCTGGTCGAAAGGTCAGGGCTCGTATTCTTAAGGCTCGAGCTCGTGAATACGTCCGTACCCGTAATCGCTTGCTGAAGTATGAGCGTAGGCACCATGCCTGACTGATTCGCCGACGGGCGAAGCGATATCTGGAACGCCACCTGCTTTGCCCCCGATCCGACATCGGCGTTTCGCGGCACATCGCCCACATCCCAGGTTATGGTGTCGGCCTGGTCGTCATAGCTGATATTGGCGTCTGCGGGGCTCACCGTACCCGTCCAGGTCACATAGGGAGGCAATACGGCCGTTACCTTCGCTCCCGTGATGGTATTCGAAGTATTCGTTACTGTCCAGATAACGGTATAGGTCGTCGGCTGGTCTACGCGCGGCGGTACAGGGCCGCTGTTACTGATGGGACCCTGGGAATGCACGGCGCGAGCAGAAAGGGAGAGGTTCGAGACAAGCCTGATCGCGCGCGAAACGGCAGTGTTCACGGACTGCGGGGCGCCAGTCTCGTCCACGCGGCTGCCCTGCGCCGACACAGAGATCGTGATGCGAGGATCGGACGTAGATTGGCCGAGCGACGGCAAAAGCGACGAGACGGTAAAGCTTACCCTGCCGTCTGCGCCCGGAGCTATGGTCGTAAGGCTACCCGCCCTTCCCGCTTCCCAGATGACCGAATCAGTGAGCGAATCATAATAGCCGCCGTCGCTCACGGTCACGGAATTGCGGTCGAGCACCGGACCGGAAAGCTTAGCGACGATGCGGGCATTGGTTATCTGGCTCGCGCTGTTATTCGTCCACAGCACGTCGGCATGAACGGTGCGGCCTGCGGCCGAAGCGATATCGGCGCGATTGCCGTCGAGAGCAAGATCGACGCCGAGGAACGGCTTTTCGATGATGAACGTGTGGTCCTGGGTGACGATCGTCGTCGCTATCTCGCGCTCGTTCGTCGCGCTCTGGATGCCGACATCGGCATGGACGGCTTTTTCTTCCCCGTCCGTTCCCGAAGCGGTCGCGCGAAGCGTGATGACGCGCTTGCTGCCCGGAGCAAGGTCGCCGATGCGCCACGTATTGTCGCCGTACGCGGCGGCAGGATTCGACGAGACGACGGAGAATCCGAACGGATAGTCGAGGGAGAGCAAGAGATCCTTGACCGGGGATGCCGTATTCGAGGAAACGGTTATGGTCATGTCGAACGACTCGCCGCCAAGCACCTTGTCGAGCGTATCTATGGCGACGACGATCGGAGAGGAAGAAATAGTGACATGATATACCTTCTCCTTGAAGAAGATCGCGTTCGATCCCGCGGTCCGGTATTCGGCGGTGAATTTGATGTCTTTGACATCGCCTTCCTGGCCATAGAGGAGGGCAGAAAGGCTCTTCTGGGCGACCGACTGGGAATCTACGTCTCCCATGGATACGCGCGTCTGGGTCAGGTCTTTCGAAGGGTCAGCGGGATCTTTGGTGCCGTCAGGATATTCGGCGATGAGGTCTACGAGCTGGATCGCTGTCTGGTTCTTGTTCGCGACGGTGACGCCCAGACGGAGCTCCTCCCCTCCGGAAACGGTCGCCGGACCCTCGACGAGGATGTCTACGTTGTCCACCGATACGAAATTCCCTCCGGAAAGGAAGGTGTAGGCCGCTATGATAAGAGCGGCGAAAAGAAAGAGCGCCGAGCAGACGAAGACTATCTTGTAGGCATAGCGGCGCTCGGAAGTGAGCGTCGGGACTTCGGCCGAATGGTCTTCAGGTCGATCCCATGATTCAGGGACCGCTTCGCCGCCCGCATGTATATCGTGGCGCGGAGCCTCCGTCTGGGAGACATTGCGCGAATAGAGGCCTTTCTTGAGCCGGTCGAGCGGGCTTTTCTTGTCGGATTCGAACATGGATTGAATTATAGCACTCGTTAGAGCTGCGTTTCCTGGAGTGCTTTATTTATAGCCTGAATGACCTCCCTTTCGGCCTTGCCTTCGAGAGCGGCGAGGTCGAGATAGCCGAGAGAGGAAAGTATGCCGGAAAGAACATTGGTTTCTTTAGGCGGAACGTCGGAAGTAAGGGCGATAAGAGCCTGAAAGAGGGCATCGTTGCGTTCTTGGCCTTGGACGAGGCGTCGGACGAGCGACAGCACCCTCGCGCGAGCGCGGAACGAATCGGCGTCTTTTCGCGAGATGTCGAGGTTTTCGGCGCCCGTAAGCCTCCAGACCTCCTTTCCTTTTACGAGCGAAAGGGTACAAAAGGCGTAGTCGTCAAGGTTATAGCGCAGTTTCGACTGCGCGAGGCGCACTCCCTGGGCCTTGGCGCGTATGAGGCCGAAGTCTTCGGTATAGACCGAATATATCTTGGACGCTTCGCCGGAAGGACCGCTCCCGACGATGAAACCCCTCGTGCTGTAGACCGCGTATGACATGACAGGCTGCAATTAGCGGCGCAAAGCTATGCGAAACGAGTATTCTTCCACCTTCATTTCTTCAGCCTGCGGGAGATGGGCATGCTCTATGCCCGTGACGAGCGTTATCCTCTTTATATCGTGAAGGAACGCATGCGCGAGCTCTTTGCCCTTCTCATCCGAATCAAGGGCAAGGGAGACCTTGTCGTCCACGGTCAGATTCTCTTTCTTGCGAAGCTCCTGGACCGAGCGTATGAGGTCTCGGATCACGCCCTCCTTGCGGAGCCCTTCAGTCACGTCCGTATCGAGAGCCGTTTCAGCGGCTATCGTATGGTCCACGCCGACGGCTTTGACGTTCACTTCGTCTTTGATGAGGTCGATGAGGTCGGCGCCCAGCGAGGCGTTCTTGATGACCAGCTTGGCGAGAGGCTGGCGGACCTTGATGTTCGCCTTCGATCGTTCCTGGAGAGCGATCGTCACGATCTTCCGCGTCTCTTCCATCGCCTTCACGATTTTTCCATCGACGGAGGCTTCTGCCGGCCAATCTGCGAGGTGTACGCTTTCGGGATCGTTCGAACGCCTGATACGGCTGAAGAGATAGTCGGCGTAGAAAGGAATGAAGGGCGCGGCTATTTTCGCGAATTCGGCGAGGACGAATCGGGTCGTGGAAAGAGCCGCCTCTTTGTCGGCGCGGTTGTCAGATTTGAATCGGTCGCGCGATCGGCGCAGGTACCACGTCGAAAGGTCGTCTACGAACGACATCAACGGTCGCGCGGCCTTATCGAGCTGATAGAAATCGAGATATTCGGTCATCTCGTTTCTTGTCTCATTGAGGCGCGCGCGTATCCAGAGGTCAAGAACGCTCTTTGAATCGGTTCTCGATGCCTTTTCGCTCTCTCCCCTGTTCGCGTACATCTCATAGAAAGCGAGGACGTTGTCGAGGCGCTGGATGAGCTTCTTGGACACTTCGTCTACGCCTTTTTCAGAGAAGCAGAGGTCCTGAGCGGCCACGACCGGAGAGGAAAGCAGATAATAGCGGAGAGAGTCGGCGCCATATTTGCCGATGACTTCGAGCGGGTCGGGATAGTTATTGAGGCGCTTGGACATCTTCTCGCCGTCTTCAGCCAAGATGATGCCGTTCACGACGACGTTCTTGTACGGGCTCTTTCCGAAGAGACCGACGCCGAGGACCATCATGGAATAGAACCAGCCGCGAGTCTGGTCTAGGCCTTCGGCGATGAAATCGGCGGGATAGCCCTTTACGCCGCCCAAAAGACCTCCAAGCCTGCCGTTCGGATCGAAATGCTCCAAAGCCTTGCCGCGATAGTTCGATTCGCCGTACGGCATCGAGCCCGATTCGAACCAACAGTCGAATACTTCCGCTACGCGGACAAGCTTTTCGCCGTCCGGCGCGACGCATTCGACCGTATCTATATACGGCCTATGGAGGTCGAGATCGAATCCCCTGTTATGCGGCAAGCGAACAAAGTCGAACGGATGGCATTCGCCCGTTTTTTGGAAATAGCGGCGCTCGTCGTGGAGGATCTTGTCCTCGGACGCGGTCTCGCCTATCCCATGAAGGATCGTGTTCAGAGGCGAGCCGTGGCTCACGATGAGGATCTTCTTGCCCGAATATTTTCTATCTATATCGAACATCGCTTCGAAGACGCGCTTCTTCAAATCCACCGGCGTTTCCATACCCGGGAAGAGCCCGTGCGTGCGGACGTGACGATCCGTCTCGGCCCACAGCTTGCCTTCCCTGTCGGGACCGACGTTGTATTCGCGGAGGCGGACGTCATAGACGATCTCGTTCTCCGGTATGCCGCAGGCATCGGCTATCATGCGCGCCGTCTCTTTGGTGCGCTCGAAATCGGACGCGACGATGACGTCGACGCCTTGCGCGGCGATCTTTTTGGCGGCTTCAGCGATCTGCTGTCTGCCCTTTTCGGTGAGGCCGTAATTTTTGGAGAGACTTATGTTCGAATTCGAAACGCCGAGAGCGTTCGCCTTCGATTCGCCGTGGCGGATGAGCGTATATGAATTGCCTGATCGCTGTATGAGCTTCGCCAGATCGGATATACCCCCGATCGGATAGAGCTTGCCCGAATCGACTCCCTTCCAGACAGGGATAGGGGCGCCCCAGAAGCGCGAGCGCGATATGGCCCAGTCGCGGGCGCCTTCGAGCCATTTGCCGAAGCGCCCGTCGCGGATATCGTCCGGCGTCCAAGAGACTTTTTTGTTCGCAGCGACGAGCTTGTCCTTGAACAACGTGACGCGGACGAACCACGATGACGCAGCGTAATTGAGGAGCGGCGTGTCGCAGCGCCAGCAGTGGGGGTACGAGTGGACGATCTTCTTCTTGTCGAAGAGAAGGCCGTGATGAGCGAGCCATTTGACAATCTCGATATCGGTCTTCTGATGACCGTCCTTTTCATCAGACTTGGGCTTGACCGGCTGACCCGCGAAATCGGCGACTTCCGGCTTGAACGTTCCGTTCATAGCCACGTGCTGGATGAAAGGCAGGTCGTTCGCCTGGCCGAGCTTCATGTCATCGTCGCCGAACGCCGGCGCTATATGCACGATGCCGGTACCGTCTTCGGTCGTGACGAAATCGGCGGCATATACCTTGAATCCGTTCTTTTCATCCTTGAGAGAGCCGTCGAGATAGTATGAGAACGCCGGCTCGTATCCGTCGCCGACGAGCTCGCGGCCCTTTATGACGGAGACGAGCGCGTGCTCCTTGCCCGCGAATACGTCGGCGACGCGGTCGCGCGCGACGATATATGTCGCATTCTCGTACGATACGCGGGCGTAATCGATATCAGCGCCTACGGCCAAGGCGACGTTTCCGGGAAGCGTCCACGGCGTCGTGGTCCAGGCGATGAAGTATTCATTCGGAGGAGTCCCCTTCCTCTTCATTTTGACGAATACGGATATGTCGGTGATGTCCTTGTATCCCTGATTCACCTCGAAATTGGCGAGCGTCGTCTCGCATCGCGGACATATCTGCATAGACTTGAAGCCTTCGTAGACGAGACCTTTGTCGAAGAGCGTCTTGAACGCCCACCAGACGGACTGGGTGTATGCCGCGTCCATGGTGCGATAGTCGTCATCCATGTCTACCCAGCGGCCGATGCGGGGTATGATCTTTCTCCAGTCATGGGCGTATCGAAGGACGCTCTCTTCCGCCACGGCATTGAATCTCTCCATGCCGTAATCGACGATGTCTTTTCGCGATCTGAGGCCGAGCTCCTTTTCGACCAAGTTCTCTACCGGCAGGCCGTGACAGTCCCAGCCCCAGCGCCGCGCGACATGATACCCGCGCATAGTCTTGTAGCGCGGAACGGCGTCTTTGATGAACGAAGCCAGCATGTGGCCGTAATGTGGAAGGCCGTTCGCGAACGGCGGGCCGTCATAAAAGACGAATTCCTTGCCTTTTTTGTCGAGAGATTTCTGGAAGATCTCCTTTTCGTTCCAAAAAGAAAGTATCTTTTCCTCTATTTCGACCAGTTTGGTCTTCGGCTTGGTTTCCGGTTGGGTTTTGGGAGCGTCTGCCATACGTGGCCTTCAGAGTATCAATTTTCAGGGATTTTTGAAAGAAAAAGGTCCCGCCTATGCGGAACCCTTGTATCGGACCATTATCGCGTCCGAGAGAAGCAGCTTATCGTCGAGAGGAGTGCTTATTTTTCGGAGGAACAGCTTCCCTCTTTCGAGCGACAAGACTGCCGCGAACGCTCCTGACTGATTGAGCTGGTCGCGGCCATAAGCGACGATCCTGTGAAAGCGGAGGAACCTCCTGAGCGCGGCGCGATTGGCGAGATAGACGCCGAGGAGCTCGCGAACCGTCGCGTATTCCCGCGGAGACCTGATCGGGACGACGATCTCGTCGGTGCCGGGCATGGCCGTGAAGAGCCTATAGCGCGAATACTCGGAATATCCTCCCGATTTCTCGAAATCCTGGCGGATCCAGGCCTTAAGATATTCATCCGGATCTTCGACGCCGGACTGATCGAGGAGCGCCGGAAAATTATCGGTTCTTGGATTGACGCTCTGGTATTCCCGGGCGGCTTTCGCCTTTAAAGCTCTATCGAGCAGCTCTCCGACGTTATGAAAGGAATCTTGAGCGGAAGAATGTAAAGAGATCATATTCCCTTCCATTCTCATCTTGAAGGGATAAAAGTCAACTACATCCTCTCCGGCACCTTCATGCCGAGGAGCTTCGCGCCGTTCACGAGCACGATGCGTACGGCCTGGGTCAGAGCGACCTTGTACGGCGATTCGCCGTCATCTTTGCCGACGATAGGCACGTTCGCATACCAGGAATTGAATACCGACGAGAGCTCGATGAGATACGTCGCGATGTGGTGCGGCGCCTCTTCGCGCGCCGATCGGCCGACGACTTCAGGGAATCGGGCAAGCGCCTTTTCGAGAGGACCGACAATGACTCCCTTTCTTTCGATCCTCGGTTTCACGCCCTCTTTCTTCGCTTTATCCAAAACGGATTGAGCGCGGACGGCGGTATAGAGGAGATACGGGCCCGAATCGCCTTCGAACGATATGGACTTATCAAAATCATAGATGATATCCGACGACGTGACCTGTCGCAGGATCGAATATTTGATGGCGGCGACGGCGACGGCCTCGGTCGCCTCGGCCTTTTGCTTGTCGGTCATTTCGCGGGCCGCGAGCTTTTCCGTGACCATCTTTTCGACGTCGGCGATGAGCGACTCGCCCGTGATGACGTTGCCCTTTCGCGACGACATCTTGCCTTCGGCGAAGCGGAGCATGCCGTGGGCGATGTGCTTGGTTACCCGGGCGGCTTCAGGCTCGATGATCTCGAGCGCCTTCAGGACGACGCGGAAATAATCGCTCTGCTCGTTCGCGGTGATGATGATAGACTCGTCAGGCCTGACCTTCTTCCATTTTTTGGTATTGAGGCCGAGCTCTTTCGTTTCATACGTCGGAATGCCCTGCGAGTTTATGAATACGCGGGTGTGGAGCTTTGGATCGTATCTCTCGCCCTTAAATACCGTCGCGCCGTCAGATTTTTCGAATACGCCTTTGCCCAGCCACTCTTCGACGAGCGCCACGCCGTCATGCGCGACCTCGGATTCGAGATAGAAATAGTCGAATTTGGTGCCGAGCTTTTCATATATGCCGTCGAAATGATCGAGGCTCCATTTCTTGCCGAGCTTATAGAGCTTCATGAGCTTGCGCTCCTTTCCTTCGAAGACTTTCTTGTTGATCGCTTCGATCACCTCTTTTGCCGCGGGATCGTCTTCGAACGCGCGCGAGCCTTCGACGTATGAAGCGCCGAGGAATGCGATGCGCTCCTCTAGAGGAGCGCGCTTCGATGGCATACTCGCCTCGTTCTTCTGCATCGCCCAAAGAGCCTTGGCTACGTGCATGCCGAAATCGCCCTGATAGCACATGCGGCGGATCTTGGCGCCCTGCGACGCAGTGAGGCGCGCGATCGATTCGCCGATAGCGTTCGACATGAGGTGACCGATATGGAATTCCTTGAACGGATTCGGATCGGTGTATTCGATGAGCACTTTCCTGCCTCTCCATTCGTTCGAATTGCCGTAGAGATCTTTACGCTTGAGTATCGTTTCGAGCTCTTTCGTATAGAAACTCGACGCCAAATAGAAATTGACGAAGCCGGGACCGGCGACGTCTATCCTTTCGACCGATTCGATGTGCTGGGCGCGCAAAGCCTCTGCGAGCTTCATGCCGAGCTCGCGCGGATTCTGTTTGGCCTGCTTCGCGAGAGCCATCGCCACGTTCGTCGCAAAATCGCCGTTCGCGGCGTCGGCAGGATGCTCGATGACGATCTCGCCGGCGGACATGCCGAGAGATTTCAGAGCGCCCTCTATTCCCGTCCGTATCTTAGTCTCTATATCCATATTATTTTCCGGTGCTTCCGAAGCCTCGCTCGCCGCGCGCGGATTCGGAGAGCCCGCCTTCCTTCACTTCCTTGAACTCAACCTCTTCATACGAATGGATGATCATCTGCGCTACCTTGTCGCCCGGCTCGAATATATGGGTCTCTTTGCCGAGATTCATGACGCCGACCTTTACTTCGCCCCTGTAGCCCGAATCTATTACGTTTCCATATGTGATGATACCGTGTTTGAACGAAAGGCCCGATTTTTCATATATGATCCCGACGCAACCCTTTGGAATCTCCATTTTGAGCCCCGTATTGATGGAAGCGCGTTCCATAGGCGCGAGCGTGATCTTTTCGCCTACGTAAAGGTCGAAGCCCGCATCGCCCGGAAGCGCGTATCGAGGCACCGGCACGCCCTCGCGCATGAGGATTATTTTGAGGGTCTTTTTCATTATTTCAGTATATAGGACGAGAGCATCGAATCAACCTCCGCGAAGACTTCGTCTTTCGAGCGATTCGCGTCAACGAACCTGACCTCTCCGGGGAAAAGCTTTCCGAAGGTTCGATACGCTTTCATGACTCGCTCGTGAAAATCGCGCTTACGCTCGTCGAAATGGTTTATCTCGCCCTTTCGTGCGGCAACGCGGCGGGCGCCTTCCTTCGGATCGACTTCTAGGATTATATGAAGATCGGGACGGATATTTTTATACACGGCCTTTCGCACTGCGAAGAAAAGTTTTTTGACGTTATATCCGCCCTCCTGCCCGCCTATCTGATAGCCCCATGACGTCGAATCGGATCGGTCGGTGACGAAATGTCTTCCGGAAGCGATGACCTCCTCGGCTTTTCTTGCCATATGATCGGCGCGACCGGCGGATACGAGCAGGAATTGCGTGATCGCATTGGCTTCTTTCGCATATTTCGACTGGAGCATCACGGCGCGAATCTCTTCAGCATACGGCGTGCCGCCAGGCTCTCGCGAGAATTCGATCGCGGGATATTTTCCCTTGAGCCTCTCTATGACCGTGCCCTTTCCCGATCCTTCGCCTCCGTCTATAACGATGAAATAGCCTTCCGAGGGATCATGCCTCTTGAATGCCTTGGATATGGCGTTCGTTAAAAAGACTTTCGAGTAGAGAAACGCCGTTCTCATGTTATTTCGCCCGCAAGACCCTATCTATCTGCTTCGCGAGGACGATCATGTCTTTCTCTTTCTTGCCGCGCGTGGTCTCACCAGCAGTACCGAGTCTGATACCTGATGGATCAACAGGCGGTCGCGCATCGAACGGAATGGCGTTCTTGTTCACGATTATGCCGGCCTTTTCGAGCTTATCGGACGCTTCCCTGCCGCTGACACCCTGTGATGCCACGTCGAGAAGTATCAGATGGCTGTCAGTGCCGCCTGAAATGACCCTCCAGCCGAGCTTTACGAGCTCTGCAGCCAGCGTCCGCGCGTTTTTAATGACTTGCGCGGCATATTTTTTGAATGCGGGAGACGCAGCTTCTCTCAGGGCCACGGCGATGGCGGCCGTCTGATTCATATGAGGGCCGCCCTGGAGACCCGGGAATATAGCCTTGTCTATCTTCTTGTTGAGCTCGCGGGCGTCCTTTTTCGCGAAGACGAGAGCGCCGCGCGGGCCGCGGAGCGTCTTATGGGTCGTGGTCGTGACAATGTCGGCAAACGGGAATGGCGACGGATATGCCTTGCCCGCGACGAGACCCGCGATATGGGACATGTCGACCATGAGATATGCGCCGCACGCATCGGCGATCTCGCGAAATCTCTTCCAGTCGACGATACGCGGATACGCCGTGAAGCCGGCGATGATCATCTTCGGCTTTTCGCGCAGAGCGATATCGCGCAACTCCGCATAGTCGAGGACTTCGGTTTCTTTCGAAACGCCATATGGCACCTGGGTCCAGAATTTGCCCGTGGCAGAGACTTTATGGCCGTGAGTCAGATGTCCGCCTTGATCCAAAGACATGCCCATGACCTTTTCTCCTTTTTCCAAAAGCGCGACGTATACAGAGAGATTCGCCGGCGAACCGGATAATGCCTGCGTGTTTACATGCCATTCCTCCGGGTTAAGGCCGAATAACTTGAGAGCACGTTCAGCGGCCATGTCCTCTACCTTATCCACGATCGCATTGCCGCCGTAATAGCGCTTACCCGAATAACCTTCGGCATATTTATTCGTGAGCTCGGAACCGAGAGCGTCGAGTACGTCCTTCGACACATAGTTCTCCGACGCGATGAGATTGACGACCGATTTCTGCCTCTTCTGCTCCGCCTTGATCAGCTTTTCTGCCTGTTTGTCTTTCATAAGCCCATTCTATTACAATAAGCAGCATGAGAGAAATCATCATCGTAGACGACCTTTCACCGGAGCCTGGAGCGATGGTGCAAGCGCTTTATTCCCGCGATCCCCGCAGCGTCAAAGACCATTTGGTCCAAGTCCGCGAGAAAGGCGCCGAGAAATTCATGTCATCGTATTACGTCGGCTATGGGCACAAGTCCATCGGCGACTGCGGCACGACGTCTATATTCGCCGAGAACGTTTCGATGCTCGTCGCCAAGGCTATCCAGGATTGGCCTTTGTATAACGGCCAGGAAGCCTCGACGCGATATCTCGATATGGCTGCGCAAGAAGTCGTCGATCCTGTCGGCACCCCTGACAGCAAGGCTATCCAGGACGAATGGATGCGATTCTATCGCTATGCCCTCGACAAGCTCGTGCCTGTCCTGAAACAGCGCTTCCCTATCCAGCCCGAACAGAAGGAGACAGTATATGAGAAAGCGGTCAAAGCTCGCGCATTCGACATCGCCCGCGGCTTCCTGCCTGCCGGCGTAACGACGTACGCCGCATGGCACACCAACCTCCGCCAGGCATACGATCACATCAAAGAGATGCGCCACCATCCATTGGCCGAAGTGCGCGAGACTGCCGCTTTGATCCATGACGAGCTCAAGAAAAAATATGCGTCGAGCTTCTCCCACAAGGAATATCCGATGGAAGAAGCATATGTCGAGGAGAGCATGAGGCAATTCGCGTTCTTCGACGATGCGGAAGCTGTCAAAGGGTTCTCATATGACGCGCGCATGCTCGACCTGAACGGCCTCGCAAAGCACCAGAAGCTCCTCGCCGAGAGGCCTGCGAAGGCAGAATTGCATCAGCGCATGCGCCAGTACGGCAATATAGTATTCGCTTTCCCTCTCGATTTCGGCTCGTACCGCGACCTTCAGCGCCACCGAAGCTGCATCCAGGAGATGCCCCTTCTCTCTACCCGTCACGGCTTCTATCCGTGGTATCTCGAACAGCTCCCTGAAGACCTGCGCGGCGAAGCCGTAAAGGTATTAAAGGAACAGGAAGATCGCATCGCGAGACTCGATGCGACGCCCGAGATCAGGCAATATTACATCGCCATGGGATACACCGTTGCCGTAAAGATGACCGCGCCGCTTCCCGCAGCCGTCTATACCGCCGAATTACGCTCGTCGGACACCGTACACCCGACGCTTCGCGTCCAAGCGCAGAGGATGGGTGACGCGATCAAGGAAGCCGTTCCCGGCATCGCCATGCATCACGATCTGACGCCTGGCACCTGGAACATCAAGCGCGGCAATCACGATATCGTGAAGAAATAATTGACTGGATTCAAAGCCTCCTGTAGGGTGCAGTGAGAATTAAACCAAAGGAGGTTTGAAATGGAAAAACTGAAAGTCTACGTCGCCCTGTCTCTGACCCATGTGAAGACGGAAGCGGAGAAAGACGAGGTTCGAGCATTCATGAAATGGCTCCCGGCGACATTCGACGTCGAGATCCTGAAATGGGCGTTCGACCTCGAACGCTGGGAGCCCCAACCCGTTGCGGACATCTACGCATACGACACCGAGCGCGTAAAGGCCGCGGACCTCATGATCGTCCTGTATCTTTCGAACGACGGTTCGGACGGCCGCGGCGGCGAAGTCGTCAATCGGGTCGAGAACGGCGGCGGAAAGCCTGTCCTCGGCTTTGCCCGGGAAGGCGTGAGAGTGAGCCGCTATGCGGCCGACTGCCTGAAGGGAGCCGGAACGCCTATCCGGACTTTCAAGGAGTTCTCGGAAACGGGACCTGCCATTTCCGAAGCCCTCGATCGCCTCCGCCGATGATATCCGGAATGCGAAGCCGCCCTTTCGAGGGCGGCTTTTTATTATTTCATATTCGGATAGGTCTCTACCGACGGATCGACGATATCGAGCTTTACGCCCGCCTCCTTAAAGACCTCCTTGGAGCGCTTCGATGCATGATAGTCTTTAGCGGCCACAACGCGGATGATGCCTGAATTTATCAGGATCTTCGCGCAGGTATAGCAGGGCGTCATATGGCAATAGAGCGTCGCGCCGTTCACCGGGACGCCGTCGCGCGCGGCATTGGCGATAGCGTTCTGCTCGGCATGGGTCGTCCTGATGCAGTGTTTCGACTGCGAGCCGTCTTCATGGACGACCGTGTGCATCTCGTGCCCGGCTTCGTCGCAGTGAGCGACGCCTGCCGGAGCGCCGACATAGCCGGTGACGAGTATGCGCTTGTCTTTGACGATGACGCAACCGGAACGGCCGCGATCGCAGGTTGCCCTCTCGCCTACCACGTCGGATATCTTGATAAAATATCCGTCCCACGACGGACGGACATGTTTCGCAGTGACCGGAGAAGGAATCGCCGCGGCTTTTTTCATGGTTTTCGCTTTGGAGCTTTTTGCCATGCCCGAATCATACCTTTGTTTGGATAAAGAAAAAAGCCTGCTCCGGAGAGCAGGCTCGAGAAAAGGTTATTTGGGGGCCGTGACAGAATCGGCGCGAAGCGGCGGCGACGGAGCTATGGGCGGAACGTGCCCGCCCATCTCCCACGCGGCAAGAGCCGCCAAGCCTTCGAGCGCGCTTTTGTTCATCACCGAGAGAAGCGGTTTCGCCGGGGAATCGTGCAAAGGGGCATGTGTTTCATTCATAAAGAGGATCATTCGATGAAAGTATATCATCGCCGAAAGCACAGTAAAAAGCCGCGGGTCACTTCCGTGATCCGCGGCTTTTTGGTTAGTTCGCCGGATCGAGCCAATCGAACGGCACAGCAAAGCGCCGTCCGCTGCCCGTCCTGCGTTCCGATTGTCGGGGCCAAGACGGCCCGGAGACATCGCTCGCAGCGACGAAGACCTCGACCGTCAGACGGTCGGGGGCGATCATCGCGGGCATCGAGCGATGCTCGCTCACCGCGCGGGCGATCACCTTCTCCTTTGTCGCCGCTACAGACGGGGCGGCAACGAGAGGCGTGCCTGCGAGAAGCAAGAACAGCAGTCGAGGAGCAATCACAAAAGGGAGAATACGCCTCTTCCCCGTTTCTTGCAAGCCAGGCCGTGTTGATGAAGACAAGAGGGCTCCGGAGGATCCTCTACATCCGAGTGGATCTTCCGGAGCCCTCTTGTTTTTTATTTAACGTCTACGCCCATGTTCCGGGCAGTGCCTTCGATCATCTTCATCGCGGCGTTCACATCCGCGGTATTGAGGTCAGGGAGCTTCTTCTCGGCGATAGCTTTGACCTGGGCCTTGGTGAGCGTGCCTACCTTTACCGAGTTCGGCTTGCCCGATCCCAGCTCCTTCTTGAGCGTCTTGAGGATCATTTGGGAAGCAGGCTCGGTCTTGTAGATCATCTTGTAGGTTCGGTCATCGTATACCTCGATGATGGTAGGGACGGTCTCGCCTACGCGGGTCTTGGTCTCGTCGTTGAATCGCTTCACGAATTCGCCGATGTTGATGCCGGCGCCGCCGAGCGCAGGGCCGAGAGCCTGGCCGGGAACGGCCTTGCCGCCCGGAATCTGGAGCTTCAATACTTTGGTTACTTTCTTTGCCATATAGAGTGCCTAGATTATATTAAAGCTTCTTAACTTGCAAGAAATCGAGTTCGACCGGGGTTTCGCGGCCGAACATCGAGACGAGGACCTTTACTTTGCCGCGCTCGGTATCCACTTCCGCGACCTTGCCTTCGAGGTCCTTGAACGGACCGTCGGCGATCTTGACCGCGTCGTCGGTAGCGAGATTGATCTCGTGCTTGACCGAGCTAGTGTCCATACGGCCCATGAGATGGTCCATCTCCTTCTGGGTCAAAGGCACCGGATGCACGCCCGAACCGACGAAGCCGGTAACGCGAGGCGTGTTTCGGACGACGAACCATGAATCGTCGGTCACGATCATATCCACGAGGATATAGCCCGGATAGACCTTCTCCTCTTCCTCGACGCGCTTGCCGCCCTTGACCTTGATCTTCTTCTCTGTAGGGACGAGGACGTTGAAGATCTTGTCCGTCATGTTGAGCGAGTCTATGCGCTGGCGGAGGTTTCGCGCGACGGCGTTCTCGTATCCTGCGTACGTATGGATCGCGTACCAGTGGCGTTCACCGCCTGTTTGCTGTTTCGACATATTATTTGTTGAGAATGAATTTCTCGAGGCCGAGAGAGAAGACGTAGTCCGCGATCGAAAGGACGACCATCGTCGCGACCGAGACGCCGATGACGAGGAGCGTATAGTTCATCGCCTGGCTTCGGGTCGGCCAATTGACGTGCTTCATTTCGCCGCGGGTCTCTTTGATATATTCGGTGAGTTTCATGGTATAAGGGCTTTCGCCCCTTTTTGTTAATAAAAACCGCCCCGGAGGGCTAGGTTTTTATATGGTATCGCGTCTTTCGGAAAAAGCAAGCCTATCGGATCTCGTACGTGAGCGAGACGTTCGACGTGATCTTGTTCTCTCCCGTAGGAATGGAAGGCGCGGACTGGTTAGCCGCACCGCCCATGCCGTACGCCATATCCTTTGCGTAGTAGATCGGCGTCGGATAGCCGTAGTTCGATTCGTTAAAGCTTACGAGCCTGACGATCTTTACGCCGAGGGATTTCGCGAGGATCTCCGCCTGCTCTCGCGCGTCGGCGATAGCCGCGTCGCGAGCCTGGCGCTCGACTTTGACATGGTCGTCGACCGAGAACGTAAGGCCCGATATATTCGTGGCGCCGTACTCGCCGATGCCCGAAAGGAGCTCGCCTGCCTTGTCGAGGTCGCGCACCTTTACGGTCACGTTCTGCGATACGACGTATGCCGCGAGAACCTGCTTGCCGCCGCCATACATCGAGGTCTGGACATAGTCGTAACGAGGATAGATGTTGTACGACTCGGTCTTGATGTCCTTGTCTTCGATGCCCGCTTTCTTAAGGTAATCGAGGATGGCATTCATGCCGTCAGCCGACTTTTTCTGGGCTTCAGGGACCGAAGCGCCTTCTTTTTCGACCGCGAACGTGAACGTCGCGATATCCGGAGCGGTCACGACCTCGCCCGTGCCCGAAACGGTGATGGTATCGGAAGACGGAACGCCTGCGCCGATATAGCTCATTCCCTTGAGCTCCGACACCGTTTTAGCGGCGACGAATGCGATAAGGAGAGCGAGGAGCGCATATGCGAGATTCTTGAACTGCTTCTGACTGAAGAGATTTTCCATAATTGTTATTTTACTCGGGTTTTTCCGCCGAGACCATAAGATTATCAAATAATGCCAGAACAGTCATCGGTCCGACGCCGCCGGGCACGGGAGAGATGACTGAAACGATATCCGATACGGCCGCGAAATCGACGTCGCCAGCGAGAGATCGCTTCGGGATCCCTTCTTCCGATTTCGCTCCGGCGACGCTGTTGATGCCGACATCGACGACGATGGCGCTCTTTTTTATGAAATCTTTGGTGACGTACGAAGGCTTGCCGATGGCGACGGCGACGATATCGGCTTCGCGGCTTATCCTCTGAGGCTCGGCTGTTTGAGAATGGATGACGGATACCCTCGCGCCCCTCGATTGAAAAAGTGACGCTATAGGGCCGCCGACGAGGCGCGATCGGCCGAATACAGCGGCATTCTTCCCTCTTACGGAGATGTTATAGAAATCGAGGAGCATCATGACGCCCTTCGCGGTAGCGGGAATAAAACGCGGATTGCCCTGTTCGAGAAGCTTTTGGTTCTCGTCCGTGAGCCCGTCAACGTCTTTTTTCGGATCTATCGCATTTATAAGGGCAAGCTTATTGATATGCGCAGGCACCGGGAGCTGGACGATGATGCCGTGGATCTTTTTGTCGGCATTAAGAGCGACGATCTCCTCCAAGACGCCGTCCTGCGATGCATCTTCAGAGAATCGAACGTGCTCGACCGATACGCCTATGGCCGCGGCGAATTTCTTCTTTTGCTCTATATATATGCTCGATTCCGGATTGTCGCCGATCTGGATTATGGCGAGACATGGCTTGATATGGCGCTTTCTTTCGAACGCGGTAACCCTTTCGGCGAGCTTCGCCTTGTGAAAATCGCGGGCTTTTTTTCCGTCGAGGAGTAATGGCATGGGCTGAATATACTACAGAATGAACATCGCGTCTCCGAAAGAATAGAAGCGATAGCGCCCCTCTATGGCATGACGATAGATATCGAGGATACCTTTCGGAGATTCCTTGAAATCAAGGAATGCGTCCACGAGGCACATGAGAGACGACCGCGGAACGTGGAAATTGGTGATGAGGCCGTCCGCGACCTTGAAGGCGAAAGGCTTTTTAATGAATATGTCGGTCGATATCTCCGCGCCGCGAGCGGACGATTCGAGAGCGCGCAGAGCGGTCGTGCCGACGGCGATGACGGGCCGCCCCTCCCTTTTGGCTTTCTTGATCGCGGCACGGACATCTTCGGGAACTGTAAAAAATTCTTCGTGGAGCTTGCCGCTGCCGATCTCACGATCAGTCACAGGCGCGAACGTTCCCGCGCCGACATGGAGCGTGAGGAACGCGGTCTCAACACCTTTTACCCGAAGCTTTTTGAATACGGCATCGGTGAAATGGAGCGATGCCGTCGGCGCGGCTATGGAGCCGGGGTTTTTGGCGAACGTGGTCTGATATCGCTCCTTGATCTCCGTTTCAGAAAGAGGCGAATCCTTTATGTATTTCGGGACCGGCATGACGCCCGAACTTTCCAGGAATCGTAGAAATCCCGCGGGTGCGAGCGCGAGCTTGAACGCGAATATATTTTCATCCTGCCCGACGACAGAACAGATCTGGCACCCGTCAAAGAAGAGCGAGTCGCCCGCGACGAGCTTGCGGTCGGAAATGCCCGACACTTCGTCTGAAGCCTTATCCCATTCGTTCACAGAGAAGAGTATCTCGACCTTGCCTCCCGTCTTTTTAGACAGTACGACGCGCGCAGGGACGACCTTGGTCTCGTTCATGACGAGAAGCGCGCCCTTCGGGATGTAGTCGGCGAGATCACGGAAAACAGCGTCCGCCACCATATCCGATCCTACGCCATATACGAGGAGGCGCGCCGAATCCCTCGGCTCCGCAGGCGCATTCGCCACTAATTCCGGCGGCAACTCATAAGCGTATTCGGGAAGGATATCTTCGGACGATTTCGAGCCTGATTTCATGGCTCTAAGCTTATCTATTTTTAGTACCGTAGCAAATATATAAAAACCACCCCGCCAGGCCTGGGGTGGTTTTTATATATTTGCTAGAGGATTAGAAGTTTATATCCTTCGCCGGGTTGAAGGCGCCGTTCTCTACGACCATGATCTTGTTCTTTGCCGTGCCGCCCTGCTTGTAGGCCACGGTCACAACGAGGCCGCCCGATACCTCGTCGGCGCGGATGCCGGTGACGGTCACGTTAGAACCGATAAGGTTGTACGACTGGTCAGCGAGCGTGCCGTTGTCGGTGAAGAGCACCGCGTATTGATAGGTCGTAGGACCCGTGGTGACGCCGATCGTGGTGAATACGTACTTCGAGCCGCCCATGGACGCCTCGACTGCGGTGTCGCCGAGAGCGATCGAGCCTTTGACGCCGTCGGCATTGAAGCTAGCCTTGCCGTTCACGAGAGCGACGCGGCTGCCGGTTTCGGCAGCCGAAACCGATACGTTCTTGAGCCTGCCGAGAAGGGACGTGTCGGCGGTGTCGGCTGTGACGGGAGCGAAAGTGTCCTTCGTCACGCCTTCAGGGACTTCGACGGGGGTCGTAACGACCGGGTTCGAGACGGTCGAAGATCCCTTGCCGCCCCAGACCATATAGCCCGCGACGGCGAGGATGATAATAACGATGACTGCGATTATTCCTTTTTTATTCATAAAATTAATCTTGAATCCTAAGTATAGCACAACCTAACAGCTTAATTGACTTCCGTAAAGAGAGTCTCGCCGCCCGTCGATTCCGCGACCGAGAACGTCATACGGCCGATCAATTGGCCGCGCGGGGTCTCGACGTTCACCCTCCAGAGCCCTGGCGTGACGTCCTCCATGCGCGAGAACGTGCGGAAACCCTTCTCCCTCCCGCCGGTTATAGAGAGGCCGATGTCGCTCACCGTGGCCCAATCCCTTTTCTCCGGATCGTATTTCTGCCATTCGTGGATAATATCGGTCGCGAGGTTCGTCGGCGCGAATACCGCCGTGAGCGCGAAGAGCGCCCCATTCGGATCCACGTGGATGACTGGGTCAGGGGTGAGAATATTGAACCATTGCTGCTTCTCGCCCACCGTGCGATAGGTGCCGTCAGGGAGCCTCTCGATAGACCGGTACACGCCCGCCTCTTTCAGCGCCAAAGGTATCGGCGGCATCAGATTGGTGAAATAAAGCCCGTTTATAAGGGCAAAAAGCCCTCCAAGGGAGACTATGAGCAACGGAGCGCTCTTGGACGTGCGGGCCGGAGCGAACCACGAGAGCACGTATACGAACACGCCGGTAATAATAAGACTGGCTATGCCCGACAGGAGGAACATCGCATCGCCCATCTTTCCGAATATGACCGGAAGGAAGAATATGAGGTACGAGAAGAGCGCCGTGAAGAAGACGGCGATCTGGAAGCCGAGGCGGATATAGTTCTTGCGGAGCAGTTCGTTGCCGATGACGTAGCCCGCGATCATGAGGAGGAAGGGCCAGCTCGCTATGATCGAGCCTGACCGCGAATAGAACAGGAAGGACGCGCTGAAGAGACCGCCGAGGCAGAACTGCATGGTGAACACCGACAGCATGTGGATCGTCTCCGACCTCTCCATCTGCCCGCGGGTCATGCGGCGATGCTCGTGGAAATTGAGGAGCATGATCGAACCCGCCGACAGGACCAGATAGCTGATGAGGAGGAAGTTGCTATAGAAGACGTCTATCCTGCGCAGGGTAAGGCTGTCGAAGGTAAAGCCGATGACCAAGGTGACGGGCGAAACGTACCTTTCGTACTTCTTGAAAAATGCCCTGGTTCGTTCGAACATTGATTACTTTTTCGGGGTCGTTGTCCCGAGCGTATAGGTTTCGGTCGAGGTCGCCGCGGCCTTCGGGCATGCATAGAGAGGCGCGAGGATATCGATGACATCGTTCGTCGCTTCGCCCGTCTCCGAGAGGCCGTGATCTTTCTGGAACTCCATGACGGCGGCGCGAGTGGACGGACCGAAGAACGCGCCGGCGTAGACTTTCCCTCCGGTCGTCTCATACGGATCGATATAGAAGCCCTGCTTTTCGAGAGCCTTCTGAAGGGCCGGGACTTCGGGGAGATAATACATGACGCCGCCGGGACCGCCGAAGCCGATATTCGATGGGTGCTCGACTTTCCTATCGCCGAACTGGGTATCGTGAACGAAATCGAAACAGAACGGAGCCTGCGCCATATGCGGGCCAAAATACAGGAACGCGGCACCTATAAGAATGACGACGCTAGCTGCGATGACCGAATTCCTGAATATCTTATTCTTCTTTTCCATGAAGGCATTCTAGCAGATTTCCCGCTTTTAGAGAGATAATCGCCGGAATCGCCCCTAAGGTTTCAAGAATAAGATCGCCCATGGTATCGGTATTAGTCGGCTGCGCCATTTGATTCGGATCCGTTAGATTTATATGGAAAAGGACTATACGGATATGGTCATACGCGAATTCAGCCGCTTCCCATCCGACGGCGACGAGCGCGACCAGAGATAATAGATAGAGCGGGCTTCTGACCCGGCCCTTGCCGAGCCATGCGAATCCGAACGGCAGAGCGAGACCGTTCAGTATATGGAGGAATCCGTCATATCCGAATATGCCTGCATTGCAGCCGAAATACGGCAGACACAGGCCGTCGCGCATCAACGAATATCGAAGGCTCAACGCAAAAGCCGCAATGAATACCCCGCCAGTCATGATAAATGCGCGTTTGTCCCTGTTCACTATTTCTGATGCGGATTTTTCGGCACTTTGGCTCCCGCTTTGCGGGCTTCGGAGAGGCCGATCGCTATCGCCTGCTTCCTGCTGGTCACCTTTTTGCCGCTTCGCCCCGATTTCAGGTCGCTGCGCTTGTATTCAAGCATAGCCTTTTTCACTTTTGCCTGCGATTTTTTGCCGTATTTTCGTGCCATACTCGTTTTCGGATTACCCAGTAACCGAAGATAGTACGTAAAAAGCCGCACGAGGGGTGCTCAGCGGCTTTTTACTCACGATGCGCTATTTGATTACCATCAAGCTAATTCTTCTCTGTGTCCTTATCGTTCATATTGATTGGGTTTAAGGTTAAGAAGAGCCGACATGAGGGTGTTGCGATGATCGGCTCTTGTATATCTATACGCATGGGGAAAGAATTTCTTTCCGAAAAAAAGCCCGTGCGCATTCGCGCACGGGCAGGATTATTTAATTACAGGACATGACTCGCGAAACGACTTCAAGCTTCCAAAAGCAACAGGCAGGTTCCTCGGCGTTGATCTGGAGTTGTCGCCCCAAATGCATTCCGAGAAATCCTCTATCACCTTGAGATCAGGATGGCCTTCGCACCAACTCATTCCGACAGGGAGCTCACACCCCTTTTGCCAGATTGGCTTAAGGAGATTGAACGCAAAATTCCCCGGCTTGTAGCGTCCATACCCCTTATGGGTCTGGAGATCGAGGAACTGGTGCCGCCTCGGATCGAGCTTCTCCGCCTTCGCGATAGCAGCAATGATCTGCTCGGCGAAATTGATGGTAGACCCGACCCGTCCCTCTTTAGCCGAATGCAGACCGCTGAACACGATCTGCCGACCATATATCACATACACGACTTCGTTGAGAGGAAGAAAACCTCCCGACGATTCGTATCTGACCGTTTTTCCTTTCAAAGAGAGCCTTTCGTTGAATTGACTATCTGGTTTGCATTATAACATAAACATATATAAAGTCAATATTACTTCCCGTCTCCTATACGCGCCTCCTTGTGCAAAAGCATGATGAGGATGAAAGAGAAGATCAGGAGCATGTACCACGACGTGAATTTCTGGAATGAAACAGGGTTCCAGCTGACAGCCTGATTCGGATACACCCAGACGCGCGCGAAGGTGCCGATCTGTTCGGCGAGCCATACGAACAGCGCGAGCAAGGCGTTAGTGAAGAGAGGATGGAACGTGTATCGCCTATCCGTGAGCTCGACGCGGAGCTTGGTTCTCCAAAAAATGACTATGAGCAGAGCGAAGATGAGCCAACGGACGTCATGGACGTAATGGTTCGTGAAGAAATTGATATAGATAAGAAGACCAGCCAGCGACAGCACGATCTTGCTCGGCATATCGGTGAATACGAATTCGTTTATCCTCCACGCTCGTGCCATGTACGAGCCGACGGCTGAGTAGAGAAAGCCCGTGAAGAGCGGCACCGTGCCGATCGCGAGCACGGCATGTTCGGGATATGCCCACGACCCCACTCCGGGCGACGTCTTGAATATCTCCATGCACATGGCGCAGATATGGAAGACGATGATGGCGATGACTTCGCGGGGCGTTTCCAGTTTCGCGACGATGAGGACGACCTGCGTGACGACGGCCAATATGAACAAGAGGTCATACCTCTCTATCCCCGGCACCGACGCGTATTTCGTGGCTAAAAGGAAAAACAGCATCAGCCCGCCGAAGAGCGAGCATGAGGCTTGTTTCCTTATGAAGATAAAAAACTCGGAAATCACAGAATCTATAACCACCGCTGAAGAGACAAAGTGTCCATTGGAAATATTCAATAGAGCACGTCGCTCTAGGACTTGCGAGAGCGGCGGCACATCTCTTGGCCTCTAGAACTCCTGGAAATTAGGGATGAGAGTCTGAGAAGAGACCCAAAGGGTATGGCTATCTGTCTGCCCTCCGCCCGACGCGATGAATATAACCGAACAGGATGCGTTGACCCCTGCCGAGAATTTGAGCTGAACGGAGAGGCCTATCCTTCCGGAAGGAGCTCTGTAGTTCCCCGCCGAGTCGAACGTCATGACAGCCTGGGGCGCCGCCTCAAAATCCGCTCCGTCGAATGAATAAGAGACGTTCGAGCATGTGGTCGAATCGACCCTGACAACGACACTCTGATCAAAAGAGCCGAACGGGTTGACCTCTAGATCCTTCACTGGGCTCGTGCCGTCCAGATTCGAAGAGAATTTCGCCGAAACAGACGCGTCTCCATCGAGCGTGAACCCGCTCGAGACGTTACCGCCATCATTGGCGCCTCCGCCATCGGTATTGTCACTACCATTCCCGCCAGGAGCATAGTCACACGGAAGAAGACCGCCGACATTAACCGCAGCCGCATCCTGGCAGACATTTACGGGAGGATACGAGCACGGAAGAAGACCGCCGTAATTTAAAGCATTCGAATCCTGACAAGCCGATAGAGGATAGGCGCAATTGACCGCCTCTCCATAATTAATCGCCGCGGGATCGGAACAGACGGCAGGCGGTTGCACCACAAGAGCGCAATTCAAAGATTTCCCGCTTCCGGAAAGAGCGGCGTTACCGCCGTCGCCTATATTGATCCCGTATGCGTCGATCGCGTGGGCCGAGCCGTCTTTGACGGACACCGGGGTCGGGAAAGAAAAGGCGTGATTGCCGACGTCTCCCCTATAGCCGTCGGCATGAGCCGCTCCCACGAATGCGCCGTCTGAATAAAAGTGGACATCGATGGCGGCATTAGGGTCGTCAGCATCCGATGCCCAGCCATTGAACGAATCGCACGATGCGGAATCGAGCCAGCCTTGAGGATTATTAGGATCGGTATGAGTGACCGGCGGCTGATCTACGCAGTTGCCCGCAGCGTCTTTGACCATACCAGGAGGCACGGAATCCTGATTTCCTGAAACGTTAGGGCATATGTCGACGGGATTGCCGGAACCTCCGCCAGAGCCGACTTCTGGATTTGCGGGTTCGCCAGAGTACTCATAGTAAAAATCGGTGATGCCAGAATAGCTGCCGCAGTCGAGGGTTCCCGTTCCGATAGGTCTCCACTCATCGTCAAAACTCCTGCAACCTTCGGAAGTGTCGCTATCAAATCCGTCGAGATGGAAATCACTGCTTGAGTATTGAGCATTCACCCGCAGAATGGCCACATTGAAGAAAAAGAGGGTGAAGATGATCAGGGCCGCCCTCAACGAACGCCTCTCTTGAAATTTTCGTGTCATATCTTTTTAATATGCGCTTTAGTCCGAGATATCCGTACCGAGAGCGCATAGACTAGGGTCGCCGAGACGATAACGATAAAGGACAAGGCCGCCGTGCTCGGCACGGAACCGGCTTCGCCGTGCCGAGAGAGCGAGTAAAGCACGCGCGCGTTTTCGATGGTGCTCGATGCTTTCAGGATATCACCCTTTAATATAAGGTCTCCGCTATAGTCCGCGTCAGGCGTCAAAAAACCGGAAAAGCCGCTCACGGAGATGCCGCTGAGCGTGCCAATATCGGCAAAGACGCTGCCGTCAGGCTTTAAAAGCGAGAGATGCACCAAATAATCGCGATCCTCCGCGATGGCATGGTCGGTGAAAGCGCATCCCGATACCTTTACGACTTTGCCTTTTTCGAGAGGGAAAGAACCGAGGCTCAAAGAGATAAACGTCGCATACGGCGCATCTCTGTTAAAGATCCGGTATGAGTAGTACGAATTCTTGCCGCCGTCCTTCATTTCGACAAGAACATGGTAGAGAGGATCCGCCAAGGCCGGGATCGCGAACGAGGCTGCGGCTTTTCCGGATACGAATCGGATGTCTTGATCGACAGAGCTTACAAGCTGAGAATCGTCGATGACGTTCGATCGATAGACCTTCCAAGAAATCGAGGCGCCGTGCGTCGTCATATCGGTCGATATCAGGCTAAGCGTCGTCGTCGCTGAACGGGATGCGGAAAGAGAAAGCATGCGATTGGGATCAAGAGGCTTTTCATTCACCCGTATCGATGAAGGATCGATGAAGGAAGCTCGGGAAGCCGAAGAGGTAACGGTAAAGAGCGTGCTGGCGCCCGTTTCCCTATCGCTCTGCTCCGCTCCGGCAAGCTCCAACTCGCCGCTTGATATGAGGAAAGTGCTCGCCTTATACGTCCCGCTGACGAGCTCCGCAGGGACTTTCCACGCGAAAGAGAAAGGGATCGATGCTCCGCCAAGAACCTGGATATTCGTAAAGGGCACCGCCCTATACACGACATCCGGGGTCTTGGCGTAGAAAGATCCCTGGCTCTGGGCTATCTTTTCTATTCGAATGACAAGAGAACCGTCCGTTACAGGGGCAAGCGCCGAATTGCGGATGCTTCCTGAGAATATCGCCGAATCTCCTGAAACAAGGGAATGGATAGGCAGGAGCGTCACTGTTACGGGACTTTTTGAGATGATACAAGACCTTGAGATGAAAATATCATTATTTGCCGGCAATGTGGCGCCCGAAACTGGATACGCAACAATCCCGACCGCTAAGCCGACAGCAGAGGCGCATGCAAGAAGTATCGAGAGAAAAGAGGCTGATCTTTGTGATATCATCATGCGCTTTAACGGCTTAGAGCTTTACTAAGTATAATTCGTCCCACTCTCAAATGGAAAGTGGATTAAAAAACTCCCGCGCTATACGGGAGTTCGAAAGGCTCAGGCCTATTTTCGGGCAGAACCGCCTTCGCCGACGACGGATAAGGTCCACATGGCGAGAAGGCGGCTGTCCCGATCGATGATCGGGGCGTGGACCAGAGGCCGGATCGGATTATGCTTTTGCACCGAAGCAAGCCATTCCATGTAACCGTTCTCGACAAACTGCAGGGCTTTGCCGAGATTCAGCTTCTTGTCGATTTGGTACGGCTGGTCTAGCGGTATGATCAGTTGCCTGATCTGAGTCGGCTGACTAACGTTCTTTTGATAGAACACTTTGAAGCCAGTCACGACTATGATAGAGGCTTTGTCGGTTGCTTCCCTTGCGTAGACCGCTTCGATCTTGTCGATCGCGAGCTTTTTTTCATCCTGCCACCGACAGAGCTCGTCGCCTGCGGACTTCCAATTATCGACCGTGCCGGGAATTCCGAAGGTCTTACCGATCTTGAATGCGATGGCCTCCGTCTCGGAAGCCAGAGTATCAGCCCGCGATAGAGTCACGACTACGAACTGGCTAATCGCCAGAGCGATCAAGCTAACGACTTTTTTGATCTTCATAACAAAGGGCTTCTGGAGTTTTGGTTTGCTGTCTCGGCAGATTTATATCATAAAATATGCCTACCTGTAAAGGTATAAAACATTGGTGGAGACAGGTCGGCTATTCTGGGAATATTCAATGATGTTAGATATTTGAGTGTTTTGAAAGAGAAGCTGAGTTTCATCGACTTATTTGCATAAAAAGCGCTAAAGGAGTAGTTTCTACCTCGGATTCGTACCAGGTATATCCTGGGTCCAAAACCTCTCTATACGAAAGGATTGCAGATGAAAAGACAAAAGCTCGTTGAATATCACGCCAAGTTCCAAATCGGCGGTTTGATTAACCCCCGGCTCGGCGGTCCGTATGGATTCGTAAGCCATCTAATCAAGCCAGGTGAGGACTATTTTGAGATCATCTCAAGAGAAATCGACTTCGTGGCTCCCCGACCCTTCGCCTCCCTCGATCTTGAGGAGAAAGGGCGGTGGACACTGGATGAACCGTCAAAGGAACTCTTCTCAGGGGAGCTCGAGCCAGCCTACATGAAGCACACCTGCTTCGCCCCAAAGTTCGTAAGCGACGGCAGCATGTTCATGCTCATAGGAGACCAGGAGTTCGGGCAAGTCTGCCACGCCCAGCGAATGGATGCCCACTTCACGGCCATAAAGAGCGATGTGTCTGTGACGGAACTCTTGAAAACTATCCGAGATCTCTATGCGGGAAGATGCCGCGGCGAATTCGGAACCCATTGGTTCAACATTCCCGTGAGAGATTGGCGGCTGAAGCTTGTGATCAAGCGTTCTTGGAAAGCCGCAAATCCCGACAAAAGCTCCTACGAGATATTCGTCCCTCCCGTTGAATGGATAAAGGAACACGCCGCGTTCGCCACGAAATACGCGACAACATCGTCCTAGCGTCTCAAGATCGACTTCGGTCGATCTTTTTTATATCGGAATAGCGTATCACCCCCCTCCTAAACCTTCTTATTAGTTGGGTGCCTAATGGGAATCGAACCCATGACGCCGGGACCACAATCCAGCGTTTTACCACTAAACTATAGGCACCATTCTTTTGGAAAAGCACCGAACGGACGTACCGCTCGGTGCTTTTTCCGTGTGCGCGGAAGAGGACTTGAACCTCCATGCCTTGCGGCGCTACCACCTCAAGGTAGTGTGTCTGCCAATTCCACCATCCGCGCATCTATGACCGCGTGGCCATAATAGCCGAGAGCGTCCTCAAAATCAAATCCCGCGCGATGCGCGGGATTTTGTTACTTTGCCGGAACCGCTTCCGCCTTCGGAGCCTCTGCAAGAGGCACAGGCTCTTCCTTTGCCGTACGGAGGTTTCGCATCTGGCGACGGACTGCCTTCGCTGCCTTCTCGCGTACGAAGTAGAGCTTCGAGCGGCGCACCTTCGAGCGGCGGATCACTTCGATCTCGTCGATCATAGGGGTGTAGAGCGGGAAAATCCTCTCTACGCCGACGCCGTCGATGACTTTTCGGACGGTGAACGTAGCACCCGGCTCGTCGCCGTGCTTTCGCGAGAGGATAAGGCCTTCGAACGCCTGGAGGCGGCTCTTGTCGCCTTCCTTGATCTTCTGCCAGACGCGGACGGTGTCGCCGGATCGGAGGCCGAGCTTCACTCGAGCCGCCATGTCCACAGGAGAAGTGATGATTTTGCTTTCCATGCTGGTAATTTCTTGGTCTTTAAACGTGGACGTTAATCTAACACACGGCCTTAATTATCGCAAGAAAGTTGAGTTTTTAGGCGAAATTGGGTATCTTTGCTACGCGGTTGCTTCATATGCGCCCTTAGCTCAGTTGGTAGAGCAGCTCATTTACACTGAGAAGGTCGGGGGTTCAAGTCCCTCAGGGCGCACCAGAGAGAAGGCGCGAAAAAGCCCGGCGTACGCCGGGCTTTTTCGCGCATGTCCCCTCGGTTGGAATCGAACCAACATAACCGGCTTAGAAGTCCGGTGTTCTATCCATTGAACTACAAGGGGGTCAAAGTGAGGATAGCAAGGAAAACCCTCCCCTGCTATATAGACGGATCCTGTATGGATCTCGCGGCGGCTGACGCCGAAACCGATTCCCTCTGCGACAGGCCTGCGGCGACAGAACTTATATCCGCGCGATTCAGGATATTCTGCGGAGCGGCTGCGCCCATGGCCGAATCCCCCGCCGATACGAGCGAGCGATAGAGGGCGAAATCTGCGAGAGCGACGATGGCGAGGCCGAGCGCGAGGCATGCGAGGCACATATACCAGTCGGTCGCCGGATCCTTCGCGAACTTATTGAATGTGAGGCGCGTCTTTTTCATATCAATCGGCGACGTATATGACGAGGTCAGCGTTAAAGCTCCATTCCTTGTCCTGGCCCTTGCCGAGGGCGACGTCGTCTACGCGGAGCGCGTACGGCATCGCTTCTACGGCCGCAAGGAATCCGACGATGTCATTCCAGGAGCCCGAGCCGCCCATATGAAACGTCAGGGGCCGCGGCAATGCCGGGTCGCCGCTCTCGTCGAGGTCGAGCGAGCTTAAGTCGGCCTTTATTCCTGCGGATCTGGCGCGCGCTTCGACGGTATCTATGAATGCGGGTATGCCGTCTTTGGTTATGAAATGGCCGTCGATCGTCGCAAGCTCGTCTTTAGAATCGCGAAGCGCGTCTTTGATGGAGATGAGATACGCGTCGTTCGCTGCGGCGTTCTCCGCCTGCGCCGATATCGCCGCGATATCGGACTTCATGGCATTGCTCTTGTATGCGATGAATATCCATGCCGCGAGGAACGCGACCGCGAGGATTGCGGATATAGTGACGAACGCGGTATACGGAGTGCGGAGCTTCATATATTAGTTAGAAGGATGAATCGATAGTGATACTGAAGCCGATATTCGACGATTTCGCGAGGCTCGACACCGGCAGGGCTACGTTCTGGAACGAAGGCTCGCCCTGAAGGCTCTTGGAAAAGGCGACGAGCGCGTCGCGGGTCGCGGCAGAGCCGGAGACGAGTATGCCGCCCGGGCCTTCTGAGCGCTTGAGCGTCATGCCCGTGAGGATTATCCCTGGCGTGATCTGGCCGACAAGGCGGTCCAGGACGGATACGATCGACTTCGAATCGGCGACCGTCTTAAGGACGCCGATCTTCGCCTTGATGTCTCTGATCCTCGATTCGAGGGATGCGTTCCCTTCCGCGCCGGCGGCCGTCGTCTTCGTCGCGGATAGAGAGGCTGCCGCCCTTTTCGCTGACAGGATTATGTACGACGGCGCCGCGAGGGCGGCGGCCGAAAGCATGAGCACCGCGCCTAACGCGAAAGCGACGGCGAATACCCTCTTTCGGTATTCCTTCTCTACTTCAGGCCTGTACGATCGCGGGAGAAACGTGAACATACGATTAAAGATGAGCGCCTATGAGGGAGCCGTAATCGAGCGACGACCTTTCGTCGAGATCCGGCAGGTCTCTGTCCGGTGACAGGACGTTCGTCCATACTGACCCTACCTTTGCGGGCACTTTCGACGACAGCGACACGTATCGCGCAAGCCCCGGCACGCGTGCCGCGCTTCCGGCCAAAATGATATCCGCGACGTCCTCCGCCCCCCCGTTCTTGCGAGCCTCGGTGTGGAAATAGATTATCACTTTGCCGAGCTCGTCGCGGAGCGTCGAGAAGACCGGAAGCATGGCGTCAAAGAATTCCGCGTCAGGAACCTGCTTTGACGCAGGCGCGCCTGAAACCAAGGCTTTCGCATCTTCGGACGAGACATCGAACGTCTTTCCGACCGCGGTCTCGAGGTCGTTCGAGCCGACTTCGATCGAAGAGCTGAAAACGACCTTGCCTTTCTCTACGATGAAGACAACCGAATGGCGCGTATGGATATGGAGCACCGCATGGGCCCCCTTGTCGCCCTGCGGAACGAGCGCTCGCGCGAGCGAGCGCGACTCGGTCTCGAACGAGACGGGCATCAAGCCTCCGGACGAGAGGATATCCAAATATTGCTGGACGACGACTTCGGAGACGGCCGATACGGCGACATGGGTCTCGCCGCGGACTTCGTCGACGGCGATGACGTCGTATTCGAACAATGCCTCCGAAGGCGGGATCGGCACGTTCTCTTCCAAAGCCGATTCGATCGCCGGGCGGATCTCCGCAGGGCTCATCGTCGGTACTTTCAGTTTGAATACGTACGCGTCGCCTTCATGGATGACGACGCGGACCGCGCCGTATCGCTTGTCGTCCGCGAACGATTTAAGCGCCGCGGCCGCTTCGGCGAGAGCCTTATCGCCCTTCTCCTCCTTGGAGCTCATATGGATGCGCGGAAAAGGCAGGATGCCGTACGCTTTCGGCCTGACCTTGCCTTTGGATCGGGAGACTTCGAAATACCGGAGGGTGCCGTCGGTGATATCCACTGACACGTTCGAGAGCACGAGGAGCTTAGGAACCGGAAATGCCCTTTTGATAAAGACTGCGGGTTTCACGCAGAGATTATACTACATTTTCGGAGCTCCTTTCGGGCGCCTGCCGCGCAGCCATTCGACGGCGACGGGTATAAGCGAGACGAGGATGATGCCGAGGATTATGTATTCCAAATAGTTTTCCGCCGGCGGGTATGCGATACCGAGAAAGTAGCCAAAGAGCGTCAAAAGGAGCACCCAAAGCGTGCCGCCGATGATATTGAACGTCACGAACGTGCCGTATCTCATCGTGCCTATACCGGCGACGATCGGAGCGAACGTGCGCACGACCGGGACGAAGCGGGCCAGGACGATAGCCTTGGGGCCATGCTCTTCATAGAACTTGCGCGACCTTTCGACGTGCTTTTTATGGAAAAAGAACGAATCCTCGCGGGAGAAAAGCGCCGGGCCGGTCCTTCGCCCGAATGCGTATCCCACATTGTCGCCGATAACGGCCGCGAGAGCGCAGCCGATGACGAGCCAGACGATGCTAAAATGTCCCTGCGACGCGAAGAGTCCCGCGGTAAAGAGAAGCGAGTCGCCTGGCAGGAAGAAGCCGAAAAAGAGCCCCGATTCAGCAAAGACTACGGCGAATATGCCGATAAGCCCTACGGCGGTTATAAGGTGTTGAGGTTCAAGATATTGGAGCATAGAGATAGAACAGCTACTTCGCCCTGGTCCCTTCAGGGATGTCGCCCTGCGGTTCGAGGAGCGAGAATTTGCCGTCAGGCGTCGAGACCGCGAAAAGCATGCCGTTCGAATCGAAGCCTTTGATCTTGCGAGGCTCGAGGTTGGTCACGAACATGCACTTTTTGCCGACGAGCGAGGCTAGTTCTGGAAAATACATGGAAATACCCGACACGATCTGGCGGATATCGCGCTTCATCTCGGTCATAGCGACTTCGGCGACGGGCGCGCCTTCGATGGCTATCGTCGCGACCTGTTCGGACGCAGGGCCGAAATCGACGGAGAGCTTTAAGAGCTTGTCCGTCTCCGGAATCTTCTCGGCGGAAAGTATCTTCCCTACCTTTATCTCGACCTTCGCGAAATCGTCGTATGAGATCATGGGTTTATGATGATTTTGTCCTGTCTATATAACTCTGCAAGATGATAGAAGCGGCGGACGCGTCTATCATATCCGTTTTTCCGCTTTTCCCAAGCGTATGCCCGACCTGCGCCGCCTGATGCGACGAAAGCAGCTCCGGCTCATATACCACTACGACGCCGGCCTCGCGTTCGAGCTCGGCGACGAAGCGCCTGACGTCGGCCATGATCGGATTGTCCTTCATACCGAAGTCTTTCGACTCGCCGACGACGGCCGTGCCGATGCCGTGGCCCTTGATGAGGTCTTTGAGCTCGCGCATGAGGTAATTGTCGTTCGGCAGAACGGCTTTTGGGAACGCCATCATGGCTTTATCGTCCGAAATGGCGATGCCCACCCTCTTTTTTCCGTAATCTATGCCCAGGATTCGCATGGTCATATAAGTGTACGGGTTCTCGTCCTAAATAAAAAGCTGCGGGTCTTTAGGCGGACCGCTGCGCCATGCGCTTCAGCGACTCTGCGAAATCGGGTAAGGCTGCGCCCACGATAACCGCGTCCGCGCCGTCTCGTATATCTTCGACCGTTCTTATATTGCTCGCCTGGCACAGCCAGCCCGCGAATAGCGTTCGAGCCTCTTCGAACGTTTCCCGTTTCAGGCTTCCGTCGGACAGATCCCTGCTGTTCCAGACAACCTTGAGGCTTTTCGGAACGGCCTTCAACTCCTCGAGCGTAAGGGGCTCGATCAGGCATTTTTCCGCATGCACGCCTGGAATGCGGCCGACCACAAGGACGTAATCGGCCCCAGCTTTGACGGCTCGGTCGATCTCGCCATCGGTCGCGTGGATGCCTTTGGCGAGAATCGGTTTGCGGGTAAGCGATCTCGCTCTCTCGATCAATGCAAAAGATCCGCCCCAGCGCGGGTCGGTATGGACTGAGACCATGTCTCCGATCTCGTTCGCAAGGGAGAACAGCTCGTCCCAGCTCTTCTCGGACTTGAAGCCGAACGGCGACCGAGTCTTCACTTCGGCGATAATCTGGACGTTCCTGTGCATATTCAAAGATTCGAGCGGATGGGGTGAGATTCGAACTCACGGTCCCCTTGCGAGGACGACAGTTTTCAAGACTGTTCCGTTAGACCGCTCCGGCACCCATCCGTGCCTCAACGTTACAACATATGATGCTATAATCAAGGGCGATGAAAGAGTTCAGGTGGCAGACCCTCGAATACGTCTATAGCGAGAAAAGCTCCGACTGGTATTGGACCGTCGGGATCGTTTCCGTCGCGATCGCCGTCGTCGCCGTCATATTCGGAGACGCGCTCTTCGGCGTCGTGGTCGCGATCGGCGCGTTCTCGCTCACCATGCTCTCCTCGCGCCAGCCGAAAACAATATCGGTCGAGGTGACCGACAAGGGCGTCGCGATAGACAAAACCCTGTATCCGTATCCTGCCCTCGACGCGTTTTCGGTGGATGAAGACCATCATCACGGACCGAGGCTCCTCCTTAAGTCCAAGAAGGTCGTCATGCCCCTCATAACGGTTCAGGTCGCGACAGACCCCGACGCTCTGCGCGCGTTTCTCGTCACGCACCTCAAGCAGGAAACTTTCGACCAGGGCATCCTACACGCGGCCCTCGAAAGGATCGGATTCTGAATCTCCTTTTACTTTTCGCGATTTTCCTGTAAGTTAGTCTGGCACGCTCTCGTCGTTCAATGGATAGGACACTTCCCTGCGAAGGAAGAAATCCAGGTTCGATTCCTGGCGGGAGCACCAAATAGCAAAATCGCCCCATTCAGGGCGATTTTGCTATTTGATCTTCTTGATGAGAGCCGAGAGGCGGGACTTTTTCCTCGAAGCCGCGTTCGGCTTGATGAAATGGGTCTTTGCGGCTTTGTCGAGTTCTGCGTATGCCTTCGGGAGGAGCTTCATAGCCTCGCCCTTATTGCCCTGCGATACGAGCTTCTTGATCTGCTTCGTCACGTCAGAGACCGCGTCGCGGTGATGGATATTGAACACGCGCTTCTTTTTCGATGCGCGGAGGGCCTTCTTTGCTGAAGATGTGATTGCCATATGTGCGCGTCAGAGTACCAAAAAGCCTGAAAAAATGCAATGAAACGGCACTTTTTCCGCGGATTCGGTATACTGGGAGCGTGATCACGCATATAAAAGGAAGGATAATAGACAAGGAAGAGCGCTCGCTGGTCGTGGACGTGAACGGCCTCGGATACAAGGCATTCGTCACGGGTGCGACGCTCGAAAAGGCGCGAGACGGCGCTGAAATAGCCCTTTGGACGCACCTCGCCGTCCGCGAAGACGCGCATACGCTTTTCGGCTTCCCTTCCAAAGACGAGCTCAATTTCTTCGAGCTTCTTATCTCCGTCTCTGGCATCGGGCCGAAGACCGCGCTCGGCATTTTGAACGTCTCGTCGGTCGCTAACATCCGCAAAGCCGTTTCCACGGGGGATACGTCGCATCTGACCAAAGTCTCCGGCGTCGGAAAAAAGATCGCCGACAAGATCGTGCTCGAGCTCAAGGGCAAATTCGACGCGGAGGACTCGGCCGGCATATCGCTCCGCGACGAAGTGGACGCCCTCGAGGCTCTCAAAGCTCTCGGCTTCAAGCATAGCGACGCGCGCGAAGCCCTTAAACAAGTAGACCGGTCCGTTACCGACACCGGCGAGCGCGTCAAAAAGGCTCTCAAGGTTCTGGGCAAATAGCGATACAGAGATGATCGAATCGATACTCTATTCCCTCAAGAAAGTCATACCTCATTCGATATTCGCATTCTTTCAGCCTGCGTATCACATCAGCCTGTCATTCCTCGGCGCGGTCATATACGGATTCCCTTCCCGCAGGCTGAAAGTCGTCGCCGTCACGGGAACCAAGGGCAAAACATCCGTCACCGAGTTAGTGAACGCCATACTGGAAGAAGCCGGATACGAGACCGCCGTCTCGAATACGATCAGGTTCAAGATCGGCAAGACGAGCGAAGACAACCTCTATAAGATGTCCATGCCCGGACGCTTCTTCATCCAGAAATTCCTGAAGAGGGCCGCCGCCGCCGGTTGCACATACGCGGTCATCGAAGTCACGTCCCAAGGCGCATTGCTCCATCGCCACCGCTTCATCTGCTATGACGCCCTCATATTCACCAACCTGGCTCCTGAACACATCGAAGCGCACGGCTCATATGAAAATTATGTCCGAGCGAAGCTCGCCATCGCCGAAGCGGCGGCAAAATCCACAAAAAAGCGCACCCTGCTCATCGCCAATGCCGACGACAAAGTCACCGACCTCTTTCTGAAAAAGGATTTCACTGAAAAGCGCCTCTATTCCCTCGACGATGCCAAGCCGTACGACCTCCATAAGGAAGGCTTCGATATGACGGTTCAGAACGTGAAGATCCATTCTAAGCTTTCAGGCGAGTTCAATATATATAACGAGCTCGCGGCCATAACGCTCGCTGACGCAGAGGATATTTCCATAGATACGTCGAAAAAAGCGCTTGAAAAATTCTCGGGCATCCGAGGGCGCGTCGAAAAAATAGACGCCGGGCAGGATTTCACGGTCATCGTGGACTATGCCCATACGCCCGACTCTCTCCAAAAGCTCTATAACGTATACAAAGGAACGCGCCGCATATGCGTCCTCGGCAATACCGGCGGCGGGCGCGACACATGGAAGCGCGACGAGATGGCCAAGATCGCCGAAAGCGAATGCGACGAGATCATCCTGACGAACGAGGACCCGTACGACGACAATCCGCGAAAGATCGTAGACGACATGGCCCAGGCGATCAGTCCCGCAGCGCGCGAGAAAAAGCTCCGCGTCATCATGGACCGCCGCGAGGCTATAGCGAAAGCGCTCTCCCTCGCCCATTCCGGCGATTCGGTCCTCATCACCGGAAAAGGCACCGACCCGTATATCATGGGCCCGAACAATGCGAAACAGCCGTGGTCCGATGCGAAAGTAGCGCGAGAAGAATTGGTAAGGATACGGAAATAAAAAAATAGCCCGGCGAACCGGGCTATTGCATTGATATATTTCAGGCGGTAAGCGCCATGTTCTCGTACGAGCCTTCGAACATGACATCGAGCTTGCCGTCCTTCTGCTTGAAGAACTGCGGGGTCAGCTGATGGGCTTCCAGGAACTCCTTCATCTGGCGAGCCAGACAAGGGCCTTTGTAGGTCATCTTGCGGAGGGCGATGCAGAGCGCCCGGCGCTCGCGGGGATCGAGCGGGCGCTCATTCTCGTCCACGAAGCTCCATGGCGGGCCGTCGCCGACGCCCTCGTGGATATTGATCGCGACGCCGTTGGAGAGATACCGGACTGACCAGGCTGTAATAAAGAAGAGCAGTTTCATATCATTAAATTACCCCGCTTTTCCCATCTGTCAATATATAGTAGGTTAGAGCCATGCCCGAACTCCCCGAAGTCCAAACGACGGTCAACGGCATCAAAGAGAATCTGGTCGGCCTTTTGATCGAGGACGCCTGGACCGATTATAAGAGCGCGCATCATATCGGCAAGGACAATATAAAAGATCCGGCATACTTTGCGCATTTCCGCAAAGATATTCTGGGCGCGAAAATAACCGGCTCATCTCGCCGCGGCAAAAACGTCCTTATCCACCTGTCGAACGGAAAGACGATCCTCATTCACATGAAGATGACCGGCCATGTGATGTATGGGAAATATAAATTAGGCAAAAACGCCAAGGGCCGCAAAGAATGGACCGCGACGGAGGCCGGCCCCCTGCGCGACGACCCTTTCAATAAGTTCCTGCATTTCGTCCTGGCATTTTCGAATGGAAAGCATATGGTCCTTTCGGATATGAGAAAATTCGCGAAAGTCACGCTCGTAGATACCGACAAGATCGCGGAATCGCTCCACCTTTCCGCTCACGGGCCGGAACCTCTGGAAAAGAGCTTCGATGTTAGAGCGTTGAAAGCCGCTGTATCCAAGCGCCCGAAAGGCCGGATCAAAGCCGTGCTCATGGACCATCAGATAATTTCCGGCATCGGCAACATCTATTCCGACGAGATACTCTGGCGCGCCGGCATCCATCCTTTGCAGAAAATCAAAGAGGTTCCGAACGAGAAATGGCCTCCGATCTGGAAAGCAATGAAGGAGACTTTGAACAAAGGCATCGATTTCGGCGGCGACTCCATGTCGGACTATCGCAATATTCACGGCGAGCGCGGCAAATTCCAGGAAAAACATAATGCCTATCGCAAAACGGGCAAGAGATGCGCGAAACCCGGCTGCGGCGGCACCATCGTCCGCATCAAAGTCGGCGGCCGAAGCGCCCATTTCTGCGACACGCATCAAAAGCTGATACTATAAAGCCATGGACGATATCAAGGACATATTCAAGGGCCTCTTCGAGCATTTCGGCTGGTTCATATGGGCGCTCGTCGGCCTCGGCATCATCTGGTTCTTCACCGGCGGCGCCTATAACGAGAGCGCGCACGAAGGCGCGTACATAAAGCCGCTCGCTCCCCTCGATTCCGGCCAAACCTACGGCACGTATTACGCAGGCGCCCCGACAAAACAGAAAGAGACGCTCGATATCCCTGAATCCCCTGCCGATATTGCCCGCAGGGCGGAGGCCGTCATCACCGACTTCGTCACCCGCGCGAAGCGCGCCGAGACGATCCACGCTAATTCCGCCCTCGCCAAAAGCATATCGTTCGACGGCATAGCCGGAGCCAAGGGCGATAATCCGCAGACCGAATACGTCCGCATTATATCGAGCGAAGGCGCAGCTGATCCCATAAAGCTTTCGGGTCTGACGCTCGTCGGCACGGGCCTACCTGAAGGCATATCGATCCCGAAAGGCGTCTTCGCCTATATGACGAATCAGAAGAACGCCAATGAAGATGTGTACCTCGCGCCGGGCGGCCGGGCGATCGTTTCGTCGGGAGTGTCCCCTCTCGGCGCTTCATTCCAGATCAATAAATGCTCCGGATACCTGAACGAGATCGGCGCGTTCACGCCGGCGCTCCGAAACGAATGCCCTGACGGATCGAACTGCCGTTCGAATGCGTATCGCGGCTACACATACAATGCCTGCGTCGCCGCGTACCAAAAGGATGCGGATTTCTATTCCCATGAATGGAGGATATTCCTCGGCTCGCCATATGAGCTCTGGAAAAATAGCCGCGAGGTCATAGAGCTCCTCGATGCCAAGGGAAATATCATAGACGCGATCACGTACTGATCGCGCGATCTAAGCGCGGTCGAACCACCTGAATAGAGCGATCCCTGCCGAAACCGAAACATTGAGAGACTCTTTTTTGCCGCGCATAGGGATTTCGGCTATGACGTCGGTTTTAGAGAGGATCGATTTCGAGACGCCGGAGACTTCGTTCCCGAATACGACGAGCACCTTGGCGCCGGGGCGAAGCTTCTTGTAATCACGGCTCTCGGCGTTCTGTTCGAGGGCGATGACTTCGAATCCTTCTTTTTTAAGGTCTGCGATGATCTTGCCCGGCATCTTCGCATATTCCCACGGAACGGTCTTCTCGGAACCGAGAGCGCATTTGGCGAAATCGGCGCGCGGCTGATCGAAACGATCCACGGGCGTCGGCGAATAGCCGGAGAGATATATCTTCGACGCGCCGATAGCGTCGGCCGTCCTGAATATGGCGCCGACATTATACACGGAGCGGATATCGTGGAGAAGGATGCGGACGTCCTGTTTCATTTCGATGTCCGCCCACCAGGAATCGAACCTGGGACCATCTCCTTAAAAGGGAGCTGCTCTACCGACTGAGCTATGGGCGGAATATGGCGATAATAGCGCAAAAGGCTTGGAATCTCAATTTTAGTGTGGTATTTTCATTCGGTCGGCCCATGTCGGGCAGGCGCTCGCAGGAGCAACCAAGAGCTGTTCTTTAATATACGTTATGCCCCTCAAATGCATTCAGAGCGGTTCAAAGCTCGCCGGAAAGTTCTACGTGACTGATCGCTTCCGGGATCACGTCATTTGCCCCCTTTCTGCCGAGATCATCGACAAGATCCCCGAATCGGCCCGTCGCCAGGCGCGCTGCGAGGATCTTGAGGACTATCTCGGCATCGACGTCTCAGTCGGCAAGGCGAATGAAGACGCCGAGAACGGAGGATACCTCGATATCCCGCTCGCATCGGGAAAATTCCAGTTCTCGATCAGCAGGGAGAACATGTATCGCTATATCGGCCGCCTCGTCGAGTATTTTCCGGAGAGGCGGGCGCCGCAGAGGAGATTCCATCGCGGTCCGACCAGGATCGTCGCTTGAATCGCTTCCGGCATAGCTTCGGCCCCGCGACGTACGTCGCGGGGCCTTTTCTTTTCCCTATCTTCCCGCGCCTTAAATATCCAGCGCTAATTTTTCGAGCTCTATGGCGAAATCCGCCTGGCCGCGATGGGCCCGATGATACATATGGACGAGATTCGAGAGCAGGCTCTCGATCTCCCCGCTCGCAAAATGAGAGGCATATCGTTTGGCTTTTCCGTATACGAACGGATTAAGCCCTGCTTCCGCCGCAGACGACGTCCGCGCCGCCAAAGCGAGCGATTTCGCCTGCCAGAACAGTATGCCGTGCAGCTCTTCGGGCGCAGCATCGTCGTCGAGGGCTTCGCGCAAGAGCATCCAGAGCCTCTTCTTGTCGCGCGCGCCCAGCGCATCGGCGAGGGCGAAGAACGAGCCTTCTTTTTTAGCCGGACCCTCCGCGGCTTCGTACTCGGTTATCTTCTCCGCCCTCTTTTCGAGCTTCTTCAGGATCTCTTTCGTCAGCTTTCCCTCGAAGAATATGAATATGTTCGGAGACTCCCGTATCGCCTCTATCTTATCCATCATGATATCGCGCATGTCGGGAATCTCGAGCGTCCTATCCATAAAGAGAATCTGCCTGTTCTCGAAAAGGCCCTGGGTCTGGGTGAGCTCTTCGATTCTCTCGGGAGTCACTTCGTCAGCGCGCATGATACCGGCCGCGGCGTCGGGCTTTTTCGCCTTGAGCGCGTCGAAAAGCGCGTGCGATCTCTCGCGCGCTTTCTCTATATCGGTTCCATGGATCACATAGAGCATTGCCTTAAGTCTAGCAAATAAAAAAGCCGCGCATTCGCATGCGCAGCTTTGAGCGAAGATCATCCTCCGGATTACGGCGCCGTACGCGTGAGCGTGCCGGCATCGAAATCCGTGATCGCATCGAGGAGGCTGGTGTAGAGCACACCCTTCTCGACGCGCCGGTCGAAATGGGCATCGATGGAAGGTGTGAACGACGAGAACTCGACCGTGACCAGTTCGGGATTCTTCTTGCGAAGGGTCCCGACGGCTTCGGCTGCGGCAGCCGCGTCGCCCCGGACCATGCCGGTAACGAAGAGCTGTCGCGAACCCGGCTGGATGAGCTTCTCGGCATTTTTGACTTCCGAGACAAGGGCGAAGTCCTCGTTCTCCCGAAGATCGCCGCACAGAAGAGCCGTGTGGGCCAGATCGATCGAGATAGGCGAGGTTTGGAGGATGACGATTCTTGGCATTTTGGTAGCAGTATGAGCAATCATGGTGGTATGAAGTTCTACATACTATTATATCTCTATAATAGTAAAAAGTCAAGGGTAAAAAGCCCTTATTTTAAGCCTTTTCCATCTCTCCCCAGTTGTCCCCTACCTTAGCATCGGCGACCAGCGTGATGCCTTGGATTTCCTTCGGAAGGATGATTTCCTCCATTATCTTCCTTATATCGGGAACGATGGCTTCGATCACGCCTGATTTCGCTTCGAGGACGATCTCGTCATGCACCTGCATCAATATATGAACGTCTTTGGACAGGTCTTTCCTCTGTATATATTCGTCTATGCGGATCATGGCGAGCTTCACGACGTCGGCCTCGGTGCCTTGGATCGGGGCATTGATGGCCATGCGCTCGGCGGCCGCGCGGATGAAGGGCAGCTTCGACTTTATGCCGTCGAAATAGCGCCTGCGCCCGAAATACGTTTCGGTGTATCCTTGCCGCGCGGCCTCTGCCTTTACCCCTTCCAAATAATCGCGCAGCCCGGAGAATCGCTCGAAATAGTCGTTATAGAATTTCTGCGCCGCTTTCCTGTCTACGCCCATGTTTTTCTGGAGCGCTGTCACGCCCATTCCGTACATCACGCCGAAATTGATGACCTTGGCCTGGCTTCGCATAGATTTAGTGATGGATTCGGTCGGCACGCCGAATACTTGCGCCGCGACGGCGGCGTGGACATCCTCCCCGCGCTTGAATATGTCCACGAACTTCTCGTCTTTCGACAGGAACGCGGCGATGCGGAGCTCGATCTGCGAATAATCGAAAGCGATGAGCTTCCAGCCCTTGTCCGTTATGAATGCATCGCGGATCTTGCGGCCCAATTCGGTTTTGTTCGGAATATTCTGTATGTTCGGATCCTTCGACGCCATACGGCCCGTCGCGCTTCCCGTCTGGATGAACGTCGAATGGAGCCTCGACGAATCGTCTATGAGCGTCGGTATGGTGTCCAGGTACGTGCCGATCAATTTCGACAGCTCGCGGTATTTCAATATCTCGTCTATGATCGGATGCTCGTCGCGCAGTTTTTCGAGCTCGGACTCCTTGGTCGAAAGCGCGCCGCCGGCCGTCTTCTTTTTCGATTTAAGGCCGAGCTTCACGAAAAGCACTTCGCCTAATTGCTTCGGCGAGCTGATATTGAATTCGGCTTCGGCCATGCGCCAGACGCTCTTTTCTATAGCGCCGAGGTCTTTGCGGTATTGGTTGCCGAGGCTCACCAGGTATTCCTTGTCTATCTTTACGCCCCGCTGCTTCATCTTGTCGAGAACGGGCATGAGCGGTCTTTCGATCTCGTCCCAGACCCTGGTTAGGCCGCGCTTTTCGATCTCGGCTTTGAGCGTTCGATATGCCTCGTCGAAAGATTTCGCGCCCGTGAATCCCATGATGTCGTCGGGCGTCGGGTCGGTCAGGTTCGAATTGACGAGCCACATCATGACCGCCGCTTCGCGGAAGCGGGCACCTTCGAGAGAAGCGCCTATGGCGTGCGTCGATTTCGTCGCGACTTCGGCCTGGACGGCTCCGCCGCTCGCGTCCTGCCCCAACGCATTCTTCAATCTGATCGCCATCGTCCTGAATTCGAGCTTGGAGAACAATCTTGTCGCCGCATCGATGTCCACCGCCTCGCGCCACGCCTTTTCCGGCAGCTTCCAGTCTATCGGCGCGTCGCGGCGTATGGTCGTGAGCACTTTCGAGAACTCAGCATCCTCCTGCCCCGTTTCGAGGAGCTCGACGATGCGCGGCGTCAGGCCCGCCTCAGTGAATCTATCTTTATTTTTTCTGAGCGCCTTATATATGTCCTCGATCGCGCCGAACTGCGTGATAAGCGTCGTCGCGGTCTTCTCGCCTATACCTTTGATGCCGATGATATTGTCCGACGGATCGCCCCGGAGGCCTTTATAGTCGGGCAAGAGCTCCGGGCCGAATCCGAATCGCTCGCGAACGCCCGCTTCGTCATATATGATCGTGTCTTTGATTCCCTTTTTCAGGGTATAGACTCGGACTGCTTCGCCGGAGACGAGCTGGAGCGTATCCATGTCGCCCGATGCGATGACGACCTCGATCTTCTGCCCTCCCTTTTTGGACCATTCTTTTTTCGTCTTCTCGACGATGGTGCCCAGGATGTCGTCGGCTTCGAAGCCTTCCTTGTCATATATAGGAATGGAGAGGGCGTCGAACACCTCGCGGCTCCGTATGATCTGCTGGACCAGGGCTTCGTCGGTTTTGACGCGGCCGGCTTTGTAGTCTTTGTACGCTTCATGGCGGTGGGTCGGCTTCGGCAGGTCGTATGCCGCGACGATATAGTCTGGCTTCAATTTTTCGACCGCGCTCAAAAGCATGGTGCAAAGGCCGTACAGAGCGCCCGTAGGCTCCCCTGCGGCCGTCGAAAAATCGGGCAACGCATGGTATGCCCTATGGAGTATGGCGTGAGAATCGAGGAGTACGAGGCGTTTCACCCCCTAATTAAACACTATTTCCCTCGTCTTCTCATCTATAAATTTGAACGATATCGTGACGGCGTCTTTGGGCAGGGCCGCGCCTATCTTTTCCGGCCATTCGATGAGAACGAGGTTGGCCGGGTCCGCGATCGTCTCTTTCCAACCGAGCTTTTCGATTTCAGCCGTTCTTTCCAGGCGATACGCATCTATATGTATGAATCGGCGGAAATGAGCGTGACCGCTCATGTCGAAGCGTTTTTCTATGACGAATGTCGGACTCGTCACGTCTTCTTCGCGCAGGCCGAGCGCCGCGGCGAAGGCTTTAGTAAATGTAGTCTTGCCCGAACCGAGGTCGCCCGAAAGTGCGATTACGGTCGCGCCATTGCCTGCAGGCGTCAGCCCCGCCAAAAATTCTTGGGCCATTTTTCCTGTCCCTTCGACGCTTCGCGAGATCATAGGCGCATCATACGCCATCGCGGGCGTTCGCGCCAAAAACAAAGGCCCGTCTTGCGACGGACCGATGGGAATAGCCGTAAGGCTAGTACGAATACATGTTCTGCGAATAAGCGTATGCGCCGTTCTTGCCGACATTCCAGGCTACGGTGATAGGACCGTAGGACTGGTTGATGTAGATGGTCTGGCTGTACGGCTTGAGGTTCACCTTGTTGCCGTCCTTGTCCAGACTGTACGCGACCGATCGGAACACGACCGGATGGTTCCGAAACGCGCTCGCGGGCGAGAACTCGCGGATCCCTCCGGAGGGAATGCCCTGCCAGACGAGCCGGGATTGTTCGTAGAAGTCCACGAACGTGCCCGGCTCGTTCTCGTTCGCGATCACGATGGTATCGAGGGATACCGTGAACGAGCCCTTGCCGCCCAAAGGCGACCGGACGACGCCTTCGAAGGCCTTGGCGCCGGAACGGACGATGGGAGAGCTTCCCGGCCGGGCCGCGACGCAGCCTGACAGGAATGCCGATGACAGGACGCTGACAAAGAACAGGATGTTGGTTTTCATGGGTACGAAAAATACGGAATCGAGGTTGTGCTGGCGTTTTCTCTTTCAATTATACCTCTATTTATCGTCATTGTCAATGTATTATACCTGCCCACCCCGCCCTGGCGACCTGCCGTGCTAAAATATTCCACATGACCGTAACCTTCGACGAAGACAAGCAGGGCAAGCGCCTCGACGAATTCAAGAGGCGCGAAGAAGAAGACGTGGCGCAGATCGTCGCGGCGCGCTATGGCCTCGAATACGCGGACCTCGCTCCCGTCCCTATCAACATGGACGCGCTCCGCCTTGTGCCCGAACATGATGCCCGCGACGGCAAAGTGGCCGCATTCAGCCTCATCGGCAAGCGCGTGAAGCTCGCCGTCGTCTCGCCGGTATTCGAGCGCACCAAAGACGCGGTCAATGCATTGACCCAAAAGGGGTACGAGGTGACGCAGGTGGTCGCATCCCCTCTTTCATTGGAAAAGGCATGGTCGCGATACGCCGACCTGTCGTTCTCGACCGAAACGAAAGCCGGCGCGCTGGACATATCGAGCGAGGACATCAAGACGTTCATCGGCCAGATAAAGACGATCGAGGACGTCCGCGCGCAGATCACCGAGATATTGAAGCTGAAGAAGGGATTCCGCATATCGAAGATCCTCGAGATCGTGCTTTCGGGCGCGCTCGCGACCAAGGCGTCCGACGTCCATATAGAGCCGGAGGAGGCATATGTCCGCCTCCGCTACCGCCTGGACGGCGTGCTCACCGATATATTGTCGTTCGACACCGAGACGTTCGGATTGTTGCTCTCGCGCATCAAATTGCTGTCGGGATTGAAGCTTAATATCAAGTCGGAGGCGCAGGACGGCCGCTTCAGCGTCAAGATAGCGATGGGAGACGAGAGCGACGAAATCGAGATCCGCACATCAGTCTTGCCAGGCGCCTATAACGAATCAGTGGTGCTTCGCCTCCTTAATCCGAAATCGATCCAGGTACCGCTCGAAGAGCTCGGCATCCATCCGAAGCTCCTCCATATATTGCTGAAAGAGATCGAGAAGCCGAACGGCATGGTGCTAACCACCGGCCCTACGGGTTCGGGCAAGACGACGACGCTCTATGCGTTCATGAGGAAGATCCACACGCCGCAGGTGAAGATCATCACTATCGAGGATCCGATCGAATACCACCTCCCCGGCATCGTCCAGACGCAGGTGAACAACGAGAAGAACTATTCGTTCGCATTGGGCCTGCGATCGGCCCTGCGACAAGACCCTGACGTCATCATGGTCGGCGAGATCCGCGACAGCGAGACGGCGCAGACGGCGATCAATTCGGCGCTTACGGGGCATCTGGTGTTCTCGACGCTCCATACCAACGATGCGGCCGGGTCGTTCCCCCGACTCATAGACCTCGGCGTGAATCCGCGCGTCATCTCTTCGGCGGTGTCGGTCGCTTTGGCGCAGCGCTTGGTCCGAAAGCTCTGCCCTCGCTGTAAAAAAGAAGAGGTCATCGCAAACGAAGACAAGAAATCGATCGATACCGTCATCGCGGGCATAACCGACCGAGCGCTCGCTCCGGCATCGGTCGAGAGATACTGGAAACCGGTCGGCTGCGCCGAATGCAATAACACCGGCTATCGCGGCCGCGTCGGCATATACGAAGGCATACTCATCACCGAGGACATAAACAAGGCGATCGAATACTCGACGAGCGAGAGCGAGATCGCCAAAGCGGCGAAACCCCAGGGCATATTGACCATGCTCGAGGACGGCGTGCTGAAAGTGCTTTCGGGCGTGACGTCGCTCGAAGAATTAGAGCGCGTTATAAGCATCGAGGATTAATATGATCAACAACGAATTCAATGTATCGGCGAAAGTGCAGGAATTGGAGCGCGCTCTGGACAAGCTCGCCCTTGATTTTCAGGAAAAAGAGCGTAAGGTCCAGGAGATAAAGGAAAAGATCGCCGCGGACAAGGCGACGATCAAGGATAAAGAGCAGGAAGAGCGCCGTTTGGAGGGCGAATTGCGCCGCGCCGAGATAGAACTGATGAACGCCAAGCGCGAGCACGACAGGCATCATGCGGAATTCGAGCGCTTCCAGGAGGATTTCCGCCGCCAGCAGCAGGGAGCGAAAGGCGCTATAAGGAAGCGGGCGGCGTAGGCCGCGGGCGTTCCGCCCGCGGCCTTATTTGCCTCATTCCCTATCGTGTGCTCCTTTGAAAAAAGAGCATTGCGCTCCCGAAAGCGAGGAGTACTATGAGCACCAGATCTCCGGAAACGAAGAATTCCAGAACATAAATCTCTAAGCGATGCTTGTGATGTGCATCAAAAGTTAAGGTGAGGTCGCAGGATGGCCCCAGTAGGAAGACCGGAGTCTAACCAGAACGTCCTCCGATTGACACCTAGTAAACCGTAAAGGTTTAATCGCTTAGAGATTTATACTCTGGAATCGATGTTCAGTCTGTCGCCAGGTATCTTAGCATAAAGATTTTCATATGTCAAGTAGCTCCCCTGCAGCCCACGGAGACGCCAAAGATAAGGCCTCGAACAAGGCTTCTGACGAGCTTTTTCTCGATACGACCCTTCGTCCCTCTTCCTGGGACGAATATGTAGGCCAAAAGGCCATCAAAGACAACCTCAAGGTGCTTTTGCGCGCCGCTTCCGAGCGCAACCACCCCCCGGAGCACATCCTTTTCTACGGCCCGCCCGGCCTAGGCAAGACGACGCTCGCGCATCTCATCGCCAAAGAGACCGCGTCGCAATTGAAAGCCACGTCCGGCCCGGCCATAGAAAAAGTCGGCGACCTCGCGTCTATACTGACCAATCTCGCCTCGGGCGACATGCTTTTCATAGACGAGATCCACCGCCTGAACAAAGCGATCGAAGAGGTGCTCTACCCCGCCATGGAATCGGGCTCTTTGGACATCATCATCGGCAAAGGCCCTTCGGCGCGAACGATACAGCTCGAATTGCCGCCATTCACTCTAATCGCCGCGACTACGCGGGTGGCTATGCTGTCGTCGCCGCTCCGATCGCGCTTTTCAGGCGGCACATTCAGGCTCGAATTCTATACCGACAAAGAGATCCAGCAGATAATCCACCGCTCGGCCAAGCTTCTGGGCATAGACATAGACCCCGCATCGTCCGAAAAGATCGCGAAGCGCAGCCGATTCACGCCGCGAACGGCCAATTTCCTCTTGAAGCGCGTCCGCGACTTGGCCCAAGTCGAAAAAGTGCCTGTTTCGGTCGAAATCGTGGATCGATCGCTCGCCATGTTGGGCATAGACGAACTCGGATTGACGCAAAGCGACCGCGATCTGCTGAAGACTCTGGTAGACAAGTTCAACGGCGGCCCGGTCGGACTGAATACGTTAGCCGCTTCCCTTTCCGAAGAAGAAGCGACCATCGAAGAGGTGCACGAGCCGTATCTGTTGCAGCTCGGCCTCATCGAACGAACGCCGCGCGGCCGCAAAGTGACGGAGAAAGGCTACGATCATATGAAAATAGCGCCCGAAAAGAGAGGAAAGCTTTTGTAAGATAAGATTAATCGAGCAAGCGCATGGCAGGACACAATAAATGGAAGCAGATAAAAGACCGCAAGGCCAAGACCGACGGAGCGAAGTCGAAGCTCTATTCGAAATATTCGAAGCTGATCTCGGCAGAGGCGCAGAAAGTTAAGGGCGACAAGAACGCGCCCTCGCTCCGCGCATTGATCGAGCGGGCCAAGACCGAGAACGTGACGAGCGACGTCATCGAGCGCGCGGTCAAGAAAGCGAACGAACCGGGAGCGGCTCTGGAAGCCATCACTTATGAAGCGTACGGCCCGGGCGGATGCGCGCTCATGATCGAAACGCTCACGTCGAACAAGAACAAAGCGGCGCAGGAGGTGAAGCACATCTTGTCGGACAACGGCTTTGCCCTCGCGACCCCCGGCAGCGCGTCATGGGCATTCAAGCGCGAAGGCGCGAACTGGATCGCGACGACTGCGACGCAATTGGAAGACGCGGATATCGCCGTTCTCGAAAAATTGGTCGGTGATCTCGAAGGCAACGACGAGGTGCAGGAAGTCTTCACGAACGTCGAATAACGGATATGAGGATCCTCGCCATCGATCCCGGATACGAACGCCTCGGCATCGCCGTCATAGAAAAGAATCCTCGCCAGAAAGAGACGCTCGTCTATTCCGATTGCTTTAAAACGGATAAAAAGCTGCCTCACAATGAGCGCCTCGGTCTTATCGGCGCCGAAATAGGCCGCATCATCGCAGACTTCGAACCGAAAGCGCTTGCCATAGAGACGCTCTTCTTCAGCACCAACGCCAAAACGGCGATAGCCGTCGCCGAAGCGCGCGGCGTCATTTTATATGAAGCAGCGAAGCGCGGCCTTGCGGTATACGAATACGGACCGGGACAGATAAAAGCTGCGGTAACAGGCCACGGCCAGAGCGATAAAGAGCAGATCATCGCCATGATCCCCCGCCTCATCAGGGTCGAAAAGACCATAAGGCATGACGACGAGTACGACGCGATCGCTGTCGGGCTCACTTGCTTCGCTTGCGAAAGGTTTTCCACAGCCTGACAACTTTTCAAACCAAAACTCATTTGCTACAAATGAGGGGCACTCAAGAAAAACATGCCAAGAAAGAAGATCCAAAAGGAAGAACCTATCAAAGACGAAGAGGAAAAGGACGAGGTCAAGCTTAAGGACGACGAGAGCGAAGACGATCCAAGCCCGAAGAAGGTTTCGAGCGATGACGATGAAGAATCCGGGGACGACGTCGAAGATGTCGATGACGGCAGCGAAGACGGAGAGGACGAGGATGATCCGCTCGACGACTTCAGAAACGAAGAGGAGGAGAGCTGGTAGACACCATGAATATAAAAACGCGTCCCGCCAAGCCCCGGGACGCGTTTTTATATTCATGGTGTCTGCTATCTCACCCGTATCTTCAAAAATCTATGCTTTCCGACCTTCAGGTCCATATCGCTTTCTACCTTCTGGTCGAGCGCGACGACAGCCCCCGTCTTCATATCCTTAATCGCGGCTTCGGAAATGAGGCGGCGGAAGTCTGATCTCGAAGAGACGATCTTGGCTTCAATAAGCACGTCGCTGATCTTTGCTTCTTTAGCCGCCCTTACTTCCGGAGCGGCTTCGGGCATGCCTTTCTTTTCAGAGAAAGTCTTGAGGAAAGAATCTCGGGCCTCACGAGCAGCGTCCTTACCATGATAAAGGTAGACGATCTCCTCTCCCAATCGCAGTTTTAGATCTCTTGGATTGACGTTCTTGTCCGAGAGCTCTTTCTTTACCTCTTCAACCGAAGAAAAGGTGCAGAGCTCGAAGTAGTCAGAGATGACCGAATCAGGTATGGACATGATCTTCCCGAATATCTCGGAAGGCGCCTCGGAAATGCCGATGTAGTTATTAAGGCTCTTGCTCATCTTCTCCTTGCCATCTGTGCCCGGAAGGATCTTACAGGTCATGACGGCCTGGGGGGGCTGCCCGTTCGCCTTCATTACGTCTCGGCCCATCATCATGTTAAACGTCTGGTCGGTGCCTCCGATCTCAAGGTCGCAGGAATTATATATTCTGTGGATCAAATAAGAATCTATGCCCTGAAATACAGGATAGAGCATTTCGTGCATATAAAGCTCTTGATTCTTCTTTATCCGTTCTTGGAACATATCCCTGCTCACAAGTTTGGAGAAAGTTATATGCTTCAAAGTCCACATGAGGCCGTTTACGGTGAGGATATCGATCGCGCCGCCGGGTCGTTTGAGAGCGGTCTTTTGCATTCTGGTATCTATCAATGCCTTAGTCAGGACGGCGATATCCGTTACGCGCTCTTCTTCACCAGCACTATTTTTTCGAGTAAGAAATACGTCACTCGCATTGTAAAACCAATCGGAATTCCTGATCCAGGAATATACCTTTGGATCTAGATTGAGGATTTTACCTACCTGCTGATTATAAGTATCGACATTTTTTTGAATCTCAAGCTGGTCGAGCTCCGGTCGAGTCTGACTCTTACCCGTCGGATCGCCGATCCTTGCGGTAAAGTCACCTACCACGAATACGACCTTACAACCAAGATCTTGGAATTTCCTTAGTTTTTGAAATACGACGGCATGTCCAAGATGGATATCCGGTTTTGTCGGATCAATTCCAAACTTGATGATTATCTCTTCTTTATCATCATTCTTTATCTTTTTTGTGAGCTTTTGCCTGAATTTGCCTTCGGGATCCACAAATTCTCCGACTCCCTTAGTGAAAAGATTGTCTAATTCCTTTAGTTTATCCGTAGTATTCATGTATGGACGTAAAATTATCATAATTCCCTAGATTTGTCTTGTAGAGCCATTTTTTTGATGTTATCGTACTACTACCAATGAGAAAGAACGCCGTCACCCGTTATTTCCACCGCTTCCGCCGTCACATCAAAGCCCATACCAAACGAGATATCCTGATACTCGTCGCTTCCGCCGCCTGCCTCTCTGTATCCGGCATCGTTCTCTGGATATCGTCGTTCCAGCTCCCCGACCTTTCTTCGTTCGAAAGCCGCAAGGTCACCGAGTCCACCAAAATATACGACCGCACGGGCAGGGTGCTGCTCTATGACCTCAACCAGGGCGTGAAAAGAACGGTGCTCCCTTCGTCCGACATATCTCCGTTCATCAAGAACGCGACGGTCGCGATCGAGGATGAAGATTTCTATCATCACGGCGGCATCAAGATCACGTCGATCATCCGCGCCGTGCTCGCGAACATCGTTTCGGGCAGCTATAGCCAGGGCGGATCGACGATTACCCAGCAGGTAGTGAAGAACACGCTCCTTACGGTCAATAAGAGCATTTCGCGCAAGCTCAAGGAATGGGTGCTCGCCATCAAGCTCGACAAGACACTATCGAAAGACGCCATTCTTTCTATATATCTGAACGAAAACCCGTATGGCGGCAGTATCTATGGCGTCGAAGAGGCGTCGCGCCAGTTTTTCGCGAAAGATGCCAAGGACGTGACGCTCGCCGAAGCGGCATATCTCGCGGCCATTCCGCAGGCGACGACGTATTATTCGCCGTACGGCAAGAACACGGCAGCTCTTGAAGACCGCAAGAACCTCGTGCTGAAAAAGATGCTCGAGCTCCATTTCATAGACCAGAAATCATATGACGCGGCCCGCGCGGAGAAGGTCCAGTTCCAGCCGCAAGACCAGTACGGCATCAAGGCCCCTCATTTCGTATTCTTCGTAAAGCAGTACCTCGAGAGCATCCTGGGCGCGGGAAGCCTCGAGAACGGCGGATACAAAGTCATCACGACGCTCGACGCCGAGCTTCAGGCAAAGGCAGAGGATCTCGTCAAAACGACGGCGCTTTCGAACACGAAGAACTTCGACGCGACGAATGCGGCGCTCGTCGCCATGGACCCTCATACCGGCGACATCGTCTCGATGGTCGGCTCGCGCGACTATTTCGACAAAGAAATCGATGGGCAGTTCAATGCCGCCATCTCTCCGAACCGCCAGCCGGGCTCTACCATGAAACCGATCATATATTCGGAGGCTTTCATCAAGGGCTATACGCCTGAAACCGTGCTCTTTGACCTTCCGACCGAATTCAGCACGCAGTGCATGCCTTCGCTCACCGATATGTACGCGTCCTCGACGCCGATATCGGGCGACGTAGATCCGAAGTCGTGCTACAGCCCTGGAAACTATGACGGCAAGTTCCGCGGCCCCATAACGCTTCGCGAGGCATTGGCCCAGTCCATCAACGTACCTTCGGTAAAGACGCTCTATCTCGCAGGGATCAAAGACTCTCTCGCTCTCGCGAAAGACATGGGCATTACGAGCCTCACCAATCCTGACCAGTATGGACTGACGCTCGTGCTCGGCGGCGGCGAGATATCGCTCCTCGAGATGACGAATGCATACGGCGTATTCGCCAATGACGGCGTGCGCGTGCCGTACCGAAGCGTTTTGAGCGTCCAGGACGCCGAAGGTCGCGAAGTCCGCCTCCCTTCCCAGCGCCAGGCCCGCGTATTGCCCGCGAACATCGCCGAGACGATATCGAGCATCCTTTCGGACAACGTCGCGCGAACGCCTGCATACGGCCCTAACTCCGTCCTCTATTTCCCTACCCGCGACGTAGCGGTGAAGACCGGTACGACGAACGACTCGCGCGACGCGTGGACGGTCGGATATACGCCGAACCTCGTCATCGGCGTCTGGGCGGGCAACAACGACAACAGCCCGATGGTCAAAAAAGTCGCCGGGCAGATCGTCGCGCCGATGTGGAGCTCGTTCATGAAGAGCGCCCTGCCGACGCTCGCCGACGAGCGATTCATCCCGCCGACGCCGGCCGATCCCGCGACCCTTAAACCCGTCATGAAGGGCATCTGGCAAGGCGGACAGACGTATACGATAGACACCGTGACCGGAAAGCTCGCGACGGCCCTTACCCCGCCTGAAACGCGCAAAGAAGTCGCCGTCCAGTCCATCCACGACATCCTCTATTGGGTAGACAAGAATAATCCCCTGGGCCCTGCGCCGATAGATCCGAGCAAGGACCCTCAATTCATCCGTTGGGAGACGCCTGTACGCATCTGGGCGCAACAGAACGGCTATTCCGACCAGAATTCATCGGTCATACCGACCCAGAGCGATGACGTTCATACGCAAGCGAATACGTTCTCTGTGCGGCTCTCTAACGTCGATCCGGGGAAGACATACGACGTGAACGATTCGGTGTCCCTCTACGTCGACCCGTCAGGCCTGTACCCTATTTCCAAGGCGACGCTCTATATAAACGACTCGTTCGTCCAGACCATAGACCAAGGGCCGTTCATATTCAGGTTCTCGCCAAAGGACGTACCTAATATCCAAGAGATGAACACCATACGCGTCGTCGCGCAGGACTCTGTATATGACCGGAACGACGCTTCGATGCAGTTCAAAGTGGCCCTCGACCAATAATTTCGAGGTATCTATCGGACATCGGTCAGGCGAAGGTTCGGGTGTTTCTCGCGAAGCGATCGAATGATCGCTTCTTTCTTTGTAAATGCCACGGATTTGGCCGCAGGAGAGCCTTTGACTATGATCACGCCCTTCTTCACGTCGAACGGGATATCGGCGCCGCACGCGCCGTATATCGCCGCACGGACAGCGTCCCTCTGCGACAGAGAATCGCTCTCGATGCGGGAGAATTTCTTGAAATAATCAGCGATATTGAACACTATCGGTTCATCGGCATCACGAGATACGTGAAGCTCTTATCGGATACGCCCTTCATGACCAAGGGCTTGTTAGCGCCGCTGATCGAAATAGCGACGCTGTCGGAATCAATAGACTGGAAGCAGTCGGAAAGGTATTTGTGGTTGAAATTGATGTCTAAGTCCTGGCCGGTGACCGAAGAATCGATGGCGTTCACGTACTCGCCCACGTCGCTGTTCTTGGTCGAAATAGTGAACGTCTTCTTCGAAGGAAGCGCCTTGATGTTGACCTGGTTGAATTTATCGGAAAAGACATGGGAAGTCTTGAGCGAATCCATGAGATCCTGCTTCAGAACGACGACTTCGGTGACGAAGACCTTCGGAATGATCTGCTTATAGTCAGGGAACGTGGCGTCCACGACGCGAGACATCAGATATATATCCTTGCCCTCGAATGCGATCTGGTTCTTGTCGAAAAGCACTTTTATATCGTCGGTAACGGTCTCAAGCGTGCGGACGACGTCGTTCACGTTCTTGCCCGGGATAATGACCGGAGGGAAATCGAGAGTTTCTTTGACCTTTACGCGCTTTTCAGCGAGGCGGAACGAGTCAGTGGACACGAAAACGAGCTCGGATCCGTCTTTATATACGTAGACGCTCGCGAGTTCAGGCTTTACCGTCGAAGTCGAAGCGCTGTATACGACCGATTTGAAGCCTTTGACGAGAACTTTCGGACTTATTTCAATGGTTCGTTGGGTGTCGAGGCGCGGAATGGTAGGGAAATCGTCCGGAGAGAAGGTTTTTATGAGCGTCGTGTTAGCAGAGGTCGAAACGAGCGCATTTCCGTCCTTTGATTGGAGAACGATGTTCTTTTCCTTCGGAAGACCGGCAAGTAGAGAGCTCAAAACACCTCCCTGAAGCGCTATTTCGCCCTCGTCTTCGACTTTGGCAGGGATTTTGATCTCTATGCCGCAGTCGAGATTCGTAGCGCGTATAACGATGTTATTCTTCGCCGTCTTAATGTCTATACAAGAAAGTATGGGCAATGAGAGATTCTTCCCTGTCAGCCGGTCTGCCTTTGCGATCGCTTCCATCAGCTTGTCTTTGATGCACTCTATTTTCATATCGGTATTGGTTGTTCCCAGTATATCTCTTATATTTCCTTTAAGAAAAATGTTGCTGCTGTTGGTATTGGGGATATGGGGATATCTCGGAATATAGCCCAGACATTAGCTCTTTTCGGAAAATTTTTCCACTATCCTGTTCATATCCACGGAAAGCTTTTAACAACTTCCGCGCTTTTTGAAAGATCGCCCGACTTATCCGAAACTCTCCACATATGTCTCCCGCGCATATCCCCAGCTCTACCCCAAAGGTTTCCCTGGCCTATCCACAGCCTCTCTACATGATGAGAGATCGTATGTGATTGAGCTCCTGCAAAAGAACCTGATTGGATTTGATGTCTTCCTTTATCTTTTCGCACGAGTGGATGACCGTGGTGTGGTCGCGGCCGCCTAATTTCTCGCCGATAGACGGATACGATATGTTCATGTCCTCGCGGAGGAGATACATGATGACCTGGCGCGGCTTTACAACTTCTTTTTTGCGGGTCTTTTCGTATATGTTGTTCTCCTCGATGTTATAGAAATCAGAGACGATCTTCACCACATCCTTAACAGAGACGGATTTCTTCGGTTTCGCATTGTTCTTGAGGATGTTCTTTACCTCGAGGATATTGAGCTCCCTGCCCTTTACCTGGCTCTGCATGGCTAAAGAATTGGCGATGCCTTCGAGCTCGCGGATGTTGCTTTCGATCGAGCTCGCGATGAAATCGATCAATTCAGGCGCGAGGATGACGCTCTGCTTCGCGAGCTTGTTCTTAAGGATGACCAGGCGCGATTCGTAGTCAGGCGACGCGACGTCTACAACCATTCCGGCGTTAAAGCGCGATTTTACGCGGTCCTCGAGCTCGATATGGTTCGGATGGCGGTCGGAAGAACAGATGAGCTGCTTGTTGTTTTCCTTGAATGCGTTGAAAAGATGGAAGAACTCTTCCTGATACTTCTCTTTTCCTGCGAAAAACTGCACGTCGTCCATGATAATGACGTCGTATTTCCTGTATTTCTCCTTGAATTGAGGCTGTTTGCCGAGCTGGATCGAACTCATGAGGTCTACGGAGAACTTTTCGGCGGTTATGTAATAGATCTTCTTCGAAGGAGCGGCCGATTTGATCGAATTTCCTACCGCCTGCATCAAATGCGTCTTGCCGCGACCGGTATCGCCATAGATAAAGAGCGGATTATAGGCGATTCCCGGACTTTTAATGACTGCCTGGGCCGCCGCATGCGCCAATTCGTTGAAAGGACCGACGACGAACGTCTCGAATGTATATTTCGGGTTGAGATTGTCCTCTTTGTTGACGTAATGGTCCTGGAGGGGCAGTTCGAATACCGGAAGAACGCGCTCCATGCCCGATTCCATCGATTCTTTGCGCTCCGGGACTTTGGCTATGACGTATTCGAGCGATCGGATGTCGCCGCCGTGGTCGCGAAGGCATTTCAGAATGACCTTATGGAGCTTGTCGGAGAGCCAGTCTTTGGCGAAAGCGCTCGGAACGGCGAGGTAGACGATGCCCTCGTCTATCTTATGGATGTAGGTGTCGCGGAACCAGGTGCTGAAGGTCGCCTTCGACACGGAAAGCTCTATTGTTCCCAGTACGTTCTCCCAGATTTTTTTATTATCCATTGGTCGCGCTGATGAAGTGAAGCAAGTATAAATCGCTTCAGAGAATTGTAGTACTTGTGGTCGCGAAGTAAATGTGTTAATAATATGTGAACAAGTTGTTAACAGAGTCAGTTGCTTACTACCACGCCTTATGGCAATCGTATACAAGACCAGGAATCGAAAACGAGCTCGCGCGCACGGCTTCCTCGCCCGCAAGAACTCTCCTACCGGCAAGAAAGTGCTCGCGCGAAGGCGCCACAAGGGCCGCAAGAGGATCGTGAAGGCATAAATCTCGCGCGCAATGCTCAAAAAGAGAGATCGCCTCACGGCGAAGGACATAGAAAGCCTCTCTCTCGGAAAAAGCGTCTTCGGGACGCTTATTTCTTTGAGGCACATTCCCTCTAAGAAGGCGGGCTTTTCGGTGAGCGCTTCCAAAAAGGCGTTTCCCACCGCCGTCTCTCGCGGCCGCGCGCGGAGACGCGTATATGCGGCCATCGAGAAATCGCTCGGGTCGGTGAAAGCCACGGCATTCGTCATGATCATCCCGAAGAAAGAAGCTCTCGCGGCGCCGTTCGGCGATCTTGCTGCGGAGATCGGGTCTCTTTTCAAGAAGGCGGGGCTTCTGGATTAGGATTTTCGGCCGGGAATTGATACCTTATACATACCTAACAAATAATATGCACGCGCTTTACACCACGTTGGTCTACAATCCGCTCTATAATGGCTTCATACTCCTCATAGACGCAGTCCGATTCATTCCGTGGCTTGATGTCGGAATGGTCGTGATCCTCTTTACCGTCATCGTCCGTCTCATTCTCTTCCCTCTTTCGCGCAAAGCGGCCCGCACCCAGGTCGTCATGAGGCAGGCAGAGCCTGAATTGGCCGCTATAAAGGAGAAATACAAGAATGACAGACAGGCTCTCGCCGTCCAGACTATGGCTTTCTATAAAGAGAAGAAGATCAATCCGTTCTCCATGTTCTTCCTTCTCATCATACAGCTCCCTATCCTCATCGCCCTCTATCATATCTTCTACACGTCGGGTCTTTCGACCATACACACTGATATCCTCTATTCGTTCGTAAGCATTCCGCCGGCTATCGGCACCCATTTTCTCGGACTCTTCGACCTCACCCAGAAAAGCTTCTTCCTCGCCCTCCTCGCGGCGGGATCGCAGTATTTCCAGATTCATATTTCCACGCCGAAAGCTCGCCGGGACGGAGAAGGAAGGCTGACCCAGGAGAGCATGATGCATATGATGATGAAATTCATCATGCCTATCATGATCTTTCTTATTTCATCTTCGATCGCGTCGGCTCTCGCCATATATTGGACGACGAGCAACCTCTTCATGATCGGGCAAGAGCTCTACGTGAGGCGGCAGATTTCTAAAGAAAAACTCTCATAATATAAAAGGACGTCCCAGGGCTTGGCGGGACGTCCTTTTATATTATGAGAGTCTACTTTAGATTTAACCTCCAGACGGTCAGATCGTTTTTGTCAGTGAATACGATGACATTCTCTCCCTGATCGAGAGACGGGTTGACGATGTCCATGGAAATACCCGCTTCGAGTTCCGGGTCGAGGATGTCGGTCGTCTCCCCCGTGACGGCGTCTATCTTCCAGAGGCTGTCGGCGAACGCGACCTTGCCCTTATACCAGTCGTCAGGATAGCTTGCTGCCGCCGGAGACTTTGGAATGGCGCAATAGACTACCGTCTTCTCTTTCTTGCTCCAGACACACTTGTCTATGATGGTTCCGATGTCGAGGTCGCGCTTCACCGCCTTTTTAACGTCATATACTGCTGTTCCCATGCTATTTCCGTTCGCGCCCGTATAGAGCATAAAAGCCTCGTCGGAGCTCAAGAGTCCCTGAAGGCCTGGTATGCGGTCTATCGTAGGGACCATCGCTCCCGTGGACATATCGAGGATATATGCCGATCCCTGCATGCCGGCGCTCGGTCGCGCGAACAAAAGAACGCTGTTCGATGCCCAGGTCGCTTTCCAGTCCCCGAATGAAGAATTGAAGACGCCGGTCTTCCCTGTACCGTCTATGTTAGCCCTGTATCCCTGGGCGCCGCTCATGCTTTCATCCAAATAGAAGATCCTTGAACCTAAGACGGCTATATTTTCGATATCGTCCGCGAGGAATGTACCCTCGATGGTTTTCGTAGTGGTCGATATCCTGCCGAGGAACGTTCGGATTGTCCCCTCGTTATCTTTGAGGTAGCGAAGGACGACGTTCTGGCCATTCGTCGCCCACAATGCCTCCCGGATCTTCGGTATGGTTATGTTCGATATCTGGTCCGAAGAGCTCGAATCACTTCCTGTTTCGATGACATGGCCCGTCGCGCGCTCGACATAGCGGATGATCGTCGAGCTGCCGACATCGAACGCCACCGCGCCTGCGGTCGGGACGGTGGAGATGCGCCTCAATCGGGCGGGGCCGGTCTGATTGCCGCTCAAATCGATCGTTCCCCCGCTGCTCGCGTCTCCCGTCTGGTCCCCGCTACCGGTATTCGCATTTCCGTTCGATGCAGGACCCTGACCGAAAGGAAACGGATTCGACGAATCAACGTCGGTGTTCCCGGAATTCGTCCCGCTCTTGTCTCCTGAAATGAAATACCAGCCGATCGCTCCGAAGAAGGCGAGGATGACTGCTATTATCACAATGAATGCTTTTCTCGACATATTATTGTGCGGCTTTTATCTGTCCGTATGTTCCCTGCATGGCAGTCCGGTATTCGTCTATCTTCTTTAACTGGGCTATGACCGTTACGCGATACCGATCGGCTCCCGTTGGATCGCTCTGCTTGAGCTGCGCGTATACATGCGATGTTTCTGATAAGAATGACGCTCTCGCCGTCTGGAATTTCTCTTGGCCTGAAGCGAGGGCTGTGGGATAAGCGCCCGTATTCATGCCGTTGATTATGCTTCCTGCAGCTATGATCACTCGCTGACTTTCCGTATTGATTCGGATATTGGCTTGGGCTTGAGCCTGTGCCGCCGGATCGGTTATCTTCGAAGCAGCCTCAGTTTCTATTTTAAGCGCGTCAGCCGCTATCTCGAGCGCTTTGTCCGCGTCGCCCCCGTTCACCGCTTGCGTTATCTGGAGAGTGCTCTGCTGGGCGGCTGAATCGATCCTTTTGAGGCCCGCATCGATCGTCTTGGCGGTCGCGATATTCTGAGCCTCTTCTAACGCGGCTTGCGCCTTTGCGATAGATTCAGTATCTCCGCTCGCTTGAGCCGAAATCAAGATAGCCTGGGCGGCAGTGACCGCTCGCTGAGCCTCGGTCTTATCCGCTTCCGCTTTTTGGTATGCTGTGACCGCGGCATTGGAGTTATTAAGGAGCTCCTGTAGAACGGTTTGGGGCACAGAGCTTCCGCACGGCACGCCATTAGATCCGCACGTCGTTGTGAGTGTGTTCAGATTGATATTTACGAGGCTAACGTTTATCGTTCTCAATATGATGTAGGCGCTCAAAAGTATCAGAAGGCCGATAAGGGCATGCTGCCAGCGCGCCTTGGCGTCGGTCTTCTGTCCTATCGCTTCGCTTGTAGTATAGAGCACGCCGGCGTATATGATGACGCAGACCGCAAGGATCGCCGCGATTCCGATCGATATGCCGTAGATATTTTTTACGAGGCTGACTGGATCCGTCGGCTGGTTCTCGGTGAATGCGTTCGGGATTGTCGTGAGCGGCTTGTATGTTTCCTGCGCCAACGCTATCTTTGCCGGAGCGAAAATGACGAGAGCGATGAAAACAAGGCCCGTTGCCGCGACCGCTAATTGTAAGGATTTTTTAAAAGCAGTTTTCATTATTGGAATATGACGAGACTCGCCTGGCCGCCCTGGAGGAGCTTCGTCTTATGTTGGATCAGTATGCCGATATTCGACTGCCCGCCGGCAGCCCCCGTCGTTCGGAGCGTTATCTCGTTCCTATCTTTGAAATCAGATACCGTCGTATCGTTAAGTGTCCAGTCGATCGAGAGATCGTTCAAAAGCATTTTAGAAGCCGAAATGTTGAAGGGTTCGGCGCGAAGTGTTATCTCTTCCCCGGCGAGGGTCATCGATCCGGCGAGCGCGCGCTCGTAGACGATGCCGTAAAGCGGGCTGTTCTCGTAGAAAAGCACTTCCGGAGCAGCCGGGGTTATCGTTATCGTCCTCGTAGCTCCTGCGTCGTGCGATACGGTCGAGACTTCAACGCTGATATCGTCGCCTCCGCGCACGTAGCTCGACTGCGTTCCTGTATATGAGTCCTTTCCATATCCCGACTGTGCGCCGTCTGCCATCCCGTTCTTTTTCCAGCTGTATACAAGGGTCTTCGGGTCTGCCCTTTTGCCGTTCGATCCGACGAGATTCGATATAGCCGTCACCTTGAAAGACGATCCATAGGTTTCAAGCGCCTTCCCTTTATAGAACGGAGGCGCGTATCCGTCAGATTGCCAGAGAAGGTCAACGCTTCCCGGTCGTATGGTCGCTTTATTCGATACGGTGCCGATATCTATCGTCGCCACGTTCACAGAGACGCTTATCGCGGCAGTTGCCACCGGGACGCTGATGCTCGTTATGCCCACGCCCTTTTTGAATACCTTACCTTCGACGTACCAGGTGAAGGTAGCGCGGTCGAGGTCTGTGCTGAAGCTCTGCGCCGAAACCGTCACCGACGTATTCGGACGCGGGAATTCAGGCGAGATCTGAAAGGTCACCGGTTCCGCGATGCCGGGAATGCTCTGGGCAGCGGCCGTCGAGACGGAAAAGAGGGCGAGAAAGAGAGCTAAAAGAGTGCTTTTTAACAAGCCAGGCATGGAAATATTGTATCACAGCGAAAGCAATGAAAAAGAGAGCGCGGATGTATTTTTGCTCTCTCTTTTTTCTACTCTATGGTCTTTTTCGTCTCCTTCATCGCCAATATCTGCGATGGGTCCGACGTGATTATCTGGTCTTCGGTGTACGAAGCGATGGTCTTTATGGCCACGTGCTTCAGACCGACGAAGAATATGCCCTCGCCCACGTCGGATTCGAGGAGGAGGTATTTTTCCTCGTCGGTGAGGTTGAATACCTGCTGGAGCCTGTCTATGGACGACGGAGACTGCTTCAAAAGCACCTGAATGGACGAGTTGGTGATGATCGGAAGGCCATACGGGGATTTAAGGAAGTCGTCCACGTCCTGGGTTATAGTCGCAAGGCCCAGGTAGTATTTGCGTCCGCGCTTGGCGAGGCCAAGCAAGAACGACGCGGTATCTTCGGATTTCATCATCCACCACGCCTCGTCTATGACGAGGAGGCGCTTCTTGAGGTTCTTCCTGACCGCGTTCCATATATAGTGCGTGACGATATACATAGCGACGGGCTTGAGCTCTTCTTCCATGTCGCGAAGCGAGAATACGATGAATTTAGCGCCGATGTCTACGTTCGTCGGCTTATTGATGAAGCCTGACCACGTTCCCTTCGTATATTTGGTCAGTCGCTGAACGAGAGACTCGCCTCCTTCCATGCCGGCGAGCACGAGTTCGAAGTCGGAAAGAAGAGGCGGCTCGGTGTGGGAGAAATCCGAATCAGGCGTAATGTCTTTGAGCGCATACGTTTCGGTGATCGCCTTGTCTATGATCGCGTCTTCTTCCGGGGTGAGCCCGCCCATCATGATCCTGAAGAGGCCGACGAGGTTGATGATATTGGAGCGAAGCACGTCCGCGGGCGATTCGTCTTCGCGCGGCGCCGGAAGGTCGAACGGGTTGATGTGGTGCTCGGAATTGAGCGAGATGTTGAAATATTTGCCGCCTGTAGATTCGGCGAGGAATTCATATTCTCTTTCAGGGTCTATGACGATGACGTCGGTGTCGAACATGAGCGTTCGAAGGATCTCGAGCTTCGTCGCATATGATTTGCCGGCGCCCGATTTCGCGAACGTGATCGAGTTGTAATTTTCCAGGGAGAATCGATCGAAAAGCACGAGCGACGAATTGTGCCTATTGATGCCGTAGAGGATGCCTTTGTCCGACGTCAGGTCGAACGATATGAACGGGAAAAGACTCGAAAGAGGGCTTGAATTAAGCTTGGAATGGACGAGAAGTTCGTCGGACGCCGTAGGGAGGTTGGATTTATATCCCTGCTCTTGCTGGAAAAGCGCCGGCTTTACATAGACGAGCTTTGATTCGAGGATCGATTTGATTTCGGATTCGGTTTTGTCGAGCTCCTGCTCCGATTCGCCGTATATGGAGATGTAGACGCCCACGTCGAAGAGCTTTTCCTGCGCCTGCTGGAGCTGGTCGCGAAGCTGTTCGAGATCCTGGTACGCGGTGTCGAGCATCGGATCGCGGACGAGGCCTTTCTGCTCGCGGATGCTGATCTGGCTCTGCACCTCGGCCACTTTTTTCTGGAACGTGCGGAGCACTTTCTCGGTCTCGACCGGATGGACGAAGATAGAGATGTTAAAGACCTTGTCGAGGTTAATGATCGGAGCGAACCACGATTCCGAGAGGAAGCGCGGATACGATATAACGAAGAACGAGCGCACGATCTTGTCGCCCAAAGAGAGTTCGCGCGGCGAGACCTTTAAAGCCGAAGGCGCGATGACGTCTTTTAATTCCAAAACACCCGCCTCGTATATCTCCGAAGGCAAAATCGGCGCTATGGACGCCTGACTCTCCTTTTTTTTAAGAAAATCGAATATTCCCATATTAGTTCAAAGGTATAGGCTTCTCGGTATCGCCCGGGTTGAAGATCTTGTAGAAGAGTTCGACGATCTCTTCCGTGCCGAGCTCTATCGTGCGGATGCCGCAGCGGACGAGGCCTTGCGTCACCACCCCTACTCTTTGCTCGAGCTGGCTACGATGCTCTTCGAATTGGGCGAGCTTCTGCTCCGCGGTCTCTTCCGACGTCTTCTTTTTGCCGATGATGCCGGAAACCGTTCCCGTGCTGATAGCTGCGGGCGAATACGGCACGACGACGAAGAACGTCTTGGTCATGATGTTCGAATTCTCCGTGAAATTCTTGATGAATTGTATGTATTCGCGCGTCTGGATCTTGAGGAGATCTCCGACCTGTTCGCGGAGTCGGTTCTCGAGAAGCGCTATATAGGGCCTGATATCGAGCTTCCTCGACTGGATGAATATCTGGACCGAAAAATCGAGCGAGTTCAGGAAATTCTGGAACTGCATGATGATAGACTGCTGTTCGTCAGCCGATTTGAGGGCGAAGTTGAGCGACGATGCCATGACGATAGCGCGAAGAGATTCGTCTTTCAGTATGACGATGCCCTGACGGATCTCCTTGATAGGTACGAAATCTTGCGTTGTCTTGGCGTTGGTGGCTGCCATTTATTCAGTATATCACTAGATATTGCTCTTCCCTCCCTGGCTTTGGGCCGGATTCTGGCTCTGCTTGATGTCGAGCGACCAGGTCAGGTCTTTCAGCTTGGAATCCGAAAGCTTCGGCACATAGAAATCGAGATTTCCCGACGTTGCGGGCGCCACGGCCTTCTTGGCGACGATAGGCTTGTCTATTTTTTTCCAGATATAGAGCTTGTTGCCGACGTAATACGTGAATGCTGCCTCGACGACGTTGATGAACGGTTTGTTATTGATCTTGTAGAACGCCAGAGCAAGGACGAAACCGAGGATCGGCACGATCAAGATGGCGTCTATGACGATATTCTTGATAAACGTATATATAAGGAATGAAAGACCGGCCCCTCCGAGGAGATAGAGGAATTGTTTGAGCGTCAGGGGGCCGAATATCTTGTCTTCGACCTCTATGAATTGAGGGACTTGAAAGCGCATATGGTTACGCGCTTATTATAGCGCATTTAACAGGCTGATTACGCGAGAGGCTCGCGGTACGGGTCAGACGCGTATTTCGTAGGCATATTTACGGGAGCCTTCATCTTTTCGGCGATGAAATCTTTAGAAACCGCGTCTTTCGATGGCTCCGGGACGATTTCGCGCGGCTTTGCTGGGCCTGGGATCGTCTGATCTGCTGCCGATATAGGATGCACGGCCGGCGCGGGGTTCTCGATTTCGGAGAGGATCTGGTCGCGGTCGTTCGAAGGAGCCTCTTCTTTCGGCATTTGAGATTCCGCTGAATCGGCCTCCTGCATCTTTTCGCGGATCTTGAGGAAAATAGTGCGGTTAACCTGCTCGCCTATTCTGATAGCGGCTTCATGGGCTATAGCAAGGCGTTTTTCTATGCTCGGAACGAAATCAGCTGATTGCTTGAGGCCATAAAGAACCATGAATACCTCGTCTTCGAGGAGGCCGAGCTTGTCGAGAAGGAGAGAGTTGTCCTTTCCTGTCGCGCTCAAGTCGCGCGTGAAATCGTCCGAGAGCATGAAATTGCGGAGAATCGGAGGGAGTTTTTTGAACGCTTCTTTTTTCTGTTCAGGCGTGAATTCCATATGCTTTAGAATATCGATCCTTTACCCGCGTTGTTAAGCCAGTCGTTAAGCTTGTCGAATCCGGCGACGCCGTTGTTCGCCATGTTCTCTATATATTCGCGCATAACCTTGCGAGTCGTGTCGTCGACGTCGTTCTGGACCATCTTGTCGAGGATGTCGGTATTGCCCCTTCGCGCGAGCACGGCCATCACCTCTTGGTTGACCGCAGGCCTTCCTCCCTGGTCATTCCTGAAGAATTTGTCTCCAAGCTTCGATATTTCGCCTGCCTGCATCTTTGCTATCGCTCTTTCGATCTCATCGGCCGGTCTGGTCTGGGCAATAGCGTAAAGATCTTCATAGCGGGCATCCCTCATGCGGATCCTTGTTTCGTTCGTCAGCCTGTTGCTGCCGACAAGTTTGCTGAACTTGTCATAATCCATCGATTCGGGCTTGACCACGGCAGGCTTCCTGAGGGTTTCCGGAGGAAGATTGCTAAGCTCTTTATCCGAATGATTCCTGAGAGCGGCTCGCACCACGTCAGGCGAAGGGTTCGGAGCATTGACCGCTTTTTCGACGTCAGAGAGTCGGGCTTTCCATATCTTTGCCTTACCCTCGTCAGTTTCAGCCTTATCGGCAAGGTATTCGGCTTGGCTTTCCGTGATGGTCCGCATGAATTCCTCGCTTCCGAGGGCTTTTTTACTGATCTTTTCGAGCTCGCGATTGCCGAGCTTCTGCGTGCGGTCAGAGACGGTGAGCTTCGCATTCTTGAATGCGGCTTGTGCGGCATTATACGTTGCGTCGCCTGGACCAGCTCCCGCTCGTTCGAGGCGTTCGATCTCGAGCCTCTGCTCTTCGACCGCGGCGAGCTGCTTGAGGATCTCCTGATTCGTAAGCTCGATCTTCTTCTCCTCGTTCCATTCCCCGATCTGCGTCTTGACCGCCTTCGCGTCGGCGCCCTTTATGTCGATCTTCGAGCCCGTGTTGCTCGAAACCGTGCTAGAAAGCAATTCCCCGACGCTGCCGCTGCCCGTAGGAAGGTTTCGGACGTCCCATGTTCCCGACTTCATCTTATCCACCGACGCCTGTCCGATATCCTTGAGTCCCTGTCCAGGAGCCTTCACGTACTTCAGTATCTTGCTGTCGCCTGTGAGGATCGGGGGAAGATTCGTGCTGACGGTCTTCGAATATGCGGCGTACCTGTCTTTCAAGCCGCCTTCCGTAGAGATCGCGGCGCCGAGGCCGCGACCTGCCGCGCGCAGGCCCGTCGTGAGCCCGCCCGTCGCGTATGTGCCGATCGCGTTCACCGCAAGCTTGCCGAGACCGTCAGCGACGCCGCCGAGAGTCTTGCCCATCTGACCGCTCCATTTTTTCGATATGCTCAAGGTGCTCTGAAGGAGGAATATGATGATGAAGTAGTTGAAATACTGCGCGACCTTGAACGAGGTTCCCGGAACATCGGTCGCTCCGTTTACGCCGGATGCGCTCGTGAACGCGGTCCCAAGAGCGTCGATCGAGTTTATGAACTGAAGCGATATATAGAGCATGATCAGGAATACGAGCGGGAACATCGCGGCGTTCGTGAGTTCGTTCCACCATTCTTCCGAGTACGGAGCGACTTGGGGCAATACTTTGCCCATGAATCCGACCGGCGAGAATACGAGAAGGAATAGAAGCGTGATGCTTCGCGCCATGAAAAGCACCGCCGCATAGAGGAATATATAGATGGCTATGAGCGTGATGGCGAGACGGAGCATCCTGCCGATGAAGTTCTGCGACGGATCCGTCACCGGCTTCGCCTGGGCTTTCCAGAGATCGACGAGGCCCATTCGGTCGGTTATGAGGCTGCTCAAGCTTGGATTCGTGGCATTCGAAGCCGCGAGCGACTTGTTCACGCCCGTGTAGAGCCAGTTTCCGAAGACGTTGCTCACGTCGATCGCCGCCTTGGTTATGAAAAGGCTGAAGTTTATGAGTATAGCCGCGATTACGACGTTTTTAAGCGCGGTTCCCGTATTGTATCCTGCGCCGCTTATGATCGTCTTCAGGCTTATGAATATAAGAATGAATATGAAGAAGAGGTTCGCTATGTCGCGGATGATGGACCAGCCCAGGTTGATCGCCGGCGAAAGGCTGAAGATGTATGCGGTGTGAAGACCGAACTGGATCGCCGCGTCGAGGATGACGCCGGAGAGGTAGAGGACGCCTGCCGCGAGCGGAAGGATTAGGATCTCGAACGTATAGCTGACGATCCCTCCTACGAAGTCTGCTGCGTTGAACACGCTTCCGATCACATCGGCGACGCCAAGCGCGTGCGCGAAATGCGGCATCGCGAAGAACGCCGCCGCGAGCGGAAGGACGAGAGCCGTTATTTTTCTGTTAAGGAATCGCTTCATAGCTATTGGACGGTGAATTCAGTCGAGAAGTTCTTCGCGCCTCCCTCTCCGTCGCTGACGGACGTGTCGATCACATATGTGCCCGGCATGGATGCGAAGGACGACCTGCTTGCTGTCCTGACCGTTCCGCTGAACTTCAGGATGTACGGAGAGTTCTCGTCAGCAGAGACGTTCGACCAGGTTTCGCTCCACTCTCCGTTCGTCGGATATGTGCTGATGCTCGTCCCATCTGACCTGCCTGTCGCGATGCGGAAATCGGAGAACGGGCCGCTGAACGGAACGAATGCGTTGTTCGCTTTCGAACGGAGGGTCGACGTGACTCTCATGTTCGTCGCGTGCTTGTTGACCGCGATGCGAAGGACGAAGAGGAACGGAGTCGTCACGCTCGTCACGCTCGTCTTGTCGTCGATCGAGAGGGTGATCGAAAGGGGCTGGGCGGAATCATCTGTCACGTCAGGCGTGCCTGTTCCCGAAAGCAAGGGAAGATAATTCGCGCCGTTAGAATCCAGGAACGCGCCGTCGATGTCGCTCTCGTCGGTGAGCTGACTTACGCCGCTGTCATATGCGCTCATAAGCGCGGGGTCGATAGAGCCGCCGCCCAAAGCGCCCCCATATGTAGCGCTATTTCCGGAACCGTTGGATTTTTTGCCTGCGCCGAGGAGGCCCTTCGCCCCGTTTACCACCTGCAGCATCATCTGGTTCGTAAGGGCGCCGACGATGGCGTCTATGTCATCGGCGACCTCAAGCTGGCGGACCCCGGAGCCGAGTGTGACCTCAAGCTGGCTTTCGACGACGGTGCCCGGCGTGCGCGTTTCCGCGCCGGCGCAATTTTCACTAGCCGGATCGAGATTGCTCGGATCGCTGCCGTCGTACGTCTCCGTACAGACGCTCCAGGATCGGAATCCTTTGCCCCAGTCGAGCTCCCTGTTCTGGACTTCGAGCCTCTGCGCGATCTGTCGCGACAATTCGTTCTGCGCGAGGACGGTCGCGCCGTAAACGTTGTTCTGCGGAGCGACGGTCGTCTGGAGCCAGGTGTCCCAGCCGCCCCTGTTATTGCCGTTCGCGAAGCCCGTGACGTTGTCTTCGATCTGGGACAGCGTACATGAGTATCGCTGATGGTACGGCAGATACGTTTGGGCGACTGCTATGCGCACTTGGAGCGAGAACGGGCTACACAGGAATCCTGCCCTGAGATCGCGGTCTATGAATTCGCCGATCGCCATATCGGTAGTGTCCTGGATAAGGCCATGAAGATCCTGTACGAACGACGGGCTGCCGTGGAAGCCGCTGTTGATCCACGCGATGATGCTTCCCGTGACGTTTTGGAGCATCGCTTTCGCCAGCCTGACGGCGATCGGCTTCAATACGCAGTCTTGGAAGAAGCTTCCGTAACTCGCTCCCGCGCCGACGATGCCCGCAGCGTCTCCGCCCGGAGCAGAGACTGTGACGCCGATGACTTTTGCCGTCGCGGAGAGGCCGACTGCGGCCGCGACGGCCCCGGCGACTACGGATGCGCAGGTCGAGGCGGCCTCAGTCTTTGCCGGGTACGAAAGAAATGCGCTCGGTATGAGAAGCGAGCCCATAAGGACCAGGACGACCGCTTTTGTGCTGAAACGAGAGAGCATTTATCTCGATAAGATATAGGTATCGAGATAAATTATACCATTACTGCATAAGGATATATCCACTTTCCGATGAGGAAAACGATATGCTCTGCTTTTTGAAGTACGATTTGATGTATGCGAGCGGCAACGTGACCGATTCGATGCCGTCGTTGTAGCGGGAAATCATTTTCGTCGCTCCGACAGGGTCGGAGTCCATGTACGTCATTCCGCGGACGCCTTCGAGGATCGCTGAAATCGAATTAAGGAGGGCGATATGGGCCGCTTTCAGCGGATTCGGCACCGAAAGAGCCAGTATCTTATTTCGTAGAGACGTATAATGAGCTATATTTTGAGCCAATTTCGGCAATTCCGATACATCTTCAGTGTCGTTGTAACGGGCGATGATGTAAAGTTCCTGTTCATAGCCTTTAGGCAAAGGTTCTTCGAGGATAGCGCCTAATTTATTGCCGTATTGCTTCAAAGATTGGGAAGAAATGCTGCTCGATATCGCAATATCAGATTCTGTATAGGTTTTTTCCTCCGTCGGGGAGCCATAATCTCGTTCCAAGAGCCTATTCACGAGGTCTGTTCCCGTATTTTCATCTATTTGAGCCCCCGAATTCTTCAAATTCACGTATTCTTGGAAGAATGCGCGGGCGAATCTGTCCGTTGCCGTCAATTTTTCAGGGGTTTCGGTCGCCGCTCTTGTTTCAAGGACCGCGATCTTGTCTTCTATGGTCGAAGTGCCGAGGATTATATCCAGATTCGAAGGCTCGCCGTTGGCTATTCCTTGCTTTACGCTCGCATCGGCGATGAGGCCAACCTTTTCCTGGATCGTCGAGGCTTTCGCAGAGCTTTTTGTCTTTATAACTACAGCTCCGACGATCAAAAGCGCTGCGACGAGCGTCGCGACGCCTATTTTGGTCCTCAAAAATTTGAAAATCACGACGTCAGTATACCATCGTGTGATATCATGAAGCCATGAAGTTGAAGATCGTTGTTTTTTTGCTTCTCCTGGCGTTCGCGGCACCTTTTTCTTTCCCGGATGCGGCCTTTGCGGCTCCTGGGCTCTCTATCGGGGGCACGGTTCTCTTCCAATATGTCTGTAACACCGGGCTTCTGCTCTATATAAAATCGGCGACGCCGCCGTACGCGGTGATGCCCCTTATGTGGCTTTGGGGGGAGCTTCCGTTTTCGAAATATATCCCGCCGCATCCGGGCCAGCAGATCCTCGGCGTCGCCGCTCCGACGGTAGTTCCGTGCGTTCTCGGCTATGTGCCGATCGGCGTTGGCTTTCCGATCTTGTTCCACGGATCGAGCATATAGCTCTCATGTGTAGGCGCGGTTCTATCGCGCGAGCTCGATCCATGCGTCGAGGGGCACATCCTCCGCGCGTATATTTTCATCAAGTCTCAGCTCGGCGAATTTTCGAGCAACTTCTTCTTTCGATAGAACGGCATCGAGGTTCTTCGCGAGCCTCTTCCGTTTCTGCCCGAAGCCCGCTTTGACGACGTCGAAGAATCTTTCTTCCGCCGCACGATCGCCGAAAGGATCTCGGATATCGGAAAGCTTTATCACTGCTGAATCCACGTTCGGTATCGGAAAGAAATTTCCCCGCGAGACGCTCATCGATATCTCCGGGCGCGCGTATGCCTTCACCGACAATGAAAGGACGCTCTCTTTCCCGTCTCGCGCGACGATCCTCGCTGCGACTTCTTTTTGCACCATGAGGACCATGAGCGACGGCTTGTTCTGCGCGGAAAGAAAATCCCTGATGATACCGCCGGTGACGTAGTAAGGAATGTTAGCGATCACTTTGTACGCGCTGTTCGTGACTTCGTTCAAATCCATTTCCATAATATCGTCATGAACGAGTTCGAGCGCACCCTTCGCGATGTCTTCCTTGAACGTTTCGGCGAGGACGGGAATGAGGCGGTCGTCTTTTTCGATCGCCTTCACGTGCGCGCCTGCTTCGAGGAGCGCCTTGGTAAGGACGCCCTTGCCCGGGCCGATCTCGATCACCCGCTCTCCGGGGACGACGTTGCCCGCATTGACGATAGCTCCGACGATGCGCGGCGATATGAGGAAATTCTGGCCGAGAGACTTTTTCGCAAAAAGCATGTGTAGCGAGCGATGGTTACGTGGAGCCGGTTCTCTATATATCGAAATATATCACCTTTCCCCCCGACGTCGCCCGCTCCTCCTGTTCCAGATATTTTTCAGGGATGTCGAATATGAATTCCGACGGCACGGTGACCTGGCGCGACCCGTATATGGTACGCATGGACGCATGCGACATATAGAGCTTCTTCTTAGCCCTCGTTACGGCCACATAGAAGAGGCGGCGCTCTTCCTCGTCGTCGCGCTTGTCGCGCTTCGATTCCATGGCCCGGTGCGGGAAAAGATCCTGCTCGAGGCCGGTAATGAACACGTATTCGAATTCGAGGCCCTTCGATGCGTGTATGGTCATGAGGCGCACCGCGGGCTTGTTCTCTTCCATCTCATCCTGGTCGGTCGCGAGCGACGCGTCTTCGAGGAGCTTGGCGATACCTTCGCCTGGGACCATGAAATCGTATTTGGTCGCGAGGGTCGCGAGCTCGCGCATGTTCTCGAGGCGCTCGAGGTCTTCGTCCGGGCCGTCCTTGAGCGAGTCTCCGAGCCCGCTCCTTCTTATGACGAATTTCACCAGTTCAGAGGCTTTCTCGCCCATGGATTTTTTTGCGATGTCGTCCAGTATCGAATTAAAGCTTGCCCATTTCTCGGAATGCGATGCCGAAAGCCTATCGAGCATGCCCGAAAATATTTTAGCTATCGTCACTTTGCCTATGCCGCGCGCCGGGACGTTGATGACCCGCTGAAGGTCCGAAAGCGAGTCGCGATTGAGAGCAGCGCGAATATATGACAGAACGTCTTTGACCTCTTTTCGTCCGAAGAATTTCACGCCGAGCACCTGATAGTCCACGCCGCGATTAAGCATCGCCTCTTCGAGCGCGCGCGACTGGAAGTTGGCGCGGTAGAGGATTGCGATCTCGCTCGGGTCCGTTCCGCGCGAAATGAGGTCCGCGGCGCGCTCTGATATGAACCGGGCCTCGTCGTTCTCGTCGAATGCCTGGTAGAGCGTGATCGAGTCACCCGTTCCCTGCTTGGTGAAGAGATTCTTTTCGAAGCGGTTCTTGTTCTTCTTGATGATATGATTCGCGACTTCGAGGATCGTCTGGGTCGAACGGTAGTTCTCCTCGAGCGTCACCATTTGAGCGCCCGGATAGTCGCGCTCGAACGACAGGATGTTTTTGATGTCGGCGCCTCGCCATGAATATATGTTCTGATCCACGTCGCCCACGACGCAAATATTCTTTTTCTCTCCTGCGAGGAGCTTGGCGATCTTATATTGGACTTTGTTGGTGTCTTGGTACTCGTCTATATGTATGTAATGCCAGACCTTCTCGTAATGAGCGCGGATCTCAGGATTTTTTTCGAGGAGCTCTGCGGTTTTGAGAAGAAGATCGTCGAAATCGAGGGCTTTTTCCTTGCGGAGCGCCGCATCGTATTTCTGCCAGACGTTGTGGACGATCTCGCGCATGTAATCGTTGCCGACGGTTTCATAGAATTGCGAGCTGTTCACGGCATTGCCCTTCTCTTTCGATATTATCGACAGGATCACGTTCGGCTCGTATTGCTTTGGATCGAGACCGAGCTCGACGAGGGCGTCTTTGACCGCGCGGCGGGAATCGGATCGGTCGAATATGCTGAAGTAGCGGGTCAGGCCGAGCCTCTGGGCGTTTTCCTTGATTATATGGACGCCAAGGGAGTGGAACGTCGAAACGAACGGCCGTTCGTCGAATGAAACAGGCAGATTGAGGTCGCTTTCCTCGATCAGCTTGAAGACGCGCTCCCTCATTTCCTTGGCCGCCTTGTTGGTGAAGGTGATCGCCAGTACATTCGCCGGTTTCACTCCCGATTTTATGAGATGAAGGATACGATGAGTGATAGTCTTAGTCTTTCCCGCTCCCGCTCCAGCTAAAATAAGCACAGGACCCTCGGTTTTGAGCACGGCTTCCCTCTGCCTGTCGTTAAGACCCTGGAGATGATTCACAGATCAATTCTAGCATAGCGTAATAGGTACATTATACGGCTTTGTTAAGCCTTTTAGGTTCTATCGGGATAAAACGTGGATTTCCCGTGGACAACGTTCGTTGACTAAACCGGAGCGGCAGGTATAGTTAGAGGGCACTGAGCATCAGATTCCCTGAAATATGGCTTAATAGAGCCATAAATTACAGAAATGCTGTGGTTCCCGGATAAAGCAAGCACTATTTCTACGTCTCCTATAACGCCTTCGCCTCGTTTTGTCGGTTTTGGCGGTCAAAAAGGTAACATATGGCTTAAAATCGGGCTTTACATGGTAAAGTTCGCTTTCGTTTTTGGAGCTATCGTGACGCCGTTCACTACGTATGCCGGCGTTTTTTCAATGATCGCCGACCTTTTGGGCAATAAACAGGCCGATGCGGGGGTAACAGCGCGTTCGTCTGAAGTCTTTGGAGTTCTCCAAGCCAACGTGGGTCCGGCTGGCGTGTCGAATGCGGCGGCCGCCGAGATCGCCATGGTGGATGACAGCGCTTTGATCCAGGAGACGGGCATGTACGGTACCCAGGCAGACATTCCGGAGCAGAAATCCACCCAGATCAGCCTCTATGTCGTCCGAGCCGGCGATTCCCTTTCCCAGATCGCCAAGATGTATGGCGTTTCGGTCAATACCATCGTATGGGCGAACAATATCAAAGGCTCTATCCACGAGGGCGACGAGTTCGTCATTCTCCCTATCAGCGGCATAAGCCACAAAGTGATCAAAGGCGACACGGTAAAGTCGATCGCGGCTAAATACCACGCTGATATCGACGATATCATGAGCTATAACGACCTTTCGGCCGGCTCGACGCTCGCTATCGGCTCGACGATCATCGTCCCTGACGGCGAAGCGGCTGTCACTGCGAGCGTGTCTATCTCGGGCGCCGCCGCTAACCCGACTGAAGCTCTCCGCGGCGTCGGCGGCCCGTACTATAAGGATTACTATAAGCGCCCGATCGACGGCGGCAGGAAGTCGCAGGGCCTTCACGGCTATAACGCCGTCGACCTCGCCGCGCCTCTCGGCACTCCTATCCATGCCGCGGCTGACGGCGTCGTCATCGTCGCCCGATCGGGCGGGTACAACGGCGGTTACGGGTCGTATGTCGTAATCTCGCATCCGAACGGTACGCAGACTCTATATGGCCACATGAGCAAGGTCATCGCCGTGCAGGGTCAGACCGTAGAGCAGGGCGATACCATCGGCCTTATCGGATCGACCGGCAAATCCACGGGCCCCCACGTTCACTTTGAAGTTCGCGGCGCCGTGAATCCTTTCTAGCCATCGGCCGTCTTTCTCTGCCGGTATTGAAGCGCTTCCAGGATATGGGGCGCTTCTATTTTTTCTGTACCGCTTATGTCAGCTATAGTCCGCGCCAGCCTCACCGTACGGTGGTATCCGCGGCCGGAGAGCCCGTATGTTTGCGAGGCCTTCTCGATGATGCCCATCGCTTCTTTCGAAAGCGATGCGAACCGAGACAGGTCGCGCGCGGGGATGTTCGCATTCGCACGCGCGATGCCCCGATTTCCGAACCGTCTCGACTGCGCGGCTCGGGCGCGATCGACGAGTTCGCGGGCTTTTCTCGTCTCATTTGCGTCCGTTCGCGAGCGCATGAGATTCCGATGCTCTGTTTTAGACACCTCGATCCACATATCTATCCTGTCTACGATCGGCCCTGATATCTTCTTCTCATAATTCCTGACGAGCGCGGGCGAACAGAGGCATTCCCTTCCCTGGATGCCTCTGTTCCCACAGGGGCAGGGATTCTGCGCGGCGACCAGGATAAAATCGGCAGGAAATCTGGCAGCCCCTCTCGTTCGCGATATCGATATCGTCTTATCTTCAAGAGGCTGGCGCAATGCTTCTATCGCTCTTTTGTCGAATTCAGGGAATTCGTCCAGAAAGAGGATGCCGCGGTGAGCCAGCGTCGCTTCTCCCGGCTTCGGCATCGGTCCTCCGCCGATGAGAGCGCTATAAGAGGCGGTATGGTGGGGCGCGCGGACGGGCGGATGAGCGACGATCCCCGCGTCGAGGATGCCCGCTATCGAATGGATTTCGGTCGCTTCGAGCATCTCTTCGAATGAGAGCGCGGGCATGAGAGCCGAAAGAGCCCTTGCGAGCATGGTCTTTCCGGTTCCCGGCGGCCCAAAAAGGCCTATGTTGTGGCGCCCGGCGGCGGCTATGACAAGGCCGCGCTTCGCTATCGCATGCCCGGCGATATCGTCGAGGTCGATCGAGGTGTCTCTCTTTTCTGCGAGCTTCTTGTAATCCACGGTCGGGCAGGGCTCGAGCTTCTTCTTTCCGGAGAGGTGATCCACAAGCTCGGAAAGCATTTCGACCCCGAATACGTCTATGCCTTCGAGGAGGGCCGCTTCCTTTTCGTTTTCTTTTGGGACATATATCTCCTTGAAGCCTCTCTCTTTCGCCATACGAGCATACGAGAGCGTTCCTCCGACGGGCCTCGCAAAGCCGTCCAAAGAAAGCTCGCCGACGAACAATCTGTCGGCCGGGTCGAACTCCGCTTCCCCTGCGGCAAGGAGATATCCGAGCGCGATGGGCAGATCGAATGCCGAGCCTTCTTTTCTCAAGTCCGATGGCGCGAGCGATACGATGATTTTGGCATTCGTCTCTTTGGGCGACTTGAAACCGGAATTCTTTATGGCCGCGCCGACCCGGTCGCGGGCCTCTTCGACTGCTTTGGTCGGGAGCCCTACGATTGAAAACGAATGCAATCCGCGCGAGATGTCGGTCTCGATGGATATCACATGAGCGCGGAGGAGATGGTTCTGCGCAGAATATATCTTTGAAAATCTCATGCCTCCACCCTATCGGTCCGACATGAAATAAACATGAAGAAAAAACCGCCCGATGACAGGCAGTTTTTCTCTTTTATTCAGCCTTATGATGTCTCAAGCATGTCCGCGACGAGGGATTCGCTTCGAGCCTCTCCCTTTCTATAGGCTTCCCGTCGGTCTCGCAGAGGCCGTACGTTCCTTTGCTTATCTTATCGAGAGCGAGCTTCACGTCGTTGTACTGGATCTCGAGGGGCTTCAGGATGGCGGTGTTGAGCTCGTAGTTCTCGATATTATCAGCGGTATCGGCGAGGTCCGATACCTCGATATCGACGTCTTTCGCGCCGGGCTCCCAGTCCTTCGGATTGTCCGGATTCTTCCTGCCGACGCTCTTGAGCTCTGCTTCCAGGGTCGAGAGCTCTTTTTCCAGTTTCTTCTTGAAATGCGCCGTATCGGGCGAAGTTTGTTTGTTCATATCTATTATACGTTTTTCACATCATATACTATCCACTGCTACTGTATAGTGCGCACCTGGAGAATGCGGTCGAGCAAGAATTTAAGGCCGTTTTCAGAGGTCGTGACGATAATCGTGTCTTTGTCGGCGAATGCATATGCGAGCACGAGGCGTCCCGTCGTGTCTTTGAGCGTCCTCACGTCCGTATTCGATATGACGACGTCGTCGAAATTATCGGCGAGCGAATTCGAATTTATTTCCGGATACGTGATTCGGATGAGAGGCATCATGTCCTGGCCGAGATCCCTTTCCCAGTCGAGCATGCCGGAAAAGGCGTTCTGGAAGAACGTGTTCTTAAGGATGATGAACGGCACCTGCTTGTCGTATGAATAGAGGCCGACCATATACTGGTCTCCGAGCGATCGGAGGAGCCTGCTCGGTATATGCGTCGAATCGAATACGTCCGCGACCGGTTCCTGCGATGCCGCCGTGGCTGACGTGACCGGGATGAGAGCGAACACGTTCCCGACGCCGGGATTTGCCGCGTTCAGCCTTGCTCCCATAAGCTCGAGCGGATCATTGTCGCGATCGTTAGGGTCGAGGACAATGATCGAAGCCTGTGAATACGGGACGATCGGGGCATATGAGACGGTCGGTGCGGGTGCGGCAGATTTAGCCTTTCCTCCTGTCGAAGAGAACCAGATATACCAGCCGCCCGCTATGAACAATATGAGTATGATGACGATGCCGATGAAGAGCCCTGTCTTCGGGCGCTTCTCCTGTTCGTATCGTATGGGCTGCGCATCGCGCTTGTTCTGTTCGGCAACGGCTATGCCTATTTTCGACATGCCGCCGTATTTTACCGCCTCTTCGGCATCGGTCCGGTATGTCCGGATCGGCTTTATAGAAGGATCATTCTGGCCCGGTGCTATCGGCGCGGGGCCTGTGGGCGCGAAAGGGTTTTTTTGAGGAGCGGTCTCGAAAGAGGATCGATATGCTTCTGCCTTCGGAATCGAAGGCGCCGGAGCGACGGGTGCCTGTGCCGGTTTCGGAGGTTCCTCGTCGATTTGTACCGTTCGGCTGACGGGAGCCGGTTCTGTTTCCTCGTCGAGAGCCGGTTCGGCTACAGGGATCTCTTTCGGTATCTCGGGCTTGTCGAATTCGTTGTCGAGGGCGCGGCTCGTGCCCACGATGTCTATCCCTTCCGCCTGGAGGTCTTCGTTCTTTGATGGGGTATTCGTGTTTTCTGGGTCCATATAGATATTATACGTCAGAAAGGTGTTACCATTATAGGGAATCCGCACTTCAACTCCCAAATTCTCGTTGCCGTGAAATCGTTGAAACCTTCTCCTGTTCTTTCGAACATATCGCTCGGTCTCTTCGAAGGGGTCCTCGTCGCAGTGCTCCTCTTCTTTGCCAAGACGTCCGTGACGGGTCTCCATGACTGGTTTATTGCCGTCGACGCGGCAGTCATCTTTCTTATCGTGGTCATATCTAATAACGTCCACAAGCTCGTCATCTGCGATAGCCCCGTTCCCTCGCGGAACCGCTTCCTCGAGTCGCTCTTCGGGATCGCCGCATGCATGGGCTCGACGATCGTCATCCTCACGTTCTTCGATCGCCATATCTGACCATATGCAAAACAGCCTGGAATTCCCAGGCTGTTTTTCTTCTACCTCCCTTATTGCTGGATCTTTCGGATCACTTTTCGCATGCCGCTCTGCTCTTTGCGACTGCCGTCGCGGCCTGAATCCTTGTGGCCTCCCCCGCGACGCGCGCCATATGAGCCGAGGACATATCGTCCCGGATCCTCGTCGAGGTCGATAAAATCGTCGGCTGCTTCCTTAAGCTTGCCCGACGCGGACTTGCCGAAGGTGACGACTTCAACTTGGCAGCCGTTCATCTTGAGGTATTCGACGAGCGGGACGAAGTCGCCGTCGCCCGAAGCGAGCACGACCACGTCGAGCTTCGCCGAAAGCTTCACTGCGTCGATAGCGAGACCGACGTCCCAGTCTGCTTTTTTAGAGCCCGACGAGAAGATCTGGAGATCTTTCGTCTTGGTTTCGATACCGATCTTATTAAGCGCGTCGAAGAAGCCGCTTTCCTCGCCCGATTCTGTCGTGATGACGTATGCGATGGCGCGGACGAGCTGGCGTTCGCCGACGGCGTCTTTGAGGACGTTGTCGAAGTTAACGCGGCCATGATGGAGGTTCTTGGCGCTGTGATAGAGGTTCTGCGCGTCGATAAAAACGCCGACGCGCTGTTCTTTGTGTTTGATGATTGCCATAAAAATTGTGGCTAATATATAAAAAACCGAATAAATACCATGCCCCAAACGACGCTTCCGCCAAGAAGGCGGAAGTGAGGATTCTTATTTCTTGAGCTCGAGCTTCTTCGAGATCGCCGCATACCTCTTTGGATGCTTCTTCTGGAGGTATTTGATGTGGGTCTGGCGATCCGCGACCATGGAGAGGAGTCCCCTGCGGGAATGCCTGTCCTTGTCGTGCTTCTTGAGATGGCGCGCCAATTCCTCGATTTTCGAGGTGAGGAGCGCGATCTGAACTTCAGGAGAACCCGTGTCCTTGTCGTGGACGGCCGAGTTTTTGATCACTTTTGTCTTCTTGGTCGTTGAAAGCATGGTTCTGAAAGGATAGCACATATATATTGAAAATGCAAGCTTTTTATTGGCTTTTATCGCCGCGCGGGCCTATAATGGCCCTGGATCTGTTCGATAACACAGGCTGTTTCCATAGACGGGGAGATAAGTCCGAAAAACACGTAGGTACCCATGAACCCCGGCTGTTCATGGGGCCTGCGGCGTATCAGGTAGTTGGCGCGGGTAACGGCCCACCAAGCCTATGACGCGTAGCTCGTCTGAGACGACGATGAGCCACTTCCCTAATAAGGCTGGACCCACCTCTTCCATAGGGAAGGCGTGACGGTAGAAATGACCCAGCTGGCTCTACACGGTTTCGTGGGGCTTAAGGAAACTTCCTCTCGGCGTTCGAATCCGGGAGACTAGACACCTCCCATTTGTAACGATTTGTTTGCCGGTTCGTACGGAACCAAGGCCCTGCCATGCGAAAGCGCGGCAGGGTTCTTATTTTTGCTATAATATTGTGCGACATGGCATCTCTCAAAGAATTAAAGACGCAGTTTCTCGAATACACTGAAATAGAAAAAGGCCGCAGCCTGCTTACGGTCCGAAATTATGATCGGTATATCAGCAGGTTCCTTATCTTCTTGAAGAAAGACTCCCCTTCCGACATCACCGATGCGTCCGTGCGCGAATTCCGTCTGTGGCTCAATCGCCAGTCTACGGGAAACAACAAAAGGACGGGCGATACTTTGAAAAAAAAGACGCAGAACTATTATCTGATCGCTCTGCGCGCGTTCCTGAAATATCTGGCGCGGCAGGGCGTGAAATCGCTCGCGCCCGAACGCATCGAATTGGCGAAAGTCAGCGAACGCCATATCGAGTTCATGACGAATGAAGAGCTGCATCGCCTGCTCGAGGCGCCGCTGATGACGGGCGAAACAGGGAATAACCTCCGCGCTCAAAAGAATGAGAAGGCAAAAAAAGCCAATGATATAAAGGTTTTACGAGACAGCGCCATGCTGCAGCTCCTGTTCTCGACCGGTTTGCGCGTGTCCGAGCTCTGTTCCCTCTCGCGCGATGTAGATCTGTCCGCCGATGAGATATCGATTCGAGGAAAAGGCGATAAGGTCCGCGTCGTCTTTCTTTCCGACAAAGCCAAATCGACGCTCAAAGCATATTTGGACAAGCGCGACGACATGGATGACGCTCTCTTCGTGAAAGCGGGCGCTGAAAAGCGATCCAAAGGCCGCGGCGATAATGAATCGACCGCGCTCACGACCCGTTCCGTCGAGCGTATCGTCAAACAATATGCGTCGAAGGCCGGCATCATGACGAAACGCGTGACGCCTCACGTTATCCGCCATTCGTTTGCGACCGATCTGTTGTCGAATGGCGCGGATCTGCGATCGGTGCAGGAGTTGCTGGGTCACTCGAATATCGCTACAACTCAAATCTATACGCATGTGACCGACAAACATCTGCGAAATATCCATAAACAGTTTCACAACAAGAAGAGATGATGACCCGATCTGAATAATAAAACAGCCCCAGATCGCTCCGGGGCGCCCTCGAATTGGCCATTCGAGGGATTTCGGATGTGTCCCAGTTAAGATGAACACACATCCGTCCATGGTAATACGACCGGTCACTTCAAAAAGTTTCTATATTGAATGATATAGTTGAGAGCATGAAAATCATCTCTTGGAACGTGAACGGTATCCGCGCCAATATCAAAAAAGGCGGCTTCGACTGGATGCTCGCGCAGAATGCCGATATCTTTTGCTTTCAGGAGACCAAGGCGCATCCGGAACAGCTTCCGCCTGAAGTCGTTATGCCTCACGGCTATGTCTCCTATTTCGACCATTCGAAAGCGCGCAAGGGCTATAGTGGCGTCGCTGTATATGTAAAGTCGACGATCAAAGTCGAGAAAGCCGAATATGGTTTCGGTATCCCTGAATTGGATCAGGAAGGACGTCAGATAACCTTGTTTTTCAAGCCTGATTCGGCAAAAGGCGCCCAGAAATGGGCTTTTATAAACATATATTTCCCTAACGGAGGCGGCGGCCCGGAGCGATTAGCCTACAAACTGCGATATTATGGCGCTTTTTTGACGTATATCGAGAAAATCCGTAAAAGCGGCTACTCGATCGTGTTTACTGGAGATGTGAATACGGCCCACACAGAAATCGATCTGGCGCGGCCGAAAGAGAATGCCGAGAATACCGGCTTTCTCCCTATCGAGCGCGCATGGATAGATAAAGTGATCGCCGCGAAATACGTCGATACCTTCCGTCACCTGAATCCGGGAAAGACGGGAGCCTATACCTATTGGGATATGAAGACGTTCGCGCGCGAAAGGAATGTCGGATGGCGCATCGATTATTTTTTCGTGAGCGAAGACATTGTCCCGAAGGTAAAAAAATCGGAGATGCTTTCCGACATCCTCGGATCGGACCACTGCCCTCTCTTTCTTAATGTGGCTTTGTAAGGCGCTATGGCTGAGTGTCCTTTATAAGAGACACAAGTGATTTGCGTTATCCCCAACCCTTGTCCTTTACATGTCCTTGATGACTGCTAAAATTATCTCAGGACAGATCTTTCAAATAGTTGGTTGATCGTTAAGGTTTTGGTTTCGAGATCGCAAGGTCTCTTACTCTTTGAGCGTCGAGCATCATTTGCTCCGCTCGCTATCTAAAAAGATCTCTCAGACGAGCACAGATGACGCCCCATTCAAAAGGCGACATCATACAATATTTTGCGCGCCTACCTTGTGGGTTTGCGCATTTGTGTTCATCAAGCGATCCTTTTAGGAACCGCTTGGGCAACACAACTGCGCAAGCGGTTTTTTGTTCGGGGAATAAGACCGATAGGCACAAAAAATGGCCATGTAAGGCCATTATTTTACTCCGTGTTTGCCGCGTATTTTAGCTATCTCTTCTTCTTCGGCGCGGGCTTTCTTATCCTTTCCTATCGCCGCGAGCTTAGCCAGTTCGGTTTCAGGAAGCTTAGCGAGTTCGACGGCTTTCTTTTCGAGGAATTCTTTCGTATTCAATTTCGCTTCGTCGAGGACTTCTTCGAGAAGCGCGTTCAAGATGAGCCCGATCTTCGGGCCCGGTTCGATTCCTGTTATCTCCATCAATCGCTTGCCGTCTATTTTGAGCATGCCGACCGATATCGGATCCCGAAGGGCTTCCTCGATCATGGCTTTATATTTGCGGAGCCTATACGGATTTTCCTTTGGACGACCTGAGCCGATACGATCGCATGTACGGACATCCATAAGATCCCAAATATGGTCTTTGCCCACGTTCACGATCATACGCCGAACCGCCGAAAGGCTTATCTGCTCGGTATCCGAGAAAAACATATGCCAGCGGACGAGTTTCACGACATCGTCTATCATTTTCTTCGAGAAATTGAGGTTTCGGAGGATTTTCTCGGTCATTCGGGCACCCACTACCTCGTGGCCGTAGAACGTATATTGATTTGTTTCATGTGAAAACCTGCGGGTTGCTGGTTTGCCGATATCATGAAAAAGCGCCGCAAGCCTTATTTCAAGGCTCGATTTCTTATCGGCGGCATGCTGTATCGTGTAGAGCAGATGATTCCAGACGTCATAAATATGGATTCCCTTCTGCTCTATGCCGAAGCTCTCTTCAAATTCCTTGGCTATGAATGAAAGGATTCCAAGGTCTTTGCAGAGTTCAAGGGCCTTTTTAGGGGCATTCGACATGACGATCCGAACGAATTCATCGCGAATACGCTCTTTAGCTATATGGCTTAACAGATTCGAGTGGGTTTTAAGGGCTTCCAGAGTCTCTTTTTCGATTTCGAAATCCAATTCCGCAGCTATCCTGACGGCTCTCATGATACGAAGGGCGTCTTCCCTAAAGCGCTCTCCCGGGTTCCCTACGGTCCGTATAAGTCGATTTTTAAGGTCTCTTTGACCATCAAAGAGATCAGTAATGTTTCCCGTGAAACTCTCCCCCTTCCCCTTTTTGCTGATCTTTAGAGCAAGCGCGTTTATAGTGAAATCCCGCCGCTGAAGATCGTCCTCGAGTTTGTCGCTAAAAGACACGGCATCGGGACGGCGCTTGTCCGAATATCCGAATTCGAGCCTGAACGGCGTCACTTCGACGACCTCGAGCCGTTTGTCTCTGGTTTCGTCGTTCACGACGCCGACGGTGCCGAAATCGTTTTCATAGAATGTATGGGAAAACGCGGAGGTTATCTTTTCCGGAATGGCGTCAGTCGTCACGTCCCAGTCTTTCGGTTCGCGACCGAGGATAAGATCGCGCACGCAGCCGCCGACCAGAAAGGCCTGAAAGCCCTGTTTTTCAAGGGTTTCTGCGACATGAGAAACTTCGTCCGGTATAGTGTAAGTAGCCCCCTTCTCTTTCATGTTAATGCCCAGTTTACTATATTTTTTTGATTTCCGCGCCATTTCACGTATGATGAACGCATTGCTCCCGTGGTGAAATGGATATCATACCGGTCTTCGGAACCGTTGTTGGGGGTTCGAATCCCTCCGGGAGCACAGGTAGTTTGAAATAGAGAGGTTATAGTGTATATTGATTCCACTGCGGGTATCGTTTAGTGGTAGGACACGTCCTTGCCAAGGATGAGGTGAGAGTTCGATTCTCTCTACCCGCACCTAGTTAACAAAGAGCGCCTTGTAAGGCGCTCTTTGTTTTGTCCTTTATACAATTTGAAACAAATCTCTTTCCCGTCTCGTATCAGTGACTTCCCTTAAAGCTCTCAACAAAGGCGTTTTGTGGAAAAGTGGGGATAACCCTGGGGATTATGTTTAAAAGACACACCTGAAATAGGCCTATAAATCGTTGTCCTTTGTCCTTATAAACGCTCAACAGAGCCATAAAAGAGAAAATTACCTGATCAGTGCAAAAGCTCATGTTTATGTTTCATAAGAAACATAGTAACTGATGTTTCATGTGAAAATTCATCAAAAATTCATGCTCTTTCAGCATGATATTTCCATGAAAGTATTCACATCTGATGCTCAAAAGAAAGGAAAGATCGGCGAAGACGCAGTTTGTACGTATTTAACCAATCAGGGTTTCTTGATCGTGGAAAAGAATTTCACCCGAGCATGGGGAGAAATAGATATAGTTGCTCGAAAGGGAGGAGTAACGCATTTTATCGAGGTCAAAGCTGTTACACATGAAAACACAGGCCTTAGACCCGAAGATCAAATGCATAGCCTTAAACAAAAAAAGCTCCGTCGAATGATCGAAACCTATATTACGGGGCGCAGGATAGGGGACTGGCAGTTCGACGTAGCCTGCGTGTACCTCGATATGCAAGAGAGAAGAGCCAGAATAAAGATGCTTTCGGACATTATTCTGGCCTGATTTGGGCAAAACCTTAGCCTTTTTTAACGTTTATGCTAGTATGTCTTGGTCTAAAGATAACGGGGCGTGGTGTAACGGCTAACATGCTTGACTTGGGATCAAGTGACTCTGGGTTCGAATCCCAGCGCCCCGACACGAAATAGCTCACGTGGCCAGTTCAAAGCGATTTACGAGGACGATAGAGGACTTTACGTGCGAACATTGCGGCGCCGCAGTGATAGGAAACGGCTATACCAATCATTGTCCGAAATGCCTGTGGTCAAAGCACGTAGACAGGAATCCGGGCGATAGGCTTGCTGCATGCGGCGGCATGATGGAGTCTGTCCTGGCTGAAAAAGAGAGAAGCGATTACGTGATCACGCATAGATGCGCTGTCTGTGGTTTCGAGCGCAGGAACAAGCTCCAGAAAGGAGACGATTTCGACGCATTCGTCGCGATCTCTAAAAAGTCTTCGGAAAGAAAGTAGTCAAGCGGTGTTTCGGTCGGCGAAAATCGTCTGGTTTGACTTAATTTTTAAAAATGACCGAATATTTTTTGTGGTGAAAGAAAATTTGCCCAGGTTCGAACGTCGGCGGGCCTTTCCCGGCAGGCTTTGAGATAAAGAAACAAAGATTGATTAATGTCAATCGTCTGGGTGTGCTTTGACAGGGCAGGGGGAAGCGTGACTCTTTTGAAAAAAACGGCAGGGAAGGGCGTATAAATATATGTGAAAGGAGGGGACGCCCTTCTTTCGAAAAGGTCTGGTTTTAACAAATACAATTCAAGACTATGATCCGACTCAACGAAGGAGGCAATCCAAACAACCCTAACGACAAGAAGAAGCCTCCAATGCCTCAGCAGTAAGGTCTTAAGAGCAGCGCCTGCGGGCGCTGTTTTTGTTTGTCACAAAAGCAAATAAATAGAAAAGCCTGCCGAACTATGCTAGATTGAGTCTCATTGCGGGCGTAATTTAGTGGTAGAATGACTGCCTTCCAAGCAGTAAGTCCGGGTTCGATTCCCGGCGCCCGCACAACTAAGGCCGATGCGGAGGCCTCATAATTCTCCGTAAGATGATGGATTGAAAAACGTCTCAAAAATTGATAGTATACAAACATGATTGCTTTGCCTGAAACAAGCTATAAAAAAGCGACCCAGGCCCTGAACTTCCTCGCCCGAAAGAAAGACGGAAAGATCAATAAGATGAAGGCTATTAAGCTGATCTATCTTGCTGATCGTCTGCACATCCGTAAATATGGCCGTCCGATCATTGGGGATATGTATTGGGCGATGAAAATGGGCCCGGTCGGCTCTCAAGTTAAGAGAGCAGCAGAACTTTCGAATATGTCGGAAGGTGCTTTATCGTATGCAAAAAAATACATACAGCCTGCAGATGAAAAGAAACACTATGTCACTTCGGTTAAGCCTGTTGATCTTGATGTTTTCTCAAAGACCGATCTTGAATGTTTGGAAGCTGTATATGGACAATTTTCCGACAAGGATCAATTTGAACTCCGAGATATAACTCATCAATATCCTGAATGGTCAAAACATGAGCGTTATCTCAAATCTGGTAAGAAACGAGTGCAAATGGATTATGAGGACTTTTTCTCAAGCACGGAGAAGGATGACCCTTTGTTTGCGGAAAATAAATCAGATCTCGCGCTTGCAAAGGAAACTTTTGATGAAATGAAGGAAGTTTCGAAATTCTTTGCCCGCTAACTACTGAAATGCGATGGATATTCCGATCAAGGTGCGAGTGTCGCTATGCATAGAACAAGGATCGGTATTCAATTTCTTCATAGACCACAACGATTCAAAGCGCCAATCGAAAAATCGCTATTTCGTAGTGATGAACAAAAATCCGAAGACCGATACGCTTCTCATTCTTGTTACATCCACCACGCAAGCCGTCAAGAAGCGAGAATTTGTGAAGAGGGCTGGTATTAGTGAGAAGACTATCGTGTCGGTTACACCGCAGGAGTATGGTGTATTTTCTGCCGAAAGTGTTTTTAATTGTAACGAAGTATTCGAAATATCTATGAATGATCTCATCAGAAAAATCGAAGACACCGGATCAATGAATTATCCGAAAATGGACGATGGTGCTATTACAAAAATTATTGCGGGGATAAAAGAAAGCCCGAGCGTATCAGAGATAAATAAGAAACTTTTATAGCTATATTGAGGTCCAACTTACAGCACGGAGATGCTATAAATATTCAGTCTTCATAAAACCATTATTTTATGGTATATTTCGGCTAACGTGATTACTAAAGAGAAAGTCTTAGAGGAAATAAAAAGAACCGCAAAAGAGAATGGCGGAGTGCCTTTAGGTACGAGCAGATTCGAAAAAGAGACTGGTATAAAACCACACGAATGGGGTAAATATTGGGCAAGAATTGGAGACGCTCAAAAAGAAGCCGGCCTTTCTCCTAACCAGCGACAAGGAGCGTACGAGGATGCTTTTATATTTGATCAAATAATAAAGCTCATCCGAAAGCTGGGAAAGTTCCCAACGGTTAGGGAGTTCATCCTAGAGAAAAACAACAATCCGGAATTTCCCTCTGCTGGAGGAGCCTTGAAACGTCTTGGTGGGCAAGAACAGATAGCGTCTAAAATAATCGAGTATTGCAAAGACAAAGAGGGTCATGAAGACATTGTAGAATTATGTACAGCAATCGTTGGAGATTCCAAGAATAGCGAGAGTGAGGAGACGGATGGTGAACAGGTTATCATCGGCTCTGTTTACCTTTTCAAACACGGCAAATATTACAAAATTGGTAAGTCGAACGACACCGTTCGGCGGGGCAACGAGTTAAGAATTCAGCTTCCAGAAAATCTTGATCTGATACACGAGATAAAAACAGACGATCCAAGCGGCATTGAAGCCTATTGGCACAAACGTTTTGGGTTGAAGAGAATGAACGGTGAATGGTTCGATTTGAATTCGTCTGATGTTAAAGCTTTCAAACGGTGGAAACGGATATGTTGATGCCCTATGCGGAGGCCTCAAGAATAATAGGCTGATATTCCCAACAAAGCCTTACAAGGCTTGATTAGAAAAAGTTCGATTCCCATTTGGGGCACCAAAGCAAAAAACCGCCCGGGGGCGGTTTTTTTGTGAAGTAGCAGTAAGGTCTTATTTGACTGCGTCCTTGAGAGCCTTTGCGGCGCGGAACTTCGGAACCTTCATCGCAGGGACCGAGATCGTCTCGCCGGTGCGAGGATTTCGAGCCTGGCGAGCCTTGCGGGTCTTTACAGAGAAGATGCCGAGGCCTGCGATCGATACTTCCTCGCCTTTCTTGAGGCCGGAAACGATCGAATCGAAAACCTTGTCTACAACCTGTTCTGCCTGGACCTTCGTGGTGTTGAGCACTCCGTGGACTGCTTCAACGATTGCTGCTTTGTTCATCTGTTATAAATAACGCTGCTAATTGACCGCTCCAGTATATATAAAGCCATTTTTTGGGGCAAGCAACGAAAATACGGCTCTGTCGGGAACCTGTTGATAGGAAATAGCCTTAATAATGAGAATGCCGAGAAACGGCCTTGTGAGGCCGTTTAACGTGCGAATTCCACGACACGCGATTCGCGTATGACCGTGACTTTGATCTCTCCCGGATATTTGAGATCTTTTTCGATCTTATCCGCGATGCCGCGGCCCATATTTTTGGCTTCGATGTCGGAAACCTCTTCGGGCTTCACGAAAACGCGTATCTCGCGGCCCGCTTGGAGCGCATATGCTTTCTCGACGCCCTTGAACCCGGCGGCGATCGCCTCCAAATCCTGCAATCGCTTGAGATAATTTTCGACGGAATCGCGGCGCGCGCCCGGTCGAGAACCGGAAATAGCATCGGCTGTCTGGACGATGACAGATTCGATGGTTTCATATGGGTATTCTTCATGATGGGCCTGCATAGCCTTGATTATGGCCTCGTCAGCGCCGAATTTCTGCAGGATTCGACGGCCTATTTCCACATGCGTGCCTTGGACTTCATGGTCCAAAGCCTTGCCGATGTCATGAACGAGGGCTCCGGCCTTGGCTATCTGGACATTCGCGCCCAATTCTTCGGCTATCATGCCAGCGATGTGCGCCATTTCAACCGAATGGGCGAGGACGTTCTGCCCGTACGACGTTCGGAAATGAAGGCGGCCCAAAATCGATATGATGCGGGGGTCGAGGTTCATGACGCCGACTTCGAATGCGGCGTGCTCGCCTTTTTCCTTTATGACCTTATTTATGTCTTCCTTGGCCTTTTCGACGAGCTTTTCGATCTTTGCAGGCTGGATGCGCCCGTCGGCGATGAGCGATTCAAGCGCCATTTTAGCGACCTGGCGCCGAACAGGATCGAAAGAGGAGAGGGTAATAGTGCCCGGAGTGTCGTCGACGATCACTTCGACGCCCGTTACGCGCTCGAAGCTCTTGATATTCCGGCCTTCCTTGCCGATGATCTTGCCTTTGATCTCTTCCGAAGGAATGGTGATGGAAGTCGAGAACACGTCGGCCGCGACGGAGTTTCCGAGGCGCTGGATCGCGGTCGAGAGGATGTCTTTCGCGCGCATCTCGAGCTTTTCCTGGTTCGCGGTCTCCATTTTATTCATCCGAATGAGAAGATCATCGGAATATTTCTCTTCTATGTCTTTGACCAGGTCTTCGCGCGCCTGCGCTTCAGAGAGTCCGGCAACGCGTTCGAGGGCGGCGCTTCGCTCGCCCAAAAGGGTATCGGCCTTGTCTTTGATCGTCTTGATTTCAGCTATTTTCGATTTAAGGCTCTCGACTTCGTTGTCTATGTCTTTCTGTCGTTTATCCAAGGCATCCTCGCGCTTCAAAAGGCGCTCTTCGGACGCTTTCATCTTTTCTTCCTTTTCTTTTGTTTCCTCGCGAAGCGTCTTCAAGGTCTCGGCCGCTTCCTGTTCGGCTTTGAGTACGACTTTCTTGGCCGCCTCTTCGGCGTCCATTTCCATCTTTTTTATTTCCAGCTCCATCGAGCCCTTCTTTCCGAGGGAAATGATGAGGCGCAGGTAATAGCCCAAAGCGATTCCTACGAGGCCTGCCGCGCTCGCGAGGAATATGACTATCGTAAGTGACATTATGTTAAGCGGCGGCCGTCTTTCGAGATCTGGATGAAGTGCTGATGACTAGGATTTTCAGAGGGTGAGAGCGGCGGGACAAAGGCGATTCGGGAGGGAATTCAAGAAGAGCGGGAAAGCAGCAACCGGAATTTAAAGTGGTAACAACGTCATAGTACATATAAGAGCGCGTTTAGGCAAATAAAAAGACTCCGGAACAATCCCGCCAAGCCCTGGGATATTTCGGAGCCTTCTTACTTGTCTAGGAAAGTATCTTGTCTATGATGCCGTACTTTTTCGCTTCGTCCGCGTCCATGAAGAAATCGCGCTCGACGTCCTTTTCGATCTGGGCGAGAGGTCGGCCTGTATATGACGAGAGCATTTTGTTGAGGTTCTCGCGCGTCTTGAGGATGTGCTTCGCGGTGATGGCGATATCCGATGCCTGGCCTTCGACTCCGCCGAGCGGCTGATGGATCATAACTTCGGCATTCGGGAGCATGAAGCGCTTTCCCTTCTTGCCTGCGGCGAGAACGACTGCCGCGCCCGATGCGGCGATGCCGACGCAATACGTCGCGACATCGTTTTTGATGAGATTCATCGTGTCCACCATAGCGAGAGTTGCCGTGACCGAACCGCCCGGAGAGTTCACATAGAGGTGGATGTCTTTTTTAGGATCCTCCGACTGGAGGAAGAGGAGCTGGGCGATGACCGTGTTCGCGACATGGTCATCGATCGGTCCGGAGAGGAATATGATGTTCTCCTTGAGGAGGCGCGAATAGATGTCGTACGCGCGCTCGCCAAGGTTCGTTTTTTCTATGACGGTAGGGATGAGAATGGACATGGTTTTTTGATTACTGATATCGGAACAATATACAAAAACAGAAATGAGCGCAACACAAGTTCCCAGCGCGAGCGGAAGGAGTACACTCTAATCATTGTGAGGTTGCATCGTTTTTACGTTCGTTATGCAATCTTTGCGGAGAAAGATAATACCCTCTCCGATCCAGAGCTCGCTCACCAGCTGAGGCGCGTTTTCAGGTTACAGGCTGGGGATAAGGCTGTTTTCTTTGATGGATCGGACGTAGAACACGTTTCAGAGATCGTTTCTCTTTCAAAGGACATGGTGCTGTTTCGCGTGATTGAAACGCGGCCCGTGCAACATGTTCCACAGCGGAACGTTGCTCTGGCTTTGTCGTTGATAAAAAAGGACAATTTCGAATTGGTCGCCCAAAAATGTACGGAAATCGGCGTGTCAGAGTTCATTCCTCTCGTCTCGGAGCGAAGCGAGAAGAAGGCTCTTAATATGAAGCGGCTCAAAAAGATCGTCATCGAAGCTTGCGAGCAATCAGGAAGGGGAGCGATCCCTCTCGTTCGCGAGCCTGTCGCTCTCGAAGATTTTTTGAACGCTGAGCCGAGGAACGTCGTCGCGTTCCACACTGACGGCGAGAAGGCCAAGACCGATGTCTTTGAAATAGACAATGTCGTCCTCTGCATCGGACCGGAAGGCGGATGGAGCGATACCGAGACGGAGCTTTTCAGATCGCGCAAAGCGGCGCTCGCAAAACTCGATCTTCCGATTCTTCGTGCCGAGACCGCTGCGATCGTCGTCGCAACACTCTTTCTCTATCGATCGTAGTATCAGAGCGGCAGTGCCGCTTACTTTAATCAATCGATCGAATATATGGCTGATCCAGACAAAATAGCCGATGCGGAGAAAGCATCGAAGGAAGCCGACAAAGATGCGGCTGATGCGAAGGCGGATCTCGCCAAAGCGAAGTCTGACGACGCAAAAGAAAAAGCAGACCAGGCCCGCGACGAAGCCGACGCGAAGAAAGAATAAAAAACAGCGCCCAGATAAAGGCGCTGTTTTCCTACTTCTGCTTCTCTAAGAATTCGAACACCGCCTGATTGAGGAATATGTGCTCGAAGTACGATCGCGCTCGGTTCGGATCTACGTCCTTGTGGTGTTCCGACGCATGTTTCGCTTCGGCTTCGACTTTCGCTTTGTCCGCAGAGATCTTTTCCTCTTTGGCTACATGCGAAAGGATGAGGTCGAGCTTGACTCTCTTCGACGCGTCAGCGCGCCATTCCTTTCGGAGGTCATCAGCCGTCTTGTTGAGGTGCTTGAGGTAGTCTTCGAATTTGAGCCCCATGCGCTCGATATCGTGCCTCATCTGTTCGGTCATGCGGCCGAGCTCCGATTCGATAAGGATGTCGGGAATAGCGACGTCCAGGTCTTTGGTGAGGGCGTCTACGAGCTCGATGCGCTTCTTCTCCATGGCGCGGTGCTCCTTCTCGAGCTTGATGTTCTCGCGGAGCTTTTCCTTGAAATCGGCGACGTCTTTGAACTCGCCCCATTTCTTGACCGACTCGTCGGTGACTTCGGCCGTGCCGGTCCGTTTCTTTATATCCTCGATCGCTTTCTCTACGTCGGCGTCCGCAACGGTTACGGGCTCGGCTTTCTTCGCATTCTCTTTCGCGGAGATCTTTTTGTAATCGAATGCCGTTATTTCAGGGACGGTCGCGCTCACGATCGTGAATTCGAGAGGATTGCCTTCCGCGATCTTGGTGATCGAGACTTTAGGATAGCCGACGACGTCGAGCTTTTCTGCTTCGATGATGTGGCCGTACGCGTGAGAGATGGCATGTTCCGCCGCTTCTTTCAAGAGCGCCGCTTCGCCGATCTTCTCCCGAACTAATTTTTCCGGAGCCGTTCCTTTGCGGAAGCCGGGAAGCTCCATGTCTTTCTTTATATGAGAAAGGGTGTCTTTGACCGCTTCTGCGAATTCAGCCGCGGAGATCTGGCTCTGTATCTCGACTTCGCTCGTTTTCGGGAGCTTTTTGACCGATGCTTTGTACGAATGATGGTGTGCCATATGTTGTGTGTTTCCGAAGTCTATCCGCAAAGGCAGTTTTTGTCTATGAAAAGCCCTGCTCCTCTTATTAAGAGGAGCAGGGCTTTCTTTAAATCCTAGATTCCCGATACGTCCGGAGCGGAATTCGGCGCGCGAAGGTCGCTTTCGAGAGAATCGAGATCATCCGAAGACGATACGGGAGCTATCGTAGCGGCCGCGTTCTCGGTCGGCTTCATGGCGATCTTGCCGCCCCAGAAATACAGACCGGTCGTGATAACGATGACGACTATGACGATGAGGCTTATCATCGGAGCGACTGATCGTTTCTTTTCCATGGATATTCTCTAATGTGGATAATCTAGCTCTTCTTCACCGATATCTCGGCGGTCCTCATATCCGTAACGACTTGGAGGAGCGCTTTCTGCGCCGCATCTATCGCGGCCTGGGCGTCTTTGACCGCGGCCTTTATCTCCGTCGAGGCGTCGGCAGACGACGCGTCTATGGATGCAAGGGCAGAGATCTTTGCATCGGCGCCATTCATGGCCGTGATCGCGAGGTCGAGGCTCGCCTGCGCCTTCGAGACGTCCGCGCCTGCCTCGGAGAGCTTGTCCATGCGGCTGTCTATCTTTTCCTTGATCTCGTCGAGGCGGCTCGATTCCGCTGCCAAGTGGGTTTGGGCATTCTTAAGCGTCTCGTTTATGCGAGCGACCTTGATTTCAGCCGTAGTCGACGCGCGTTTCTGGGCGAGAGCTTCCTTTCGGACCTCGATCTCCGCCTTGAGCTCCGATCGTTTGTCCTGGATCGCTTCTTTTGCCTCTACGCGGACCTCTTTGATCTCGGCGCGGGTAGTCGAGGCGATCGTTTTGAGCGCAGGCCTCATGGCAGGGACAGGCCTGATCGCTTCCTGCGCATGGGCAACGGGCGTCCCTGCGAGCGAAAGGGCCAAAGCCGAGCCTAAAATAATGGTTTTCTTCATATTTTTATGGGGGATGAGCGCTTTTCCAGGGAAAAATGCTACCGGAGGATTATAGCACGGTCATAAGAAAACCGCCTCGGATGATGATCTGGAGGCGGTTTTCCGCGAACAGGTCCTTATTTCTTGGCTTTTGCGCCCTTGTTCGCCTTTTTATAGAGCTCGATGGCCTCTTTGAATGCGGCGATCGCCTCTTTCTTGCCTTTGTAGTGCTTTACGATTACTTCCTTGTTCTGAAGCTTCTTATACGTCGAGTAGAAGTGCTCGATCTCGAGAAGCGTGTGCTTGTTAAGGTCGGCGAGGTCCTGAACGTCGTTCCAGCGAGGGTCGTCGCACGGGACCGCAATCAATTTGTCGTCTCGGTCGCCCGAATCGGTCATATGAAGGAGAGCGACGGGGCGCACGCGGACCAAAACGCCCGGGAAGAGGGCGTGGGTCGTGAGGAGCACGACGTCGAGAGGATCGCCGTCATGCCAGAGGGTCTGTGGGACGAAGCCGTAGTCGTACGGGAAGTCTTGCGCGGTATGGAGGACGCGGTCGAGGGCGATGAGGCCTGTCGCCTTGTCTATCTCGTACTTGTTCTTAGAGCCTTTAGGGATCTCGACGATGACGTTGATCGAATCGTCGGTGCCCGGCGCTATGGAATGAAGGATGTTCATATGATCTGGTTAAAGTCCTATTCAGTCGATGCTTCTTCCGCCGCGTCTTCGGCTGCCGAAGATTTCTCGCCGCCGATAGGGCGGATGTCTATCTTCCAGCCGGTCAGCTTTGCGGCGAGGCGCACGTTCTGTCCGCCCTTGCCGATAGCGAGCGACTGCTGGTCGTCGGCGACTTCGACCGTCGCGGTCTTCGACGCCTCGTCCAAAGCTATGGAAGAGACCTTCGCAGGGGAGAGCGAGTCCTGGATAAACTTCTTGGTGTCTGGAGACCACTCGATGATATCAATCTTCTCGCCGCCGAGCTCCGACGTTACGGTCGTGACGCGGACGCCGCGCTGGCCGACGAGGGAGCCGATAGGGTCGATATGGGAGTCGTTCGACATAACGGCAATCTTGGATCGCGAGCCTGCTTCGCGGGCCACAGCCTTTACTTCTACGGTCTTGTTAGCGATCTCGGGGGCCTCTATTTCAAAAAGCTTTTCGAGGAATTTCGGATGCGATCGCGAGAGCTTGAGGAATACGCCGCGAGGGGACTCTTCGACGCGGAAGAGATATGCGCGGATGCGCTCGCCCTGCTTGTAGTGCTCGCTTCGGATCTGTTCTTCGAAAGGAAGCACGCCCATGGCGCGGCCCATGTCTATGAATATCGTGCCGCGCTCGATGCGCTGGACGGTGCCCGATACTATGTCGCCTTCGCGCTTGCCGTATTCGCCGAGGACCGAGACCTTTTCAGCCTCGCGTATCTTCTGGATGATGACCTGCTTCGCGGTCTGAGCGGCGATGCGGCCGAAATCTTCCTTCGGCTCGAGAGGGAAGAGCATCTCTTCGTCGAGGACGGCGTTCTTCTTGATGAGGCGCGCTTCGTCGATCCAGATATGATGCTCCGGGTTGTAGCGGACGCGCTCGTCGTCCGCGGCGAGCTCCGGCATCTCCTCTTCTTCAGGGATATCGAGGACCTTGGTGTCATCCACGACGATTTTCACCTGAAAGAATTCGGTCGCGCCCGTGCTCAAATCGAACGTCGCGCGCACGATCTGTCCCCGCTTGCCGTATTCTTTCTTATATGCGGTCGCGAGAGCCATCTCGATAGCCTCGATGATCTTCTCTTTCGGTATGCCACGCTCCTCCTCGAGCTGGCCGAGGACGGAATGAATCGTTTTAAGGTCGAAAAGCATTTTTTCTGCTATAAGGGCTTTTAATAAAGAAAGTCCGCCCCCATGGACGAACTGCGCGGACTTCTCTGATATTTCTATCATATCACTTCGCCGAAATATGTCAAATCGAATTCCGGCACCCGTAAGGGATGCTTTCATGCGTATAGTACAATATATGTATGAAAGCATTTGCCGCCCTCTTGTTCATACTGCTTGTCTGTGCGGGAGCCTATTATTTCTTCATGAATACGACGCTTTTCGATACATCGTATCAGTCTCTCGACCTCGGTATACGCTTTAGCCACGCTTCAGATCTCCTCGTCCGCAATTCAGCTAACGGCGACGGCCTCGATATCAGTGATTCTTCCTTGGACAAAGAAGTCGTCCTTATACGCCGTTACAGGAACGATACGTTTCCCGGAGAGGACATCTCTTTCCGCATCGCGAGGGAATTCGGCTCTAACATGTTCGACGAAAAGGACGCTACATTCAATCATATAGACGGCCTGGCATTTGAATGGCAGGGAGAAAAAGGTCGGGAAAGCGCGTTCGCATTCCAGTCGGGGCTCTATGACATCGTCGTCTCTACCTTCGGCATGCCCGATCGAAACGTTGCCAGGTACGCGAACGGGGTCTTGGGCTCTCTCGAGATCGTAGACGCTCGCCCTGATACAGGGGAGTTCTAGGATTGACGGCTGCATACGCGTGATACAATTAATCCGTATGAAAAAAATAAGAAGCACTTTTGCCCTTCGAGGGGGGCTTATCATCGCGATACTGCTCATGCCGCAAGCCGCTGCTTTCGGCGCCACCGCGATCCCGAAGGGGACCGCCACGTTACCGGTGCCCGCTTCCTGCGATCTCGTGCTGAACGGGGTCAAGGCGCGCATTGCGCCCATAGGCGAAGTTCCTGTCGCAGGCGGGGATCTGGACCTCTCTGTCACTCTTTCGAACGAGAACGCCTATCCGGTAAGGGGCATGGATGTCGTCGCACGCATCTCGAAGCTCGCTCAGAAGGCCGGCGACGCATATGCGATGGCTACCGATACCGTCGCCCGCATCGATCTGGCCAAAGGAGTCTCTCTTTCGACCGGCGAATCCCGAGAGATCGCCCTTGCGTGGCATATGCCGGCAAATCTCGTAGCAGGGCCGTATCGCGTCGATATCTTCGCTAATTCAGGCGATTCGGCCGTAGGGGGGAACGAATATCTCGGCGTGCCGGCAGGAAGCTATCCGGTCCGCATCGCAGGCGGAACAAAGGAAGTCTCGTTCCTGAAGCCTTCTTCGGTCGCCGTCAACGGAGCCAAGCCGTTCGCCAATCTTGTCGCCGACGTAAGATCGGCCTCGAATGCCGTGTCTGTCGTGGCCCAGAGCACTCATTCAAAGGCGGTATCGGCGACGATGCGCTGGAGGGTCTATAGCTCTTATTTCGCGGACGAGGCCGCTCTCGTAACGACGAAATCGGAGGCGGTGACTATCCCTGCGGGTGGAACGCAGGCTGTATCCTATTCGTTCAGCGGAGCGGAGAAGGGAACCTATCTCGTCGTCGGCGAGCTCGTCGACCAATCGAAGGTCTCGCGCGTAGCCGTGCGATTGAACAGGACAGACAAGCCTGAACCGGTCGTTCGATCGCTCGTGCTCTCTGATTTTCCCCTCTCGTCGTCGGGCGCAACTCCCGTATTCGGCTGCATCGCCGACAGCTCTAACGGAAATCTCCCTGCGACCGCGGTAAAAGTGACTCTTACCGATGCGAAAGGCTCCGTCGTATATTCAGGCGCTTTCCACAAGACCCCATCGAATCCCTTCCTTCAGTTCATCGGCAATATACTTCCGAATATAAAAGCCGAGAATCCTCTTACGCTCGCCCTTACCGCGTATGCCGCGGACGGAAGCGTCATCGCCGCGAAATCGGTCGTCTATTCATGCGATGACGGCTCTTGCGACCAGAGCTCAGGAGAGGATACGGCCACATACGCCGGCATCGTCGCGCTCGCTCTCCTCGCGATCGCCGCGCTTCTGGTCTGGGAAAAGAAGCACAGGAAACAACTCTAATATGAAACATATGAAGAACCTGTTGAAATACGTTTCGGTCGCAGCAGCGGTGCTCGTCTTGGCGCTGATCGTCGTGCCGCATGCGGCTTCGGCTCAGTGGTACTACGGCTTTGGAGGCTATAGCTTTAACCCTAATACGGACGCGCTCTACATAGACGGCGTTCGCGTCGAGTTCTGGCCTCCTAATGAGGGCGGAGACAATGGAGGAGGAGGTGGTTCCGTCAGCATGGATACTCAGTGCCCTGACGGCTCTACGGTCCCGGAGGGACAGCAGTGCCCTCCGACCACAAAGGTATGTCAGGACGGCAGCGTCGTCGCCATAAACGATTCGTGTCCTCCGCTCACCAAACAATGCCCTGACGGCAGCACGGTTGATATCTCTGCCCAATGCCCTCCGACGACGAAACAATGCCCTGACGGCAGCGTCGTGGCCATAAATGCCCAATGCGCGCCGAATACATGCCAGGACCCTTCGGCATCGAACTATGGCGGAAGCCTTCCGTGCGACTATCCTCCGGCTCTCTGCACGGATCCGTCCGCTTCTAACTACGGCAATTCGCTTCCATGCCAATATGTGCCGATTCAGTATTGCAACGACCCAGCGGCTCTAAACTATGGCCAGCCGGGAGATTGTGACTATCCTCCTGCAGTGACTATATGCCAGGACCCTTCGGCATCGAACTATGGCGGAAGCCTTCCGTGCGACTATCCGCCGATATGCTCTGATCCGTCCGCTTTGAACTATGGCCAGGAAGGCTCGTGCTCGTATCCTCCGCAGAATGTATGCGAGGATCCGAATGCCAACAATTACGGCCAGGTCGGCGGATGCACATATGGCGGCGGGGGAAACAATGGCGACAATAATAACGCCCAAACAGGCTTCACCATCTCCGGTCCGAACAGCGTGAGCGCCACGTTCATCGGAACCCAGTCGGGCGAATCCCAGGTCGCTTCAGTCACGGTGAATCCGGTCGGTGGGTTCGACTCCGATGTCGCCGTTGGAGTGAGTTCGACCTCGTGCCCGAACGTTTCCGGCTATTCGTTCGACGGCGGTCCGTATACGTCGTCACCGGCGACGGTCATGCGACAGAATCCTAGCGGATGGTATGCAGCTCCTTCAGGCAATCTCTATCTCGCGGTGAGGGTCGGTTTCTCGAGTCCTATCCCGTCTCCGTGTCAGGTGACGATCGCCGCTTCGGGCGGCGGCAAGAGCGCGGATTTCACCATGACCGTCCATCCTGATTCCAAGAATCCTCAATTCCAGGAATTCTAGGCGCTTCGCGGTATGGACTTCGTCTTCATACTTCACGCTATAGCCAACGCATTCGCGTCGGGAAGAAGCGTGATCAAAGTCGTGCTCCTTGCCGTCGCTGTTCTTATCGCTATCGGCGCGCGGCTTTACTATCGGAGAAGAGAGGGCGAAAAAGGCGCGGCTGCAGGGATACCGGAGAGGATATTTTTCTGGGCCTTGGGCGCATCATTCCTCCTGGGAGCCGTCGTCACATGGTATGCGTATGTGACGTTCGGTGCCGGACCGGACCGGGTCATCGTCGCGATCGCCGAGCGCGACATCTCGACGACGCAGCCTTTTCATAGCCATGTGATGAAGGCGGCCTTTGGTGCGATCGCCGGCCTTGTTCCGGAGCATACGAGGCTCGCATGGGAGAATTCGGCTGATTTCGGCTATGCATACGCAAAGACATTGCCGCCGTGGATCGGCTTCGCGGGCTTCGCTGATTGCGCCGCGCTCGTCTCTCTGGCGATATGGCTCTTTGTCCGCTTCGCGGCGAGAGAGCGCAGGCTTTCCCTCGTCATCCTCTTTGCCGTCGCTCTGGTATCCGCGCTAAAGAACGTATTTGACGGAGGGGCGACGAACCACGAAGCGATTCCGGCGACCATCGTCTTGGGGCTCCTCGTTTTTGGGACGCGGCCCAAGAAGGCTCTGCTCGGGCTCGCGATCTTGCCTCTAGGCTTCGCGCTCGCAGGGGTCTGCTTTTCAGGCATGCCTTTGGGCGGAGCAGCGGAATATCTCCGTCATGCATTCGGATTAATGCTCATATATATATGCTGGTTCGCTCTTTCGGAGGATCGTGTTCCCAAGGTCCCCGCTATCATCGGGCTCATTGCCGGGGTGTTGTCTCTCGCGTCTCTCTTCGGTCTCGGCGCGCGCGACGCGCAATATGCCGCGACGCCGATATCGTATATCCAGACGTTCATCGGCACCTACGGCGACACCGAGCTCGGACAGTCGTACGAGAGGATCGGGTCTCTTTCTATACGCTCGTTCGCGACCACTTCTTCTCTTACGATCGGCGGCTTGGCGTCCCTGATTGGAGAGGGTACTGCCTATAGCCCTATCTCTATCCGTACGAAGAGCTGCGAGTTCAAGAATGCGACGGCGCGTGTCTCGCTTGAAGCCGTCTCACGCTTCGACCTTGCCAAGCCGGCGGTTGTCCACAAGCTCGCGCGTATAGACAGCCTTATCTTTCGAGGAGAGAGCGATGGGTGGAAGCGATATGACGCCGATGTTTCCTTTTCAGAATGCGTCCCTCGTTCATTGACCGTCATCGCAGAGCTTTTTCATGAAGCGGGGGCGCCGTATCTTATCCTCCTGCCGCGATTAGGCGAGTCAGGCATGCCTTACTGATCTATGGATACTCTCTTCAAAGAGGCAGAGACTCTCATAATTCTTGCAGGAGCCGTGAATATCGCTCTCAATATACTCGGCGCGCTTAAGCGCCGCTTCGGTCTGGAGAGATTCGACGCACCATTCGATTTCCGGATCGCCATCGGCGGGAGGAGGCTTTTGGGCGCGTCGACGACTTGGATCGGATTCATCCTCTGTGCTCTTTCGGGGGCGCTTATGTCCGTTTGGGGCATAGCATACGGCTATGTCATAGCATTCGGGGTCTTTTTTGGGCATGCTCTGGGCAGTTTCATAAAGCGAAGGATGGGCGTAGCTGACGGGGGTCCGCTTCCTCTGGTAGATCGTGCCAATTTCGTCGTCCTATCGGGAGCCGCGCTTCTCTTTATGGGCTCGATGCGCCCTGTCGCATATGTCGCGGCGGTCATCCTTGCCTATTTCATTCATCCTGTATTCTGTAAACTGGGTGTCATGCTCGGTATCAGGGTGGTACAATAGGGCCAGTCATGAAAAATAGATTCGCGGCAATATTTTTCGCTCTCGCGGCGGTCATCTTCGCCTTTCCTTCCGTCTCTTCGGCCGGTTCCGCTCATAATATGTCAGGCTTCGCCTGGTCGTCGACCATAGGTTGGATCAGTTTCAACTGTACCAATGACAGCAGCTGTGCGACCGCTGACTATGGCGTGAATAAAGACGCTGACGGCACTCTCAACGGCTATGCGTGGTCTTCGAACGTCGGCTGGATACAGTTCAGCGGCCTTTCGAGCTTTCCGACGGGCGGCGGCACTTCGGCGGTAAATGCCCAAATGTCCGGATCGAGCCTTATCGGCTGGGTCAAAGCCGTCGCGGCTGACGGCAATGGCTGGGACGGATGGATAGCGCTCTCCGGCACGGGCTACGGCGTGACTCTTTCAGGCACGGCATTCACCGGCTATGCATGGGGAAGCGATACGGTCGGCTGGATAAGCTGGAATTGCCTCTCTGACAGTTCCTGCGGAGCGGCGAGCTATGCCGTCAGCCTCTCCGGCGACGCGTCTCTCGACATAACGAGCGGCGGCTCGACCATCGTCGGGTCGAGTTCGGTCCCCTACGGCACTATCCCGACATTCCAGTGGACCCTCACGACTCTTCCGGTCGGGACGACATGCGCGGTCTCCAAAACCTCTTCCGGAGGCACGGCATTCACGACTATAAGCGGCATAACGTCTTCGGGTTCCGCATCGGGAGACCCTCTGACCGAAGGCCCGTACACGTTCCAGATACAATGCATGAACGGCGGTTCGACGCTCGTTACCAAGACGGCGAGTTTCACCGTCGCCTCCCAGCCGCCCGGCTTCGATCTAGGCCCGTCCGAAACCGCTTTCATCCAATTCCTCAACGCAGGAGAGGCGACATCCCAGCAGAAGAGCATATTCGTGAGCGCATTCGGCGGTTTTTCGAATCCGGTCACCATATCGATCACTGGATTCCCGGCCGCCCCGGCTTCGACGACCTTCTCGTATTCGCTCGGCGGCAGCGCTTTTTCCGCCAATCCGCCGAGCGTCGTCATCAGTAGCCCGTATTCATCGGGTACGACGCTCAAGATCCGCGTGACGAGGGTCTCCGGCGCCCCGGCATTCACCGGAAATTTCACGGTGACGCTCACAGGCACGGCCGCGGGAGCGTCGGCTGATACCAAAGATATCGTCCTCACGCCGACGACCTTCGTCCCGGCATTCCAAGAATTCTAAGCCTAAGAATAAAATCATGAGCAAAACAACGAAAGTGATCATTCCAATCCTTCTCCTTACCGTCGTGGCGGGCCTTGTCGCGCTTATGATGCGGGCACATAATAAAGGCATGGAGGATACTCCCGAATACCGCGCGCAGGTCATCGATACGCTTACCGCATCATCGAACCCAAAGCCTGACCAGAAAGTCATCGATTCTCTTTCCGCTCCCGCCGCTCCATCGAAAGAAGAAGGAGACATATTAAAAACATTACAAGCGCAATAAAAATCCATGAGCCGAAAGATCTTTAAGACGTTCGTCATAGCTCTCGCCGCAGTCCTGCCTCTTTCCGCCTCTGCGCAGTGGTCAGGGCCGGGAGCGACCCCGCCTTCAGGCAATGCTGCTCCGCCTCTCAATACGTCCTCGACCGCGCAATCGAAAGCAGGCGGACTCCTCTTGAATACCGGCAACGCGACGAACGGCCTCATCGTTCAATATGGAAACGTCGGCGTGGGCGCTACGTCTCCGGGAGCGAAGCTTCATGTGCTCGGCGGCGGCGCCATTCTGGGCACCACGGGGTCGGCCGCTAGTTCAAGGACCCTCACCATCCTCGATAACGCTGACGGCCAGATAAACTTCGGCTCGTATTCCGGCCAATGGAGGTCGTCTATCCAGATCCAGTCGAACGACGCGGCGCGCCTCCTCTTTATCGCTCCTCCTGAATCGGACTACGGATACGGCATCCTCCGCGCGGCGAACGGCGGACTTAAAATAGACGTCGGCGGCACGACGGGGGACAGCGGCAGCAATGCGATCTCGATCGAATCGAACGCCAAGGTCGGCATCGGCATGACGCCGTCGGTCAAGCTCGACGTGAACGGCGAGATACAGACGAACGACTGGCTCTACAACTCGACGTCAGCCAAAGGCCTCTACAATACCAGCACGGGCAAGCATTTCTATTCGGAATCCGCGAGCTATTGGGCGCTGAACTCTACCAACGGCCTTGTCCTTCGGAACGGCTACGCGGGAACGGTTACGGGCTACCTCTATTGGGACGGAACGGCCGGTTCGAACAACTTCGGCCTCCTTTCGCCGAACGGCTCCTGGAAAGTGCGAACGGATAATTCCACGACCCAGCTCTACGGCAACGTGTACATGCCCTTCTTCTATGACACTGACAACTCGGCCTATTATGTCGACCCTCATAGCGTGTCGCGATTCAATGATATCCGTCCGAACATCATCTATGACGGCAACGACACGAACTATTATCTCGATATGAACGGCTCGTCGAAGATCGGGTATACGCTCTTCCCGGGCGGTGCGAACATGCAGTCGACGCTCTATATAACGGGCGGCGCTCTGTGGGCGCAGGGAGGAGTGACGACATACCTCGACGGATATGTCTGGGTCCGAGGCCCGGCATACGGAGGGCAGGGCGATGTCCAGATCGACGGCGACCTCTCGCTCGGCGCTCATGTAGCGAGCGGAGGAGGAGGAACGATACATCTCTATGGCGACGGCTACTATTGGGGCTCGTGGAACAACATGTCGGACCAGAGGCTCAAGAAGAATATCGTGCCTATCGCCGATCCTATCGAGAAGATCGAAAAATTGAACGGCGTCGCATTCGATTGGAAGGATTCGGGCAAACATTCCGTCGGCGTCATCGCGCAGGACGTCGAGAAAGTATTTCCGGAGCTCGTATCCACCGATGACAAGACGGGATACAAGGCGGTCCAATATCAGAACCTCGTCGCTCCTCTCATAGAAGCCGTAAAGGCTCAGCAGAAGGAGATCGAGGCGCTCAAGGCGGAAGTCGAAGCCCTCAAGAAAGACAGATAACTGATACACTTAATATGATCAAACACATGAAAATCATATATCGAGCATCGTCTGCCGCCGCTGCGCTCCTTGCCGCCGCTTCGGTCCATGCTCAAGCGATCCCTCAGCAGACCGTAACGCCGCCTCCGCCCCCTCCGAACATCGTAGCCCCGACGCCGGCGACCCCTGCGATCGGAGCAGGTTCTTCGGCGAGCGTCGTCTCTGAGACGGCGCCTGCCGCCAATACGGCGGCTTCTTCGGGAGGTACCGCGTTGGCGGCTCCCGGCAACGCTTCGGCATCGGGCGAAGCTCCTGTCGGAAACGTCACGGCAAAGCCGACGGCTGATCCTTTGTCGAGCCTTAACGCTCCCGGCGCTTCGACGGCAGGAAAGACGAATACGCCCGTCACGGCTCCCGTGAAAAGCACGACAAGCGCTGCTACGGGCGCCATCTCTTCGCTCCTTCCGGTCGATGCGGCGAACCAGCTCTCGTCGAATGCAAATATCGTGTCTGATAAGCTTCGTGGCGCCATCGATAAGCTCGTCGCGGCCCGCGACAAGATCGTCGTGAGGAACGAGGCAGTGAAGGCGCGCGCGGCAGCCGGCACGGCTTCTGAGGCCGACGCTAAACTCGCAATGGCGGACGCCAAGCTCGCCCTCGCGCGTGCGGCGGTAACGGCGATCGCTGCTTCGATATCAGGCAGATCGACGGTCGAATCGGCGGCGACGGCTCTCGAGTCGGCTGATGAAATCGCCCGCACGTCCATTCGCGCCGCGCAGGGCGCTTTGAAAGCCGCCCTTACAGTTCTTCAGGCCGCCGAGGCGAATAAATAAACGCATATGAACCCACAAGAAAATTCAAGCAACCGCGCATACTGGATGATCCTCGCTGGCGTCGCTCTCCTCGCTGCTTTGGGCCTCGTCGCGTTCTATCTCTATCTCCAGAAAGAGGCCGCTCAGACGCCCGTTGACCAGACTCCCGTCACGACGGTTCCTGTGAATAGCGGCTCGCAGCAGAATGCGGCGTCATCGGGCTCTCAAAGCGGGGCCACGACTGCAGAGCAGGATCTTTCGGGGGACGTGCTTTCAGGCACTGAATACAATCTCCGCGCTGGTTTGAGCCAATAATGGCCGATTGACGCCCTTTGTCAGGCGAGGGATAATTTTCTTAGTATGAACCCTCTAGACCATCCTGTGATAGCGGGGTTTGCAGTCATCGTCGCGACCGGCCTGTGGCTCGTCTTGCTCAAGGCAAGGCAGGCTCCCAAAGGCATCGAAGACGAGCAGGGGTTCCATTATGCCGAAAAATAGCCCCATACCCCGAAGCGTTGCGAGAGCGGCCTTAAAGGCCGCTCTTTTCCGTTTAGCCGTCTGCGCCCGTCTTGCGGTATAATAGATACACCGCTCTCTCTATGTACATCGAAGAATCCCAGCTCAAGCAATTCATCGCTGATTCGGGCCTCGTCTCGAAGAAAGACATGACCGATGCTCAGACAGAAGCCAAAGCCAAGAAGACGGGTCTCGGAGAGATCCTCGTCAACCACGGAAAGATATCCGAAGACGATCTCCGCAAGATGCAGGCATACATCCTTGGCATCCCGTTCGTGGATCTCAAGGGCCAGAAAATAGATTTCGCCATCCTCTCTCTCATTCCCGAGCCGATCGCGCGAAACCATAATATCGTCGCGTTCAAGAAAGACCCTTCGGCTCTCGAGGTTGCCATGCTCGACACCGACGACCTTTCGGCCATCGATTTCATAAAGAAGAAGACCGGCCTCAAGATCCTCTCGCGCCTCACCGATACCGAATCCATAAAATCGGTCCTTCTCCAATATCAGAAGAGCCTTAAGGCCGAATTCGGCGATCTCATAAAAAACGAGACCGCGACTCTGAAAGCGCTCTCCGAGGAGATCGGTTCGAAAGGGAAGAGCGGCGACGACCTGAAGAAGATGGCCGAGGACCTGCCGGTCATCCGCATCGTGGATACGCTCTTAAAGCATGCCATCATCCAGGGCGCATCCGATATACATATCGAGCCTCTGGAAAAAGAGCTTTTGGTCCGCTACCGCATAGACGGCCTCCTCCACGACGCTATGGTCCTGCCGAAAGAAGCCGAGATGTCCATCACGGCGCGCATCAAGGTGCTCTCGAACCTCAAGCTCGACGAGAAGCGCCTTCCGCAGGACGGACGATTCAAAGTAGAGATGAACGGCGAGAAAGTCTCGCTCCGCGTCTCTATCATGCCGACGTTCTATGGCGAAAAGACGGTGATGCGCCTGCTCCGTGAATCGGTTTCCGGATTCACGCTCGAGCATCTCGGTTTCCACGGCCCTGCGCTTGAACGGATCCACGATGCGACGCGATTGGCGACGGGCATGATCCTGGCTACAGGCCCTACGGGTTCGGGCAAATCGACGACGCTCTATACGGTCCTCGATATCCTGAACCAGCCCGACGTGAATATCGCGACGGTCGAAGATCCTGTCGAATATCAGATGCCGCGCGTGAACCAGACCCAGGTCCGCCCCGACATCGGATTCACGTTCGCGTCGGGCCTCCGATCCCTTGTCCGCCAGGATCCGGACATCATCATGGTAGGCGAGATCCGCGACAACGAGACGGCGTCCCTTGCCGTGAACGCGGCTCTTACGGGTCACCTCGTGCTTTCGACCCTTCATACCAATTCCGCCGCGGGCTCCATGCCGCGCCTCATGGATATGAAGATCGAGCCGTTCCTGCTCGCTTCAACGCTTGCCGTCGTCATCGGCCAGCGCCTCGTGCGGCGCCTCGCGGACAATAAAGACCTCAAGCCTTTGACTAAGGCCGAGCTCGGCGCATTGGGCAAGGTCGTGGATCTTGACCGCATGCTCGCGCTTCTCCGCGACGAGAAGATCATCGGTCCGAAGGACGATTGGGCTAAGGTCATGTTCGGCTCCCCTCGCGCCGAAGGCGACAATGACGGATACAAGGGCCGCGTCGGCATCCATGAAGTGCTCAAGATGACGCCGACGATCAGGGAGCTGATCATGAAAGGAGCGACGTCCGCCGAGATCGAGGCGCAGGCCAAGAAAGAGGGAATGATCACCATGCTCGAAGACGGCATATTCTCCGCCGCTCAGGGCCTGACGACGATCGAAGAGGTTCTCCGCGTGGTTTCCGAATAGATCTCGAACAAAATGCTTTTCTCATACACAGCGGTTCGAAAAGACGGCACCCATTACGAGGATACGCTCGAGGCTGCCGACAAATTCGCTCTTTATAAAGAGCTCCATGCCCGCGGCGAGACCGTGCTCTCCGTTTCCGACAAGAGATCGAAGCCGAACGCGCTCAAGCGCTTCGCATCGATTAGCCTCGGCGGCATAAAGGCCGAAGACAGGATCCTTTTTGCCAAGAATCTCTCCGCTATGATCAAGGCGGGCCTTCCTCTGTCGCGCTCGCTCGCGGTCCTCGATCGCCAGATGAATAAGAAGCAGTGGAAGGGGATCATTGCGTCTCTCGAAGACTCTCTCTCCAAAGGGTCGAGCTTTTCCCAGGCTCTGGCAGCGTTCCCGAAGTATTTCCCGCCGTTCCTCACGTCCATGGTCGCCGTGGGCGAAGAATCCGGATCGCTCTCCCAGTCCCTTTTGATCGTCGCGGACCAGCTGGAGAAATCGCATAACCTCCAGAAAAAAGTCCGCGGCGCGATGATATATCCAGCTATCATCCTTACCGTCATGGCGGCGATCGGCGTCATGATGTTCGTATTCGTCGTGCCGAAATTGACCGCGACGTTCGCTTCATTCAATACCGAGCTTCCTCTCGCTACCCGCTCCGTCATCGCGGCGAGCGATTTCTTCAGCCATTACTGGCTCATCGTCCTTGTCGCGCTTATCCTCGTCGTCCTTGGCGTATATGCATTGGCGAAGACCGCCGGAGGCAAGAGGGCGATCCACAAGCTCATCCTCAAGCTACCTATCACCGGCAAGATCGCGGTCAATATAAATACCGCCCGCACGGCCCGAACCCTTTCGTCCATGCTCGCGTCGGGTGTCGATGTCGTCGCGGCGCTCCGCATCACGGGCGACGTCGTCCAGAACATCCATTATCGCGCGATGCTCCAGAAAGCCGCCGATGATATACAAAAAGGCTCCACGCTCCAGTCGCTTTTCGTCAGCCGCGAAGACATATATCCGGCATTCATAGCCGAGATGATCGGGGTGGGAGAGGAGACAGGCACGCTCTCGAAGACTCTCCTCGAAGTCGCGTCGTTCTATGAAGCCGAAGTTGAGGAAAAGACCAAGGACATGTCCACTATCATCGAGCCTGTGCTCATGGTGATCATCGGCATCGGCGTCGGTTTCTTCGCGCTCGCCATGATATCGCCGATCTACTCGCTCTCGAGCGCTATATAGATGAAAACTCCTGTTCCCACAACGCGCGGATTCAATATCGTCGAGCTCCTCCTCGTCATCGCCATTCTTAGCCTGGTCGTGGGCGTTTCCGTCCAGTCCTATGTGAACTTCTCGCGCGCGCAAAGCCTCGCCGCCTCGGCTTCGGCTCTCGCCGGCGCGCTCCGCGACGCCCGCGCGCGCACCCTCGCCTCTGTTTCCGCCTCCCAGTACGGCGTGAAGACCGACACGAACATATTCACGGTCTTCAAGGGCTCTTCGTTCTCTTCGTCCACCCCGGGGAACGAGACGTTCACGTTCCCTTATCCCGTGGCCGCTTCCTCGTCTTCGTCCATGCGCACGGTCACGTTCACCCGCGTGACGGGGAACGCGTCGGCGTCTGGTACAATTGACCTGTACCTTCCTGGCCTCCCCGGTGTCCAGAAAAAGACGGTCTCCATACAGAATACGGGGCTCGTAAGCATCCAATAGATGAATCCCAAAGGATCAGTGATTCTCGAAGTCGTGGTCGCCGCGTCCATCATGGCCGTCGTCGCTCTCGCATTCCTCGGCAGCTTCGCTGTCCTCACGCGCGTCCATGAAAGGAATATGTTGTTCATCAAGGGCGACCTCCTCGCCGAAGAGGGCCTCGAGGCGATGCGCTTCATCAAGGCCGCGGGCTGGAACAACCTTTCCGGCATTCCTTCCGGTACGGCGCGATATCTGGCCGTCGGCGTCTCGGCCTGGAGCGTCACGACGACTCCTGAAAGGATCGACGGCGATTTCTACCGCACCATAAGGGTCTATCAGGTATCAAGGAATTCGTCCGACGACATCGTCGCGTCGGGCGGGACCGTCGACGCGAATACGCTCCTTACCGAATCGAGCGTCTCGTGGTCGTATCGCGGCGCCACGACGACCGTAACATATAAGGCTTATGTCACGAACATCTAAAGGATATACTCTCGTCGAGATGCTCGTCTATATCGCGCTCATCGCGCTCCTCTTCAGCGCGCTCGCGGCGGCGGTCTCACAGATATCGAAATCAGAGCGCCGCGCCCGCGCATTCCTCGACATAAACTCTGCGGCCATATCGGCATTCAGTCGCTTCTCGCGCGACATCCGCCGCGCTACGTCCATCGATATCGTGAACAGTACGCTCTCCGCGAGCTCAGGCAAGCTCGCTCTCATCATGAAGAATGCCGACGGCACGTCTTCGACGACGAAATTCTATCTGTCCGCCGACGGCATGGTCAAAGTCGAGCAGGACGGCGTATACGCCGGAAGCGTGACATCCGACAACATGCAGGTTTCGAACCTGACGTTCTGGAAATTCTCGCAGGCTTCGACCACGGCAGTGAGGATAGAGATGACGCTCGCTCCCGATGCTTCCACAACCGTGCCGGCGCTTAACTTCTACGGCACGTACGTCCTGCGAGGCTCATATCTTGAATAACTAAGGCCTTCCATGAAAAAAATATACGAAACGCAGAAAGGATTCGCTCTCATGACCGCGCTCATATTTGTCCTCGTGGGCGGGGCGGTGATCGTGGGCGGCATCGCGGACGCCGTCTCGCGCGAGGTCAAAACGGTCCGCAACGAATCTAATTCCAAGCAGAGCTACTACACGTCTGAGTCGTCTCTCGAAGACTCCATATACAGGATCAAAAACAGCAAGCAGATCGGATCGGTCGAGACGCTCGCTATCGGCACGACGAAGGCAACTTCCACTATTGTTACGGGCTCTGATGGCGACAAGCAGATAGATTCGGCGAGCGACGTCGTCGGCACGAACCGCACGACCGAAGCGACGCTCGATATAACTGCGGGCGTGTCATTCCCATTCGTGCTCCAGGGCGGAGTAGGGGGCATAGACCTGAATAGCGGCTCGGTTACGGGCGATATCTATACGACCGGATCAATCCGCGGCTGCGGATTCTGCAGCATATCAGGCCTCGCCACGGCAGCGGGCGGATCGTCGGCTGACTTGGACCAAGATAATTCATCGCCTTCGACGCCGACTAATTCCATAAGCTTCGCTTCGACGACGAATGCCCAGGACTTTGCGCAGAGCTTCACTGTTTCGCAGACGCTTTCGATCGCCGATCTCCAGCTATATATAAAGAAAGTGGGCAGTCCTTCGAATGCGACCATCAGGATCACGACGAATAGTTCCGGCTCGCCGTCGAATACGGTTCTTGCGAGCGGCACACTCTCCTCGTCCCTGGTTTCGACGTCGTATTCATGGGAAGACATCACCCTCACGGCCAATCCGATACTGACCATGGGCACGACCTATTGGATAGTCATAGACGCTAATAACAACTCCTCGAATTATTACGTCATCGCCGCGAATAATAACGCCTATAGCTCCGGCTCGGCGAAGCTTGGTAAATACAACACGTCGTGGAGCAACGTCTCTCCGGCGACTCTCGATGCGTATTTCAGGATCTATATCGGCACGAATCAGACGAGTATCGAAGGCATAGACAGCTATACCGGATTCACGGTCGGAAGCGCGTATGGATACAACGTATCGAACGTGACCTCGTCGGGCGTGCTCTACTGCCAGACAGGAAGCGAGAATAACAAGGCCTGTGACACGTCCCGCGGCGATCCTCCGATAGAGCAATATCCCGCGGCCGACTCGACCATCACGGGTTGGAAGGCTACTGCAGCCGCAGGCGGCACGTATTCGGGCAATCGAAGCGTCGATTGGTCGGGCGCGACCATCGGCCCGCAGAAGATAAGCGGCAACCTGACGGTTTCCGGCGGCGGAACGCTCGTCGTATCTGGCATAATATGGGTCACGGGCGACGTGACGATAAACGGCGGCGCGACCGTCATGCCGCAGGGAACGGGCAAAAGCTTCGCCATCATCTCTGACGGCAAGATAAGCCTCAACGGCGGCGCGAGCATCACCGGAAGCTCTGGAAACGGCCACATACTCCTCGTTTCCACCAATACGGCCGATCCGGCCATCACCATAAACGGCGGGGCGAATGATACGGTCGTTTTCGTGCCGTACGGCGGCCTCCTCATCACCGGCGGCGCCACCGCAAAAGCGGCTTCGGCAAAGCATATAACGACCGACGGCGGGGCGAACCTCATATATGACCCTTCTGTAGCGAGTTTGAACCTTACCGGCGGTACGACCGAAGGCTCTTTCGGCATAAAGACCTGGAAAGAAACCCAATAGCGCCTCTGCTATAATTGGGCGATGGGCATAGCAAAGAAAAGCTTCATACTGGTCGGCAATTGGAAGATGAATCCCGCTACGCGCGAAGAAGCGAAGGCGATATTTTCGCCCATTCTGCGCGCCGCAAAGGACGCTCGAAAGACTACGGTCGTCATAGCTCCTCCGGCGCCTTTTATCCGCGAGCTCGTCGGAAAAGGACCGATCCATATTTCCGCTCAGGATGTTTCCGAACATGCCGAGGGCGCTTTCACCGGCTCGGTATCGGCGCGCGAGCTCAAGAGCGCAGGCGCAGAATACGCCATCGTCGGCCATAGCGAGCGACGCAAAGCAGGCGATACGGACGAGATCGTAGCGAAAAAAGCGGCGCAGGCTCTTGAGGCGGGCCTCCGCGTCATCGTCTGCGTCGGAGAATCCGAGCGCGACCCGAATGCACAGTATCTACGCGCCGTGCGGGAGCAGGTCATCGGCATACTCTCTTCGGTAAATAAGAAGCTTGCGAAGTGGGTTACGATCGCCTATGAGCCTGTCTGGGCGATCGGCAAAAGCTATGACACGTCGCTCTCGCCGTCAGACATCCACGAGATGACTATATATATCCGCAAGGTCGCGGCCGAAGCCCTCGGAAAAAAAGACGGGCTCAAGATCCCCGTCCTCTATGGAGGCTCCGTCGATTTCGAGCATGCCAAAGCGATGCTCGCCGAATCGTCCGTCGACGGGCTTTTGATCGGCCGCCAGTCGCTCGATCCGAAGGCTTTCAGCGCGATCATCGAATATGCCGACTCCCTTTAAGAAAATCGCAGACGAAAAGGATATCAAGGGCAAGAAGATCCTCTTGCGCCTCGATTTGAACGTCCCTATCGTCGGCGGGGAAGTCCGAGACGATTTCCGCATCCGGCGCTCGATGCCGACGCTTAAAATGCTCCGCGAAAAGGGCGCTAAGACCATCGTCATAAGCCATATCGAAAGCGATGTGACGGATTCTCTATCGCGAGTCGCCACATATATAACCGCGAAAATGCCGGTCAAGGCATTCGTCGCCAAACTCGAAGACGCTCAGAAAGTCGTGAACACCATGCAGGACGGCGATATCATCATCCTCGAAAATCTCCGCCAGGATCCGGGGGAAAAGGAGAACGACCCCGTATTCGCCGGCCGTTTGGCGTCTCTGGCCGACTATTACGTGAACGACGCGTTCGCCGTGTCGCATCGCGAGCACGCTTCGATCGTATCCGTGCCGAGACTGATCCCTCATTTCGCGGGCCCGCTTTTGGCAGAAGAGGTGGGAGAGCTTTCAAAGGCCTTCAACCCTCCGCATCCGTTCTTGTTCGTCCTCGGCGGAGCGAAATTCGACACGAAATTGCCTCTCATCGAAAAATTCCTGGATATCGCCGACTATGTTTTCGTCGGCGGCGCATTGGCGAACGATATTTACAAAGAGAAAGGCTATGAAGTCGGCATTTCGACTATTGCTAAAGCCCGCGTCAATCTGAAGCACATCGAAAAGAACCCGCGCCTCATGATACCGGCCGACGTCGTCGTATCGAGCCCTCTTGAGAGGGTCGTGCGCGATCCCGAACTGGTCGGTCCCGGCGAAAAGATCATGGACGCCGGGCCGCGCACCATAAGCGAGCTCGCCGATCTTTTGAACGAGATCGAATTCGTGCTCTGGAACGGCCCGCTCGGCGACTATGAGAGCGGTTTCGGGGAGGGAACGGAATCTTTGGCCCGCGCCATCGCCGACAGCCATGCGAGGTCTATCATCGGCGGAGGCGACACCATCGCATCGGTCGCTAAAATGGGGCTCCTGGATAGATTCTCTTTCGTATCCACGGGCGGCGGCGCCATGATCGAATTCCTCGCTAAGGGAACCCTGCCGGGAATAGAAGCTCTTGGCGCCTAAGTCCGGAGATTGTCGCGGATAAGCTCTGCATTTTTGGCGAAATCTTTCGGATCCCCGGCGATATTCTTATCCGGATATATCCAGATGTGCGCATGGGGCACTTCTTCGCCTATGATCTTTGAGAGGACGAAGTCGGTGTCGAAGGCTTTTTTCTGGGCAAGGGCGATTTTGCGCGCGATCTCGAAATATGCGCCTGCATTCGGAACGTCCCAGACCCAGCGATAGTGCTTTTTCGGTATGACGAGCGCGTGTCCCGGCGAAAGGGGATTTATATCGAGAAATCCCAGGAAATCAGGGTCCTCGTAGACCTTGTGGGCGGGTATCGTTCCCGCAACTATCTTACAGAATATGCAGCTTTCCATATCTCGATGATATCACATGCTAAAATACGCTTATGAATTACGCCGTCCGGACGCCTCTCGCAGACAAACCAGCCGAACTCGGAGCTTTTTCGGACGTCGTCGCGAACCTCTTATACTCACGCGGCGTCAGGACGGCAGAAGACGCGGCGGCATTCCTTACCCCTGATTATGATTCCCATACGCACGATCCGTTCCTGATGCGCGATATGGACAAAGCGGTCGAGCGCGTCCATCGCGCCGTCAAAAATAACGAAAAGATCATCATATACAGCGACTATGACGCCGACGGCATACCGGGCGGAGTCGTTTTGCATGATGCCTTGAAGAAGATCGGTTATGACAATTTCGAAAATTACATCCCGCACCGCCACGACGAAGGGTTCGGCCTCAATTCCGGCGCGATCCAAGGATTCAAGGAAAGCGGCGCCAAGCTCCTCATCACCATAGATTGCGGCATCGCCGATTTGGAAGAGGTCGCTGAAGCGATGGGCGCGGGAATAGACGTCGTCGTGACCGACCATCATATGCCGCCGCTCGCCGAAGATGGGATAATGCAGAGATTGCCGGATGCATACGCGATTCTCAACCCGAAAGTGGCGTCGTGCGCGTATCCGGAGAAGATGCTCTGCGGTTCGGGCGTCGTCTTTAAATTCGTCCAGGCATTCTTCCGCAAGCACGGCGCTGAATTCGGCATAAAGCAGGACTGGGAGAAATGGTTCCTCGACATGGTGGGCATAGCGACGCTCTCCGATATGGTACCTTTGACCGGCGAGAACCGCACGCTCGCGTTCTATGGCCTTAAAGTACTGAAGAAGACCGCGCGGCCCGGCCTTTCCCAGCTTTTCAGGAAGCTGCGCGTAAAGCGCGAGTATATCTCCGAAGACGATGTCGGATTCACTATAACTCCGCGCATCAATGCCGCGTCGCGGATGGGCGAACCGAAGGTCGCCTTTGATCTGCTGTCGACATCGGACGAAGCGCTGGCGGGCGCATATGCCGACGCCCTCGAGCACGTGAACAACGAGCGTAAGGGGACCGTTGCCGCCTTGGTCAAAGAGGTCAAAAAGATATTAGCCGAGCGCGACATCGTCGATAAAAAAGCGATCGTCCTCGGAAATCCGGCCTGGAGGCCGTCGCTTTTGGGGCTTGTAGCCAATAGTTTGGCCGAAGAATACGGCAGGCCCGCATTCCTGTGGGGCAGGGACGGCGAAGGCGTCATCAAGGGCTCGTGCAGGTCGGGGAAGACGAATGCGTCAGGCGGTGCGGCGAGCGTCCTTGCCATCATGCAGAAGACGCCGGCTTCATTCATCGCATTCGGCGGCCACGGAGCGTCCGGAGGCTTTGAGGTTTCGAATGAAAGCGTTCATATGCTTGCCGAATCTCTCGAAAAAGCGGCTGAAGAGCTTTCGGCAGCGCACGCCGACGGAAATCCTGCTTTGGCGCAATCGGCGGTCGAGGTAGACGCGGTCATATCGCTCGAAGAAATCTCTTGGGACCTTTATAAGGACATAGAAAAGCTCGCGCCGTTCGGCGTAGGCAATCCGAAGCCGATGTTCCTCGTAAAGGGAGCGTTCATTGACGCGGTGAAGTCGTTTGGCAAGGAAGGAAATCACACAGAACTCATCTTCCGCGACCTTGCGGGTAGGAAGATATCGGCGATCCAGTTTTTCTCGCCTACGGAATCGCTCCCGAAGCACGTCGCAGCGCAAAAGCCCGTAGACATCGTCGCTCATATAGAAAAATCGACGTTCAAGAATTATCCCGAACTGCGCCTGCGCATTGTTGATATACTCTAGCCATGTCCATCACTATATTCACCGACGGATCCTCCCGAGGGAATCCCGGCTCCGGCGGCTGGGGAGCTATCATCCGCACCGACGATGAGGTAACTGAATTGGGCGGCAGGGAGGAGAATACTACCAATAATCGCATGGAGCTTTCGGCAGCGATAAACTCCCTTGTATTTGTGAGCGAGAACAAGGTTGAGGGACCGATCGTCGTTCAAAGCGACTCGAAATACGTTATTCAGGGCATAACCGAATGGGTTTCGGGCTGGCAAAGGAACGGTTGGAAGACCGCAGGCAAAAAAGACGTGGGCAATCGCGACCTTTGGGAAGCTCTGGCGTTCGCCGTGAAAGGTCTCTCTATACAATGGAAATATGTCGAAGGGCATGCGGGATATCCGGGCAACGAACGCTGTGACGAGATAGCGACATCCTGCGCCGATGGGCGCGATCCGGGTCTGTATCAAGGCGCTCGCAAACAGTACCCGATCGATCTCGATGCGAAGCCTGCCGCTGGGACGAAAAGACTATCGTCTTCGGCTCCCGCATATTCGTATCTGTCTCTCGTCGACGGCGTTTTGGAAAAGCATAAGACCTGGACCGAGTGCGAGGCTCGCGTCAAAGGCGTTCGCGGGGCGAAATTCAAGAAATCAGTGAGCGCCGTGGACGAAGCGGCTATCATTAAAGAGTGGGGGATGTAGGGATCGGGAAATAGGCGGAAATAAAAGGCGGCGCGATTCTCATCGCGCCGCCTGGTTATTTGAATGTCCGAGGTTCAGGGTCTTGGATGTACGGATCGTCGATCAATCCTGCGCAGAGCTGTTCGGAATAGCGCCTGTCTGTCACTGCCGGTTCGAGCTTCGCGAGCATATAGAAGTCGAACGCGCCGACTTCCGCCCGAAGGAGCCACTGGCCGTGAGGGCTTCCGATCTGGTGGGCCGGATCGGTATGCCATTTTTCGCGCTTTTTCCGGGCTTCGAGCCATTGCCTTCGCGCAGATTCGATTCTGTTCCGCCGCCGCTTATCCCACACCTCGAATATCGTCACCGCGATGATCAATATGGCGATCACGGATAGCAGTATCCATTCGATGGGCCTCATGATTCTTTTTCTACCTTACCATCGGGATTTTTTCTGCGCTACTTCACGTTTCCTTCATCTTCCTTCGATAAAGTTTCGGTATGAAGAGCTTCGCATTCTATCTTTTATCCATATCTTTTTTCGCCGGAGTGCTCGCGGCGTCTTTTGTCGCTATGCCTTTTGCATTTCTCATATGCGGTGCGATCGCATGCGCGATTGTTCTGATACTGATGCGGGGCAGGCCGAAGCCTTTCCTATACACATGCTCCGTGCTCGTATGCATAGTCGGAGCTTTGCGATTCGGCGTTACTAAGAGCGACGATCATCCTCTGGATCAATATATAGGCAGAAAGACGACGGTTTCCGGCATCGTCTGCGCAGAGCCGGATCAAAAGGCGGACGGGCAGAGGTTTTGCTTTCAGCCTGAAAAGAGCCCTGACCGTATCGTCGTTTCCGCGTCAAAATTTCCCGGATATCGCTATGGGGACGAGCTTCTGATAACGGCGACGCTCAAATTGCCGGAGAATTTCGAGACGTTCGAAGGCGGCCCTGAATTCGATTACATCTCATATCTCGGCAAAGACGGCATCCGCTATAAAATGTCTTTTCCCAAAATAAAAAGGCTCGCTTCGGGAAAAGGGAATCCGATCGTTTCGGGGCTCATCGCCATCAAATCCGCTTTCATGGACCGGATACGCGATGCCTTGCCCGAACCGCAGTCGTCATTCGTCGGCGGACTGCTTCTGGGCGAAAAGGGGGCTTTGCCCGAAGACGTAACGGAACATTTCCGCCGGTCGGGCTTGACGCATATACTCGTCCTTTCCGGCTCGAACGTAACGGTTGTCGCCGAAAGCCTCCTGGCGGCTTTTTCTTTCCTGCCGAAAACGGCGGGAAGATCCGCGGGCGCCGTATCCGTCGTGCTTTTCGCCGTGATGACGGGTGCATCCGCCACGACCGTGCGCGCGACGATCATGGCCCTTGTGCATTTATTCGCCGAAGGCATGGGCAGGCGATATGACGTCGTGCGGGCGCTCGTCCTTTCGGCATTTGTCATGCTCGTTCAGAATCCGCGCATACTGGCATTCGATATATCGTTCCAGCTCTCGTTCCTTGCGACGATAGCCGTTATATTCGTCGCACCTCTCATAAAAGAACGGCTCTCATTCATCCCTGAACGGTTCGGCATGCGCGAAACTCTTTCGATGACGATCGGAACGCAGATATTCACCCTGCCTTTCATCCTTTCCAAGATGGGCGAGATATCGGTCATAGCGCTCATACCGAATCTTCTAGTATTGCCGGGCGTCCCGTACGCCATGCTTGGAGGATTCGTACTGGGCATGGCCGGATTCATCGGCCATATCATTGCCGTACCCTTTGCATGGGCGACGAATCTGCTCCTTGTATACATGCTTAAGACGGTCGATGTGTTCGGTTCGCTCCCGTTCGCGACGATAAAGGCGCGCGGCTCCCTCTTCGGGGCGCCTCTCTTCGCGGTCTCTTACGCGATCTTCGCCGCGGTCCTTATTTTCCTGCGGAAGCGGCGTAATTCTCCTCAGCCGTCTGCCAATTGAGATTGACGAAGAAGTCTTCGACGTAATTCTTCTTGCCGGAAGGCTGATAGTCAGTCACGAACGAATGCTCCCACATGTCGAGGGTCAGGATAGGGGACGCGTCTACGAGCTGGCCAAGGTGCTGTTCGTCCACCCAGCCGTTCACGAGGCGGCCGGTCTTCTTGTCGGCATAGAGCATTGCCCAGCCCACGCCGCGGGTCAAAGCGATCGCCTTGAATCGCGCGAGCCAGCCGTCGAACGAGCCCCATTCAGCCTCGATCTCGGAGCGGAGGATGCTTCCATCGGCAAGGGTCTTCGGACCGCCTTCGAAATGGGCGAAATAGTATTCATGGTTCCTCATGCCGCCCCATTCGAAGCCGAAGCGCCTCTGGAGTTCGCCAAGGGCATACGCGTTTTTCTCGGAATCCTTCGCCATCTCGTCTATCTTCTCGAGGATGAGGTTTACGTGCTTCACATAGCCGGAATAGAGCTTAAGGTGCTCTTCGATATTTTTGGCGCTGATGCCTTTGAGGGCAGGGATATTGAATTTCTTTTCTTCGAATTTCTTCATAGTAGTGATGGTTATATTTTGATTATACGCTCTTCATCTTTATTTCATAGAGGGCCGATATATTCCTCTCTATGGATATACGAATGGATACAAGGATAAGGACGGGAATCGTTTTCGGTTTCGCGATTTTGGTATGCGCCGTCTTCGTTCGGTTCTTTATCGCGCGTCCGCATGATGCCTGGCGAGCTTTCGTCGAAGATGGGCTTCTTCATGTCTATTTCCTCGATATAGGGCAAGGCGACGCCATATATGTCCGCGCGCCTGACGGAAGCGACATGCTCGTAGACAGCGGCCCTTCGGCGGAAGTTTTGCGGGAGAAGCTCTCTGACGTCATGCCGCCCGGCGACAGGAAAATAGACGTCGTCGTCGAAACCCATCCCGATGCCGATCATATCTCCGGCTTCCCGGACATTTTGGAGGATTTCGAGGTCGGATCATTCCTCGAGCCCGGCATCGGCTCGAAGAATTCTATCGATGACGAGATCAAAAAGCTTGTTTCGGAGAAAGGCATCCGCGATATCCGCGCGCGGAGAGGAGAGTCGTATAAAATCGGCCCGGACGTCTCGTTCAGGATCCTTTTTCCCGACGAAGACGTCTCGAATTATAAAGACACGAATGAAGCCTCCATCGTAGCGGAGGTCGTCTACGCTTCGACGACGGTACTCCTCACAGGCGATTCCCCGAAGAAAATAGAGAATCATCTTATGAAGCTCGATGCGGCAGGCTTGAGAAGCGATATTCTGAAGCTCGGTCACCACGGATCGCGAACATCGTCGGGCAAAGCCTTCGTCCAAGCGGTGTCTCCCGCATATGCCATCGTCTCTGCCGGAGAGGGGAACCGATACGGCCATCCTCACAAGGAAGTCCTGGATATTTTGCGGTCGCTCCATATTCCCGTGCTCCGAACTGATCGGGAAGGCACGATCGAATTCGTCAGCGACGGAAAAAGGGTTTGGCGAAAATGAAAAAACCCCGCTCCGGCGGGGTTTTTTCGCATTAGATGATGCCTGCCTTCTTGAGAGTCGCGTACGCGCCGTTCTTATTGATGGTCTTGATGGCGCGAGTCGAAAGAGTGAGTCGGATAGACTTCTTCATCTCAGGGATATAGATCTTCTTCGGCTGAAGATTGAGGTGTCGGCGGACTTTTCCGGTAGGGTTGAACTGCGTCGCACGGGTGCGGTTCGAATATCCGCCTCCTACGAGGGACGTCCTTTTTGTGACTGGGCAGATTTTTGCCATAGGCCGTCATGCTATCATACGTATGTCTTTTCGCAAGCTTTTCGCTTTATATGGCCTTTCAATTCATATTTTCGCTTATCGTCCTTCTGTTCTCGGTCATCATCCATGAAGTAGCCCATGGATATGCGGCTTTGGCCCAAGGCGACCGCACCGCCGAATACGAAGGCCGCCTGACGCTCAACCCGCTCAAGCATATAGACCCTGTCGGCACTATCATATTGCCCGCGCTGTCGCTGATGCTTCCGGGAAGCTTCCTCTTCGGCTGGGCCAAGCCCGTTCCGTTCAATCCGTACAACCTGCGCAATCAGCGTTGGGGCGAAGCGATCGTGGCGGCCGCCGGACCATTGTCCAATCTCGGGATAGCCTTCGTATTCGGATTGATCATCCGTTTCTATATAGCCCCGCAGGGCATGATCGCCGGTCCGGCGGCCGCGCTCTGCGCCATCATCGCTCTCGTGAATGTCACGCTCGCGATATTCAATCTTATTCCCATACCGCCCCTCGACGGGTCAAAGATATTGAGCGCGATCCTCCCGCGATCGTGGATGCGCGTGCGCCAATCCATAGAGCGCCTCGGCTTTATCGGCGTGCTTATATTCCTCGTCTTCCTTTGGCCAATCTTCGAGCCGGTCATTCCCTGGCTCTTCCGCGTCATTACGGGGGTGTCGCTCTAGTCTTCTCGGCGTGCGTCGTTCGGTGTGATTATACGCGGCTCCTCAATACTTTGAATTTGCCGTCATCGGCTATCGTTTCGGTCGGGCCTATATATTTTTCAAGCGTCCCTTCATATGCGAGGAACGAGTTCGCGACGATATAGCATTCGCCGCCCGGCTTCAAATGCTTCTTCGCTCCCGCGGCGAATCTCTCTATGAATGAATAGTTCGTCTCGATGCCTGAATGGAACGGGGGATTGGATACGATGAGATCGAATCGGCCTTCGATCGATTCGAATGCGTCTGAATGAACGACTTGCGCGGCCAGTCCGTTCTTTTTCCTCGTCTCCTCGCTTGCATGCACAGCGATCATGCTCGTATCTGACATGGTCACATCTGCCGTCGGATTCGTCTCCTTGTATACCGCGCCTATGATGCCTGCTCCGCAACCGATATCGAGGATAGAAGCTTTGTCGTATGGAATATTATCCAAGAGCAGCTTGGTCCCTTCATCCAATTCGCCTGCGCTGAAGACGCCGGGGATATTGGCGATGTCGAGCGTCAGATTTTTATATGAAAGCGAGAAGAACTTCAGAAAATCTCGCCACGTCTTGCCTGCGCCGAGTCTTTTATTGCGACCGACATAGAGCGCTGAATGGTTTCCGACGATCTTTCGGTCGACGGGGCCTATATTTTTCTCATACAGGTCTTTCGCCGACCTGATACCCGCATCGTTCGCGCCCGCGAGCACGATCAGGCCGTTTTCCGCGACCATTCCCGACACGAGAGCGAGCGTCATGTCTATTAGTCCCTTTGATTTAGGCAAGAACACGACCGCGCTCTGGGCAGCGGCGCCAGCAGCAGAGAACGCAGGCCTGAAGATATCGGCATCGCTCTCTATAAAAAGCGGTTCGACGAGGTCGAGCTCCTGGGCGTGCTTGCGGAATAGCTCATAGGGCTGATTGCCGGTTTTCATACTGCAAATCTAGCATATCCCTGCTTTTATGCTTTTTCTTGCCCAAACTCTCTATTTATAGTAATCTCACGAGGCGTCCCAGATTTAAGTATCTGGCGCTATTTAACAGGGAAGAGGCGAGTAACGGCGCCGGACACTGAACAACCTCGTCCGGAACCGCGAAGTCACCGCATCTTCCGTAACAAAACCAACGAATGCCAACCATTCACCAGCTGGTGAAGCGAAACCGACGTTCCCTCAAAAGGAAGTCGAAGTCCGTCGCCCTCACCAAGAGCTTCAACGTGCTCAAGAACAAGCCTCGTTATTTCTATTCGCCGTTCAAGCGCGGCGTGTGCATCAAAGTGACGACCAAGACCCCGAAGAAGCCTAACTCGGCAATCCGAAAGATCGCCCGCGTTCGACTCTCTAACGGTATGGAAGTCACCGCATACGTCCCAGGCATGGGCCACAACCTCCAGGAGCACTCTGTGGTGCTTCTCAAGGGCGGTCGCGTCAAAGACGTCGGTCTTCGATACTCCGTCGTCCGCGGCGTCCTCGACTCCGCAGGCGTGGAGACTCGTCGCAAAGGTCGCAGCCAGTATGGCACCAAGAGGCCAAAGGCGGCTAAATAAGCTTTATATTCCTTAAACCAACAATCCCATGCGACGCAAGATCAATATAAAGCGCGACCTCGCTCCAGACGTAAAATACCAGTCTGAAAAGGTCTCGAAGCTTATGAACTACATCATGTACGACGGCAAGAAGAACCAGGCCCGCACGAACGTGTACAAATGCTTCGAAATCATCAAAGAGAAGACCAAGTCTGAGAATCCTCTCGACGTCTTCGAGGCGGCTCTCAAGAATACCGCTCCTAACGTAGAAGTACGCTCCCGACGCGTCGGCGGCGCCAACTATCAGGTCCCTGTCGAAGTCAGGCCGAAGCGCAAGGACGCTCTCTCTATCAAGTGGATCATAGACGCCGCTCGTTCGAAGAAGGGCGCGCCTATCTCCGCGAAGCTCGCTGACGAGATCATCGCCGCATCGAAGAACGAAGGCGAGGCGGTCAAGAAGCGTGAGAACACCCATAAGATGGCCGAAGCCAACAAGGCGTTCGCTCATTTCGCTTGGTAATTATCTAGTTCTTTTGTTCAATTAATTAATCTATGAATCGAGACTACCCATTGGATAAGGTCCGGAACTTCGGCGTCATCGCCCACATCGATGCGGGTAAGACCACGACTTCGGAGCGAATCCTTTACTACACCGGCATGATCCACAAGATCGGCGAGGTGCACGAGGGCGAGACGACCACTGACTGGATGGAACAGGAGAGGGAGCGCGGCATCACTATTACGGCTGCCGCTATCACCTGTTTCTGGAATCCGACGTACATGCCGAAGGGCGACAACAGCATGAAGCACCGCTTCAACGTCATCGACACTCCGGGACACATCGACTTCACCGTAGAGGTCAAGCGATCCCTCCGCGTGCTCGACGGCGCGGTCGTCGTATTCGACGGCGTGGCAGGCGTAGAGCCGCAGTCTGAGACTAACTGGCGCTATGCGGACGAGTCGAACGTCCCCCGCATCTGTTTCATCAACAAGCTCGACCGCATGGGCGCTTCGTTCGAAAAGTCGTTCGCATCGATCCTCGAACGCCTTAATAAGAACGGCGTGCGCATCCAGATCCCTGTCGGCGCGGAAGAGAACTTCAAGGGCGTCATAGACCTCGTTAAAATGAAGTTCTATACCTTCGAAGGCGAAATGGGCATCAACGTCATCGAACAAGAAATCCCTGCGGACATGCAGGCAGAGGCAGACAAATACCGGGCTATCCTCATCGAAAAGATCGCGGAAACCGACGACAGCCTCATGAACGCGTACCTCGAAGGAAAGCAGTTCGACATCTCGACCATCAAGGCCGGCCTCCGCAAGGCGACCCTCGCATGCAAGCTCTTCCCGGTCATGACCGGTACGGCTCTCAAGAACAAGGGCGTCCAGCTCGTTCTCGACGCCGTCGTGGACTATCTCCCGTCGCCGCTCGACATTCCTGCGGTTAAGGGCCATCACCCTGATACGGGCGAGGAGATCCTCCGTCACGCAGACGACAAGGAGCCTTTCGCGGCGCTCGCATTTAAGCTCCAGAACGATCCGTTCGTCGGCGCGCTCACGTTCTTCCGCGTGTACTCCGGTACCGTAGAAGCTGGTTCGTACATATATAACTCGACCACGGGCAAAAAAGAGCGCCTCTCGCGCATCGTGCGCCTTCAGGCGAACAAGCGCGAAGAAGTGACGAAAGTCTATGCAGGCGAGATCGCTGCAGCCGTAGGCTTAAAGGACGCTCTCACGTCTCATACGCTCTGCGACGAGAACAATCCGATCGTCCTCGAAGCCATCAAGTTCATGGAACCGGTCATCTCGCTTCGCATCGAGCCTGCTACTAAGGCCGACCAGGAGAAGATGGGCACGGCGCTCCGCAAGCTCGCGAACGAAGACCCTACGTTCCGCATCACGTCCAACGCTGAAACGGGCGAGACCCTCATCGCAGGCATGGGCGAGCTCCATCTCGAGATCATGGTAGACCGCATGAAGCGCGAATTCGGCGTCAATGCGAACGTCGGCAAGCCGCAGGTGGCATATCGCGAAACGATCCTCGGGACCGCGGAAGCAGAGCACAAGTACATCAAGCAATCGGGCGGTAAGGGTCAGTACGGCCACGTAAAGATCACTCTCAAGCCTCTCCCTGCATTGATAGAAGGCGAGAAGATCCCGAAGAACGTCTCCCGATACGATGACTTCGAATTCATCGACTCGATCAAGGGCGGCGTCATCCCGGGCGAATTCATCCCTGCGGTAGAGAAAGGTGTTCACGAAGCTATGGATCGCGGTATCGTCGCGGGCTACAAGATGGTGAACGTATCGTGCGAATTGACCTACGGTTCGTACCACGACGTGGACTCTTCGGAAATCGCATATAAGATCGCCGCCTCGATGGCATTCCAGGAAGGCGCCAAGCGTGCGAAGCCCGTCATCCTCGAGCCGATCATGAAGCTCGAAGTCGTAGCCCCGGAGAAATTCATGGGCGACGTCACCGGCTCCATCATGGCGAAGCGCGGCATGATCGAAGGCACGAACCCGAAGGGCCAGGCCGTTTCGATCATCGCAAAGGTCCCGTTGGCCGAGATGTTCGGCTATACGACCGCTCTCCGCTCGATGACCTCGGGCCAGGGAAGCGCGCAGATGGAATTCGACCACTACGAGGTCGTTCCTCCGAACGTCGAGAAGACGATCGTCGAGGCAAGGAAATAGCCTTATTCGAATCTTGCAAGAAAAAGCCGCCTCGCGAGGCGGCTTTTTCTTGACCTGTGGCGAAAGCAGGGTAGTATCGAGACGAAACTTGTACATCAATTATGATTAAAATCGTTGAAAGAACAAAAAGGAATCCTCCGGAAACTGGGCTCCTTATCCGCCGCGACGGCATATGGCGTCGCGTCATTCAATTGGACGACCGGCTCGTCGAGGAGCCTTACGAAGGAGTGATCTTTCCGGCGACCGAAAAAGAGATCGACGAGCTCCTCGCGCGAGGCGTTTCCCCGTATTGGCAGGCCTTCGGAGAGGTCTTCTATGGCGTTCCCCTTGATGACATCAGCGAGACTGCCGATGTCAGGAAGATCTTCTGGAATAGCAGTCTGGGCAGTCCGGCGTGGCAGAAAGGCTCCGTTCCGAGCCTTCCTCTTCTCGCCGCCGACGTCATCGTCTGCCGGTTCTTCGAGCATCCGTTCCCGCCGGGGACGCAGGTCCCGGTCAGCGAATTGCTTGCAGGCTTTACGCCGAGCGAAAAAGACCTCGATATCGCTGACGATCCTCATAAGACGAGCGATCTCCAGGTCTGGCTCACGGCCTGGGCCGCATACCGGAAAGTCACATTCAGCGAATCGCTTCCGATGCGCTCGCTCCTGCTCGACAAGCTCAAATGCGCGCTCATCGAGCTTGAAGCTCTGGCTAGGGCAGGGAGTTCGGACTAATCGGGCTCCGAAACGCTTTCGATCGATGTCCGAGGCCGCTCCCTGATAGGGAAGCGGCCTTTTCTTAACATAAATTGACTTCAGCGTCCGTTCTGATACTATGCTCTCATACGCATTTTTGCGTCTTTTATTATCCTTAGAACATTCATTTCGTAGACGCTCTGGATCTGGCATCTCTCGCGCACAGATCTAGGCCGCCTACAAAAGAAAAATCTTATGGCAGAATTCACACGAAGCAAGCCGCACGTTAACGTGGGTACCATCGGCCACGTTGACCACGGCAAGACTACGCTTACGACTGCGATCCTCGCGACGCAGGCTCGAGACGGTCTTGCAGTAGGCAAGGCATACGCAGATATCGCCAAGGGCGGTACCGTGCGCGATGCATCGAAGGTCGTTACCATCTCGCTCGCTCACGTCGAGTACGAGTCGAACGCGCGCCACTACGCTCACATCGACGCTCCTGGCCACGCCGACTATATCAAGAACATGATCACGGGTGCCGCTCAAATGGACGGCGCTATCCTCGTAGTGTCGGCGATCGACGGCCCTATGCCGCAGACTCGAGAGCACATCCTCCTCGCAAAGCAGGTCGGCGTGCCAAGGATCGTGGTATTCCTCAACAAATGCGATGCCGTTGAAGACAAGGATCTCATCGACCTTGTCGAAGGCGAAGTCAGGGATCTCCTTACGAAATACGGCTATGACGGCGCTAACACTCCTGTTATCCGCGGATCGGCTCTCAAGGCTCTTGAAGCGAAGGACAATACGGACGAGTGGGCAATGAAGATCAAGGATCTCATGAATACGCTCGACACCTATATCCCTATGCCGGAGCGCGCTACGGACAAGCCATTCCTCATGCCTATCGAGGACATCTTCTCGATCGAAGGCCGCGGAACTGTGGTCACGGGCCGTATCGAGCGCGGTCAGGTAAAAGTCGGCGACACCGTCGAGATCGTCGGTATCAAGGACACCACGAACACGACGATCACTGGTATCGAAATGTTCAACAAGCAGCTCCAGTCGGGCATGGCGGGCGACAACGCCGGCGTTCTCCTCCGCGGCACCGCGAAGGACGCCGTCCATCGCGGTCAGGTCCTCGCAAAGCCGGGCTCGGTCACCCCTCACACCGAATTCGAGGCAGAGGTCCTCATCCTCAAGAAGGAAGAAGGTGGCCGCCACACTCCATTCTTCAACGGTTACAAGCCGCAGTTCTACGTTCGAACCACGGACGTTACCGGCGAAGTCACCCTCAAGCCTGGCGTTGAAATGGTCATGCCTGGCGACACCGTCACGTTTTCGGTCAAGCTCCACGCTCCTATCGCCCTTGAGGCGCAGCAGCGCTTCGCTATCCGCGAAGGCGGCAAGACCGTAGGCGCAGGCGTCGTCACCAAGATCAACAAGTAATTATGGCTACGGCTCCTAAAAAAGCAGCTCCGAAGAAGGCTCCGGCAAAAGCGAAAGCGGCAGACACCTCTCCTCGCTTGAGGATCCGCGTGCGAGCGTACGAGAACAAGATCCTCGACGCTTCGGTCAAGCAGATCATCGACACCGCTCTCCGTTACGACGTAACGGTTCTCGGCCCGGTCCCTCTTCCTACGGAGATCAAGAAATATACGGTGAACCGCTCGTCGTTCGTATACAAGAATGCGCGAGAACAGTTCGAGATGCGAGTCCACAAGCGCCTCATCGATATCTTGAATCCGAACGCGAAGATCATCGAAGCCCTTACGAATATGTCGCTCCCATCGGGCGTGAACATCGACGTCAAGATGATCTAAAGCAGAAACCTGCAATATAAAACCACCCCGCCGAGGCCTGGGGTGGTTTTATATTGCAGGTTTCTGCTAAGGACAGACCGACGACGTGGCAGGACCCGACGAACCCTTCGATGCGCCCATAGAGTCTACGCACCAATAAGTCGAGGTCGAGACGAGCTGCGCCGATACCGCCCATGCCGTCTGGGTTCCGGCAGGGGATGCGTAGCATGCCACTGCAGGGGACGTAGATGCCAATGCCGCTATCTGGTCGCTCATCTTCGGGTCGGCGACGAATATCGAGCCAGAGGTCGAGCATGACGAGACCGTGCCTGCCGCCGATCCGTAATTGCCCGCGCCGTCGAAATAGAGCTCCGCTTGAGGGCGAAGGGAGACGAGCTGCGCCTTTACGGCCGCGTCGCTGCCCTTGTTTCGCGCCGAATTCAACGATGCGAGCACTACCGACGACAATATGCCGATGATAGCGATCACAACGAGGAGTTCGATGAGGGTAAAGCCTTTCTTCAAATTCTTCATATCGATCAAAAAACTAATAATGCTGTGTTTTTCAGCTCGAGGATAAGTATAGCAGGCGTTTTCGGCCCTCATTTGCTTTATTTTCCCCAGTGGGGTAGTATGACCCCCACAAGAGAAGCACGGCTTCTTTTTTGATTTCAGTTTTATTTATTTGGGATATTAAGAGAGCCTACGGAGCCCCCAGCTCCGCGCTCGCGCAAACCAATGAAGAAATTCATCCTTGGCACTAAAAAGGCCATGACGCAGGTCTTCGACGCAGAGGGCCGCGCCTTCCCGGCGACGGTCCTTTCGGCAGGCCCTGTTACGGTCACGCAGGTAAAGACGGTAGACAACGACGGATATTCGGCTTTCCAGGTCGGCTTCGGCGACCAGAAGGAGTCTCGCCTCGGTAAGGCTCTTGTCGGACATATGAAGGACAAAGGCGCCGGCAATTTCCGACACCTCGGCGAATTCTGCGTTTCCGCGGAAGAGGCCGCTAAATTCAAGGTCGGCGACAAGATCGACCTTTCCATGTTCGCCGTAGGCGATACGGTTTCGGTTCGCTCGGAATCGAAGGGCAAGGGCTTCCAGGGTGCCGTCAAGCGCCACCACTTCAAGGGCGGTTCGCGAACCCACGGCCAGAAGCACTCGGAGCGCGAAGTCGGTTCGATCAACGGCAAAGGCCGCCACAGCTCGGGCCGCGTCAACAAGGGCAAGCGCATGCCGGGACGCATGGGCGGCGACATGGTCACCGTCAAGAATCTCAAGGTCCTCCAGGTCCGCCCGGAGACCAATGAACTCGTTATCCACGGCTCTCTTCCCGGTCGAAAGGGAGTTCTCGTATCTATCGTCGCGTAATCTTCACATACACGAATATGAAAAACGAAACTAAAGCAGTAAAGAAGGCGGCAGCGCCAAAGGCGAAGGCTCCAAAGGCAGCAAAAGCTTCTGTCGGCCTCGAGGCGACGATCTATAACACCAAGGGCGCATCGGCAGGCACGGTCAAGCTCCCTGAAAAGGTCTTCGGCCTTCCATGGAATGCTGACCTTGTCCACCAGGTCATGCACTCGATGATGTCGACCGCTCGACAGCCTATTGCTCATACCAAGACCCGCGGGGAAGTGCGCGGCGGCGGCAAGAAGCCATGGCGCCAGAAGGGCACCGGTCGCGCTCGACACGGCTCTACCCGATCGCCTCTTTGGGTAGGCGGCGGCGTCGCTCACGGCCCTCGCAACGACAAGAACTATGATCGCAAGGTCAATAAGGGCGCGAAGGCGAAGGCTTTCCTCACGCTCCTTTCCAAGAAGTACCGCGACGGCGAGGTCATCTTCGTCGAATCGCTCTCGTTCTCGGCTCCGAAGACCGCTGAGGCTATCTCGGCTCTTGCCGGCCTCGCCAAGAATAAGGATTTCAGCAAGCTCGTCACGAAGCCTAAGAACGCGGCATTCATCGCTCTTTCGAAGAAAGACGTCAACGTCGAGAAGTCCTTCAGGAACGTCCGCGCAGTCTCCGTAGACGAAGTGCGAAACGTCAACCTCCTCGATGTCCTCACCAACAAATTCCTCGTCATCGAGAATCCTACGGAGTCGCTCAAGGTTATCGAAAATAAGATCTAATACCATGTCGCTTTTCAACACACAAAGGAAGAAGGCCGGCAATGCGACCGCAGGCGAGGACAAGGCAAAGAAGACCAAGGCCGTCGCCGTAGTTAAGCCTGCCAAGGAGGATAAAAAGGAAGCAAAAGCAAAGAAGGAGTCCAAGGACGAAAAGCGCGCTGCAGCGGCTGCGGGCGTCGTCTTCGACAAGAAGTCGGTCATCATCAAACCCCGCGTCACGGAAAAGGCAGGCATCCTCTCGCAGTCGGGCGTATACACGTTCGATGTGAAGGTAGGCGCGAACGTCCGCCAGATCGCTGACGCTATCGAAGCCGCATACAAGGTCACGCCGGTAAAGGTCTCGACCGCTGCGGTAAAGGGCAAGGCCATGTTCGCTCGCGGCCGAAAGGGTTCGACTTCGGCAGGCAAGAAGGCCTACGTCTATCTCGAGAAGGGACAGACCATCGAATTCATATAATCTAAGTAATTATCAATCCAATGAAATCATATCGACCAACATCTCCAGGCAGGCGCCAGATGCAGACGATCAACTTCAAGGAGTACATCACCCAGAAGGATCCTGTTAAGGCTCTCACCTATGGCCGAAAGCGCGACGTAGGACGAAACGCGGCAGGACGCGTTACCGTGCGCCACAAGGGCGGCGGCCATAAGCGCCTCTATCGCGACATCTCTTTCATGTATGACAAGAAAGACATTCCTGCGACCATCAAGTCCATTGAATACGATCCGAACCGATCGGGCTTCATCGGCCTCGCGGCATATCGCGACGGCGAGCGACGCTACGTCCTCCTTCCGAAGGGCGTAAAGCCAGGCACGACCATCGTGACCGGCGTCACCGCTCCTCTCCAGCCAGGCAACGCTCTTCCTTTGAAGAAGATCCCTGTAGGCACCTTCATCTACAACATCGAGCTTAAGCCGAACTCCGGCGCAAAGGCGGCTCGTGCAGCAGGCATATTCGCCCAGGTCATCGGTAACGACGCAGGCTATACCATGATCAAGATGCCTTCGACCGAAGTCCGAAAGGTCCACGAAGAGGCATTCGCTACCGTCGGCCAGGTATCGAACGACGAGCACTGGCTCGTGAACTCGGGTAAGGCAGGCCGCTCGCGATGGCTGGGTATCCGCCCGACGGTCCGTGGTACCGCGCAGAACCCGGTAGACCATCCATACGGCGGCGGTGAAGGCCGACAGGGCCGCGGTCTCCGAAGGCTCAAGACCCGATGGGGCAAGCCGGCCGGCAAGGGCCAGAAGACCCGTACGCCGAAGAAGTACTCGAACGTCTTCATCGTTTCGAGGCGCAAGGTTGGAAAGGATAGGAACAATATTCAGTAATGAAACAAAAAAACGGCCGGATGGCCGTTTTTTTGTTTCTATGCTTGAATGGATTAAACTTCTTTAACTTATGACTGCTACTCCGTTTGAAATAAAACTTATCGGCAAGATGGCTCTCGCGAATGAAAAGATTAAGAAGATTCCTCGAAAACTCCATGCGGCCACGTGTCCCATCGAAGGACCGTCGGGAGGAGAGAAATGTAATTGTGGGGCTCAAGATTTCAATTCGAACCTTGATGGGATCGTCAACGATCTTAAGGTCGATTAATCTCTTTGCAAATCTGGCCACTCCATTGGTCGGGTTTTTTTGAGGAAATCGTTGTTTAATAGCGAAAAGTCTTTTACCTATGTCATCCATAAGCCCAGACGTCAGCGATGCTCCGCCCATGGACGATTCTATGCGGCAGTTCATCGCGAAGATTCCAAAAATCCTTCGAAATGCATCGAATTGGTAAACAAGATCAGCAAAGAGCATGGAGGAGCAGAGGGATTAAGTCCCTCTATTCACAAGAGAGCTAAGGAGCTCTCTTTTTGTTTGCTTTCTTAGGCTTTAGCCTGGATGATAGAATGTTCCTTATAGATCAATGTTAATTAAACATGATTAAAGTAGAATTTGATAAGGGGAGGGGATTTAATCCGCACGTTTCCGATTTCTTAGATGCTCATAAGGAAATGACGTTACTTGGACTTGCATGGGCTTTGTTTTGGAGATTTTCAGTCGCATATGGCGCTATAGGCATTATTTTTGCAACTTTGTCTAACATTTTAGGCTGGTAATGCAAAATATTTGACTTATTTCCGTCCTCTGATAGGATATCCACCACTAGCTTCGGAATGGGCACTAGACGGTAGAAACTAGGTAAAAGCCTAGTTTTTATCTTCCACCAGTTGTTTCTAGCAACTATAGCCCAGACGCCCGAGCTGTAATCCATTGTTTCAACACAGCAAATGACGCGATCCCTTTCAAAAGGACTGAACGTAGATCCAAGGCTTCTCAAGAAGATCGAGGGCAAGAAACCCCAGGAAACCGGCGTTATTAAGACGTGGCTTCGCGCATGCCACATTTCGCCTGAAATGGTGGGTTTCAAGTTCGGCGTCCATAACGGCAAAGACTTCGTCGAGGTCCTCGTGTCGGAAGACATGGTAGGTCACCGCCTCGGCGAATTTTCTTTGACCCGCAAGTTCACCAAGCACGGCGGCAAGATGCAGAAGGAGCTTGAAATGAAGAAGAAGGAGTCTGAAATGGCGGCTGCATCGGCAGCTAAGGCCGCTACGACCGAGAAAAAGGCCTAATATCTATATATTCCCATGGTCACCGCATCTCTCACTAACTATCGCCAGTCTCCTCGCAAGGTCCGCCTCGTCGCGTCTTTGATCAAGGGCAAGACCGTCGCGCAGGCTCTCGATATGCTCGGCGTGACCACAAAACGCGCTTCGGATCCATTGGCCAAGCTCATTAATTCGGCAGTCGCTAATGCCAAGAACCTCGGCGTAGCAACAGAGAACCTCTACGTAAAGGAGTGCACCGTGAACCAGGGCGTCACCATGAACCGCTATATGCCGGGCGCCCGCGGCTCTGCGTTCCCGATCAGGAAGAAGTCGAGCCACGTAAAGCTCGTCCTCGAGACCAAGGAACCGAAGGCCAAGAAAGCAGCCAAAGCAAAGGCTCCTAAGACAACCAAATAATTACTATGTCACACACCGTACATCCATACGCGCATCGCCTCGGCATCATCAGGGACTGGAAGTCCCGATGGTTCGCAGGTAAGGGCAAGTACCAGGAGAACCTCAAGTCCGACGTCCTTTTGCGCGAATTCCTCGCCAAGAAGTTCCGCGGCATGTACGTCGCCGACCTCAACATAGAGCGCAACGAGAAAGCCGTCCGCATCATCATTACGACCTCGCGACCGGGCGTAATCATCGGCCGACAGGGCGAGGGCGCGGTAAAGCTCAAGTCCGATATCCTCTCGTTCATGCAGAAGAACGGCTCCAAGCTCGCAAAGGGTCAGGACCTCAAGATCGACATCGAAGAGATCCGATCGCCTGAATCTAATGCGGCTATCGTCGCGTACATGATCGCCGAATCCCTCGAGAAACGCCTCCCGTTCCGCCGCGTCATGAAGCAGACCGTCGAAAAGGTCATGGCTAACCGCGATGTGAAGGGCGTCCGCATCTTCCTCGGCGGCCGCCTCGGCGGAGCTGAAATGGCGCGCGTCGAAGACATGAAGAAGGGCCAGGTTCCTCTCCAGACCTTCCGCGCCGACATCGATTTCGCTCGCGAGAAGGCTCACATGACCTATGGAGACATCGGCATCAAGGTCTGGATCTATAAGGGCGAGGTTTTCAATAAGAAGGAGGCCGCTCGTCCTAACGCCGCTAAATAATACAAACTCCCATGCTTGTCCCTAAAAAAGTAAAGTACAGGAAGTGGCACGTGATGCGCAAGAACCCTTCGAAAGTGGGTATGGAGACCCGCGGCACGTACCTTTCGTTCGGATCGTTCGGCCTCAAGGCTATCTCTGCGGCTCGCATCCGATCTGAGCAGATCGAATCGGCCCGCAAGGTCATCTCTCGCGAGATCGGCAAGAACGGCAAGCTCTGGATCCGCATCTTCCCGGACATGCCGTATACCCAGAAGCCTGCCGAAGTTAAGCTCGGCAAGGGCAAGGGCGATCTCCAGGGCTACTGCGCTCCGGTAAAGCCCGGCCGCGTGCTCTTCGAAGTGGACGGCATCGACGAAGCTATGGCCCGCGAGGCTCTCCGCAAGGGCGGCACCAAGCTCCCGACCAAGACGGTCATAATCTCCCGCGAGATCGCGTAATACGACGTAACACTTAATACCATGTCTATCTTTAGCAAAAAACCAGCAGCAGAGAAGAAAGCGGACGCCCCGAAATCCGTCGCCTCTTCGACGACCGCTAAGGCCGGCGAGGGCAAGATCCTTCAGGGTGTCGTCGTCTCCGCAAAGATGAAGGACACTGTCGTCGTCAAAGTAGACCGCTTCGTAAAGGTCCCTAAATACGAGCGCTTCATGAAGGTTTCGAAGAAGTTCAAGGCTCACGACGCCGGCAACACCAAGAAAGAAGGCGACAAAGTCACCATCGTCGAGTGCGCGCCTATCTCCAAGGACAAGAATTTCATCGTAGCCGCATAATCATTTAATCAACTCCCATGCTTCAGCCACGCTCAATAGTCGTAATAGCAGACAACTCCGGCGCAAAGATAGGCCGCATCTTCAAGGTGCTCGGCTCGGCCGCGAAGCGCTATGCGGAGATCGGCGACGTCGTCGTGCTCTCGGTTCAGAAAGCCGAGCCTCGCAAGGCCGTCAAAAAGAAGGACGTCCTCCACGCAGTCGTCGTCCGCACCGTAAAGGAAGCGAAGCGCAGGGACGGCTCGTATATCCGCTTCGACGAGAACGCGGTCGTCATCCTCGAAAAGGGCAAGAAAGAGCCTCTCGCCGGACGCGTCTTCGGTCCTATCCCTCGCGAGCTCGCGGAGAAGGGCTTCCAGACCATCGCGTCGCGCGCAGCCGAAATCGTTTAATACACACCACCATGCACGTAAAGAAAGGAGACAAAGTGATAGTTTTGGCAGGGAAGGACGCAGGCAAGACCGGCGAGGTGGTTAAGTCTATGCCTAAGGAGAACAAGGTCATCGTATCTGGCGTCAATAAAATGAAGCGCCACATGAGGCCTCGCAAGCAGGGCGAGAAAGGCCAGGTCATAGACAAGGAGATGCCCCTCCACGCATCGAACGTCGCAAAGGCGAAGTAATTTCAGTAACGACACCATTATGAAAACTCTCAAAGAAAAGCAGGTCGCCGCATTCGAAGTCATGAAGAAAGACTTCGGCTACAAGAACGCCATGCAGGCTCCGAAGGTACTCAAGGTCGTCGTATCGGCCGGCGTAGGCTCGTTCAAGGACAAGAAGAAGATCGAACTCGCAGGCGATAGGCTCATGAAGATCACCGGCCAGAAGGCGGTATTGAAGGGCGCCAAGAAGTCCATCGCTTCGTTCAAATCGCGCGAAGGCGATCCAATGGGCTACCAGGTCACGCTGCGCGGCGTAAAGATGTGGAACTTCCTCGAGAAGCTCGTGCATATCGCGCTCCCTCGAACCAAAGACTTCCGCGGCCTTCCTGCGGCTTCGATGGACGGCATGGGCGGCTACTCGATCGGCGTCAAAGAGCACTCGATCTTCCCGGAGACGACCGATGAAGAGCTCAAGGACGTCTTCGGCCTCGGCGTGACCGTTCTCACGAACGTCCGCAAGAAGGAAGAGACCAAGAAATTCCTCGAACTCCTCGGTTTCCCGATCAAGAAGGCGTAGTTTGACAGGGCGGTGTCGGTTTGATAGGATGGCTTTACAAAGCTTTTCCCAAGGCTTTTTATTTTTCGCCGGGCATTTTCCCGGCTTTCCCACAGCAAATGGCAAAAACTTCAGTAGTAGCGCGAGCGAACAAGAAACCTAAGTTCTCTACGAGGGTTGTTCGACGCTGCTTCCGCTGCGGTCGCAAGAACGGCTTCATGCGCGACTTCGGCGTATGCCGCATCTGCTTCAGGGAGTTGGCTAACGACGGCCTCATCCCAGGCATCAAGAAATCATCCTGGTAGACCATTATTAATTTAGGCAGTAGCGATCGGAGGACACTGACAGTTACGACCGAAAGCTATACGCTAAATCACATGCGAGACCCAATTTCAAACCTCATAACGAACCTCAAGAACGGCTCCGCCGCGAAGAAAGACGTCGTGGCCGTCCCTCTTTCCAATTTCACCGAAGCCGTCGTCGCGGCTCTTTCGCGTAAAGGCTATGTAAAGCCCGGCATCAAGAAGGGTAAGAAGGTCGCGAAGACCCTCGAAGTAGGTCTTATCTATGTCGAGGGTAAGGCTCGCATCACGGACGTGAAGCGCCTCTCGAAGCCTTCGAAGCGCCTCTACAAGGGCTATTCCGAGATCTTTCCGGTCAAGCAGGGCTATGGCTCGACGTTCGTCTCTACCCCGAAGGGCATCCTCTCGGATGACGAAGTTCGTAAAGAAAAGGTCGGCGGCGAGATCCTCTTCCAGATCTGGTAATTTCTCATACAAAATCACATGTCACGCGTAGCAAAGAAACCAATAGCGATACCAGAGAAGACGACCGTAGCCGTTAACGGCCAGACCGTTTCCGTAAAGGGCCCGTTGGGCGAGATGGTCCGCGACTTCAAGCCGGGCATCGAGTTCAAGGTAGAGAGCAATGCTGTCACCGTCGCTCTCCATCGCCCGGAAGATTATATGCTCTGGGGCACGTATGCATCGCACCTCAAGAACATGATCAAGGGCGTCAACGCTGGCTTCACCAAGAAGCTCATCATCGAAGGCATCGGCTTCAAGTCCGATGTCAAGGGGGCAAAGCTCGCTCTTTCGCTCGGCTTCTCGCATCCGATAGACCTCGATATACCGAAGGATCTTAAGGTGACCGCAGATAAGAACGTTATAACCATCACGGGCGTTTCGAACGAGAAGGTCGGCGAATTCGCTTCGAAGATCCGCGCATTGAAGAAGCCGGAGCCGTATAAGGGCAAGGGCATCCGATATGAGGGCGAGGTCATCCGCAGGAAGCAGGGTAAGAAAGCAGCGTAATCCTTCGTAACAATCCTATGAAACACAACATCAAAAAGGAAAAGAGGATACGACGCCACAAGGCGATCAGGACGCGCCTTTCGGGCACCGCTGAAAAGCCGCGTCTCGCGGTATTCCGCTCGAACAAGTTCATGTACGCCCAGCTTATAGATGACGCTGCGGCGAAAACGATCGCGTCGGCGACGTCGCATACGGGCAAGAAGGCGAAAGCCAAGTCCGCAAAGAAGGTAGATGCCGCATTCGCGGTCGGTAAGGCAATAGCCGAAAAGGCGGTCGCTCTCAAGGTGAAGGCGGTCGTATTCGATCGCGGAGGCTTCGGCTTCAAGGGCCGCGTCGCGGCTCTCGCTGCGGGCGCTCGCGAAGGCGGACTCAAATTCTAATAATTAAAAGTATGAACCCAGAGAACGAGAACAAGACGACGGCTCCGACTGCAGCTCCTGCTGCGGCCGCTTCGACGACGGCTTCGGCCGCTCCTGCAGAGAACCGCGATCGCGATTTCCGCGGATTCCGCGATCAGGCAGGAAGGGGGCAGGGAGGCCGCGGTCGCGGTCCCCGCAAGGGCGACACTCGCGCCCCTCGCGCGAAGCCGGAGTATGACTCCGTCATGCTCAATATCCGACGCGTTTCCCGAACCGTCGCCGGCGGACGACGCTTCGCATTCTCGGTCGCTCTCGTCGCAGGCAACAAGAAGGGCATGGTGGGCGTCGGCCTCGGAAAGGCGGGCGACACCGCCCTTGCCATAGACAAGGCTACCCGCAACGCCAAGAAGCACATGATCAAGGTCAATACGACCAAGGACATGTCCATACCTCACGAAGTCTCGTCGAAATACTCGTCGGCCCGCGTCTCGATCCGCCCTGTGAAAGACCGCGGCCTCGTCGCGGGTTCGGCGGTCCGAACGGTCCTCGAGCTCGCCGGCGTCAAGAACGTCGCCGCGAAGATCGTCTCTCCTTCGAAGAACAAGCTCAACATCGCCCGCGCCACGATCGACGCCCTCGAGAGCCTTAACCTCGTCCGACCGGTCGGCTCCAAAAAGGCTTAATACACAAATCATATGCAGCTTAACAACATCAGCAGGAAGACCCCGAACGCAAAGACGCCCCTCATCGGTCGCGGCGGCAAGCGCGGCAAGACCTCGGGACGCGGCACCAAAGGCCAGAAGGCCCGTGCCGGCAACAAAAAGCGTCCGGAGATCCGCGATTTCATCAAGCGAATGCCGAAGCTTCGCGGCTATGCGTTCAAGTCGTTCGCGAAGAAACCCGTTCTCGTCGCTCTTTCGGCCGTCGAAAGGGAATTCAAGGCGGGTGATCGCGTCGAGCCGGCTACGCTCGTAGCCAAGGGTCTCGTTCAGAAGACGGAAGGCAACTTTCCTCGCATCAAGCTCCTCACGTCCAAGGCTTCGACCAAGCAGGGCGCGGTAGAGATCACCAAGAAACTCGTCGTTTCGGGCGTCGAAGTGTCCGCGGGCGCGAAAGTGGCCCTTGAAAAGGCGGGCGGTACGGTGCATGCTTAAAAGGACGGGTTAGACCCCTCATATGAACGCTTTTTTCGAAAAAATCTCTCACGTCTTCAGGGATAAGAACTTGCGCAAGCGCATCCTCTTCGTCGTCGGCGCGCTCGTCATATTCCGTCTCCTTACCATGATCCCGATCCCGGGCATCGATACGGCGAAATTGGCGTCCCTTTTCGCGAACAGCCAGTTCCTCGGCCTTCTCAACATATTCTCGGGCGGCGGCCTTTCGAACCTGTCGATCGTCATGCTCGGCGTCGGTCCGTACATCACGGCGTCTATCATCATGCAGCTCCTCACCATCATGGTGCCCTCGCTCAAGGCCATGTATCAGGAGGAAGGCGAAGCCGGCCGCGCGAAGTTCGCGCAGTACTCGCGCCGACTCGCATTGCCGTTGGCTCTCATCCAGGCATTCTCTTTCATCGTCATATTCCAGCGACAGGGCATCATCGCCGACCTCACGGTATTCAGCCTCCTTCTGAACATCTTCACCATCGCCGGCGGCTCGATGCTCCTTATGTGGCTCGGCGAGCTCATCACTGAATTCGGATTGGGCAACGGCACGTCGCTCATCATATTCGCCGGCATCGTCGCGCGGATCCCGCAGGGCATTTCGGGCGCGCTCGCATCGTATGATCCGTCCCAGCTTCCGGTATATATCGCTATCGTCGCTCTCGCGGCCGTCATCATATACGGCGTCGTCGTCGTCACCGAGGCGGAGCGACCGATCCCGGTCACATATGCCAAGCAAGTCCGCGGCATGAAAGTCTACGGCGGTGTTTCGACATACCTCCCGTTGCGCCTCAATCAGGCAGGCGTCATTCCTATCATATTCGCGCTCTCGATACTCTTGTTCCCGCAGATGCTCTTCAATTTCTTTGCCGTCTCGACGAACGAGGCCTTGAAGCACGTCTCGACCGTGGGACTTTCCCTCATCAACACGCCGTGGCTCTATGACTCGTTCTACTTCATCCTTGTCTTCGTCTTCACGTACTTCTATACGGCGGTGACGTTCGATCCGATGATGATATCGGAGAACCTCCAGAAGTCAGGCGCATTCATCCCGGGCGTCCGCCCCGGCCAGTCCACGGCCGAATACCTTTCCAAGATCGTCACGCGCATCACTCTTGTGGGCGCCCTGTTCCTCGGCATCATCGCGGTATTGCCGCTCGTTCTCAGGACCATTTCGGGCATCACGACTCTTGCTATCGGCGGCACCGCGCTTCTCATCGTGGTCTCTGTGGTGCTGGATGTGGTCAAGAAGCTGGATGCGCAAGTATCCATGCGAGAGTATTAATCCTTAAAAATCCCGCTCCGGCGGGATTTTTTATTTCCTGAAAGTCCTATAAAATAGAAGCATGAAACATCCCATCACGGTGGTCTTCTTCGGCAAGTCGGGCGCGGGCAAGGGCACGCAGGCGACGCTTCTCCTTAAAAGCTTCGAAAGGCTGGACGCCGCCCGCCCGACCATATACGTGGAGACTGGCCAGAAATTTAGGAACTTCGTGAGCACGAGCCCGTCATACATGGCGAAAAGGATATATGAGGTCATCCATGCCGGAAAATTCCTCCCCCCGTTTATTCCTATCTGGATGTGGACGCAGTTCTTCGTGGACGAGATCAAGACGGGCGAAGAGCATATGGTATTCGACGGCGTCTGTCGCCAGCCGGAAGAAGGGCCGATCCTCGACTCGGCGCTTCAATTCCTGGGCCGCATAAAGCCGGTCGTTATCTTGCTCGACGTCCATCATGACGAAGTCACCAAGCGCCTTCTGAAGCGCGGTCGTCACGACGACACCCATGAGAAGATCGCATCGCGCCTTGCCGCATTCGAAAAAGAGGGAATGCCGTCCGTCACTTATTTCAAAACCAGCCCGCACGTGAAATTCGTGACCGTGAACGGCGACCAGCCCATAGAAAAGGTTCACGAAGACGTACTCGCCGCGATCGGGATCGAAGGTAGACTATAAGCCCGTCACAGGGTAGTCTGTGGTCATGGCCATACGGCTCAAATCCAAGGAAGACATAGCCATCATGCGCGAAGGCGGCAAGCGCCACGCTTTCATATTAAAAGAGCTCGCCGGCATGGTCGCTCCCGGCGTCTCTGCGCAGGCGCTCGACGATAGGGCGGCGGAATTGATAGCTGAAGGCGGCGACGCAGCGGCGTTTCTGAACTACAAGCCCTATGGTGCCAAGCGCCCGTTTCCGGCAAGCCTCTGCGTGTCCGTAAATGACGCGGTCGTTCACGGCATACCGAACGAACGGCCGTATATCATCAAAGAGGGCGATATCGTATCGCTCGACCTCGGCCTCGTCCATAAGGGTTTCATCACCGATATGGCCGTGACCGTCCCTGCAGGAGAGATAGACAAAGGAGCGGCGGCGCTTTTGAAAGCGACGAAAAAGGCGCTCGAGCTCGGCGTGAAACAGGCCAAAGCAGGGAATACCACGGGACATATCGGCGAAGCCGTCGAATCGTTCATCGCGTCTCTCGGCTATGGCATCGTCGAAGAGCTCGCGGGCCACGGCGTCGGATATGAGGTCCACGAAGACCCGTACGTTCCGAATTACGGAACCGCGGGCGACGGCGAAGCTCTCGTTCCCGGCATGGTCATAGCCATCGAGCCTATCGTCACCGAAGGATCGGGCAGGATCTTTTTGGATAAGGACGGATACACCTACCGCACCAAAGACGGCAAGCGCAGCGCACATTTCGAAGTGACCGTCGCCATCACCGAAAAGGGAGCGGAGGTGCTGACAAAATAATCCCACTGCTTCGGCACGCGATAGGGTATAATGTCGGGCATGCAACACCCGAAAAAAGAACGCACGCTCGTCATCGTGAAGCCTGACGGCATCCAGAGAAGCCTGGTCGGAGAGATCATCGGCAGGTTCGAGCGCATCGGATTGAAGATCGTCGCTGCAAAAATGACGGTCGCGACGCCTGAACATATCGAGGCGCACTACACCTTGGATTCGAACTGGCGCCGCGTCACAGGCGAGAAGACCATCAAAGCCTATACCGACAAAGGCCAGAAACATCCGGTCAGCCAGGATCCTATCGAAGTCACGGACGTCATACTGAAAAAGCTCAAAAAATACATGACGAGCGGGCCGATCATCCCGATGGTGCTCGAAGGCGCCCATTCCGTCGCCATCGTCAGGAAATTGATAGGCTCTACCGAGCCGCTCTCGTCCGATGTCGGCACCATTCGCGGCGATTTCGTCCTCGATTCCTATGCCATGAGCTACGCCGACGACCGATCGGTGCGAAATCTCGTCCATGCATCGGGTTCGGTAGGGGAAGCGGAGCAGGAGATCAAGCACTGGTTCAAGCCGGAAGAGATTCTCTACGGCTAGAAACTTTTTCGACCGCCGGTCGTATTCATTTACTCTTTCCTTTTTTCGTTTTGCAGGCTTTGTCCCCACTTGTACCTCGGAGAAGGGAGATTATAATGAAATGGGTTATTCGAAAGATTAACTCTATAACATTTTTTTAGGGAAATAGCGCATTGAGTCCGATCTTGGTCGGACGTTACGCTTCCCACCTAGTGCAAACTAGGGACAATCTTCCGAATGACCCCCAGAGAACCCGTTCTCATCCCCGTGAGAACGGTTTTTCTATTCCGGACGGGCGCGCAGAGGCGTTTGACATAAAGTACTATAAGGTGTATAATATAATAAAGTTCATTGAGTAGAGGAAACCAAAACCGCCCGAATAAGGGCAAGGAGATACAATAATGAGCACACATGCAGGATTCGCGGCCGCCGCTCCGGCGTTTAGCCGGCTCGGCGCCCTCTTCAGGAGATTCGCCGGTAGGGAAAGCGCGTTTCGCCCTGTACGGGGCGGCGTTCAGAACGGGATCATCCGCTTCAAGCTCACGGGCCGGGGAATGACCGATGAGCAATGGCTTGCCCGTTTCAAAGCCAGGGGTATCCGGGTCGAAGACCAAGCCAGAAGCGTGCTCCGTACGTCGGAGTTCAAACCTGCCGAAGGCGTCGTCGCTGCGGAGGTTGCGATCCTGAAGGACGCGATCTGGCGCGGCTGCGATCGGAGCACCGAGAATATCCGGGTCTTCGCCGCCGGGCATGGGCTCGGACGGCCGAATGCCGACCTCGCCTGCCTTATCCGCGACTCGCTCTCGGACCAGGAGATCGAGGCGATGGGCCTCCGCTGGATCGTCGCCATGCACGAACCGATCAAGGATCCCTATGGCGATCCCGGCCTCCTCGCCGCAGGGCCCGGCCGCTGTCTGGATGCGTATTGCGTCAGGCCCGGCCAGACTTGGAAGCGAGGGATCGGTTTTGCGTTCATCGTCCCTCAGGCAAGCCCTTGAGGCCGCGTCATAGCCCCGTTCCGGTTTACCGGAACGGGGCTATTTTTTCGCGTGCTATACTTTTTCTATGTTCTGGAACCGATTCCTCTTTCCGATGCTCGCCGCGCTGGTCGCCGTTGCCGGCCTGAACTGGATAGGCGGGGCCGAAGGCTATTATTTTACGACCGCATGGTACGATTGGCCCGTACATTTTTTGGGCGGCGTCTGGTCCGGGCTCTTTCTGCTCTGGATATTCAATCTCCCGCATATGGGTCGCTTCAAGCGGTTCGCTTCGCTCGAAGCCGTATTGGGCCTCGTATTCCTCATCGGCCTCGCATGGGAGGGATATGAGCTTTTCTTCGGCCTGACGAGCCTCTACAAAGCGGGATACGGCTTCGATACGTTCCATGACCTCGTGAACGACGTTCTCGGCGCGGCCGCGGCGTTCTGCCTTACCCGCCGAACTATCGCTCGCGCATAATGAAAGGATTCACGCTCACAGCATGTGCGGCGGTGGGGAATGCCACAGGGGCGAACTTCCTCGTAGAGACCCCGGAGACGTCGTTCCTCGTCGACTGCGGCCTGGTCCAGGGATCGCAGTTCGCTCAAGATGAAAATCGAGAACCCTTTCCTTTCGATATTCCCAAGGTATCGTTCCTCCTCGTGACCCATGCGCATATGGATCATGTCGGCAGGATACCGAAGCTGGTCCGCGAAGGATTCAGCGGGACCATATATTCGACGCCGGAAACGAAAGAGCTTGCCGCGCTCATGCTCGACGACGCGGTAGGGCTCTTGGACAGGGAAGCGAAAGAAAAGAAGATCGCGCCTCTGTACGAGCGCTCCGATATCGCCCGCGCCATGGGCCTCTGGAAGGCGATCGAATACCATGCGCAGACGGACATAACGCCGGATATCTCTGCGCTCTTCAAGGACGCCGGGCACGTCCTCGGCTCCTCTATCATCGAAGTGACGCTCCGCAATGCCGCCGGCGACAAGGGCGTTACGATCGCGTTCACAGGCGACCTCGGCAATTCGCCGACGCCGCTCCTGCGCGACACGGAATATGTCACGAACGCCGATTACTTGGTCATGGAATCGGTCTACGGCGACAGGAACCACGAGCCGAAGGATGTCCGCGACCAAAGGCTCAAAGACATACTCGGCGCAGGCCTCCGGCGCGGCGGGACGGTGGTCATTCCCGCGTTCTCGCTGGAGCGGACGCAGGTCATTCTGTACGAGATCAATAACCTGATCGAATCAGGAGCTATTCCGCGCGCTCCGGTATATCTTGATTCTCCTTTGGCCATAAAAGTGACGGACGTATACCGCAGGCATACGGCGGATTTCAATAAGAAGATACAGGGCGCTATCGAAGGAGGCGACGATATATTCGATTTTCCCGGCCTGCGCATCATCGGGAATCCGCAGGAATCCGCGGCGATCCACGGTATGAAAGGGGCCAAGATCGTCATCGCCGGTTCCGGTATGTCGGTCGGCGGCCGCGTCCTGTCGCATGAAGCGTTCTATCTTGGAGACCCGGACGCTACGATACTGCTCGTCGGCTATCAGGTGCCGGGCAGCCTCGGCAGGAAGATAGAGGAGCGCGCGTCGAAGCTCGTCATCAATGGCCAGCCGGTGCGCGTGCGCGCTCGTATAGAGAAGATCAGTGGCTATTCTTCGCACAAAGATTCGAACGGCATGGTCGAATTCGTGTCGCATGCGTTGCCGAGATTGAAGAGGGCGTTCATCGCCATGGGAGAGACTAAATCTTCCGCCTTCCTGGCCCAGCGCCTTCGCGATGAGATCGGGGCGAATGCGATAGTGGCGGAGAAGAATAAGTCGTACGAACTAAAATAAACTCCGAACGCATATAAAAACCACCCCAGGGCTTGGCGGGGTGGTTTTTATATGCGTTCGGAGTTACTTTACCTTCGCAACGATCCTGTCGAACGTCTCCGGGTTGTTGTGAGCGAGGTCGGCGAGGATCTTGCGGTCGATCTGGATGTTCGCCTTCTTCATGGCGCCCATGAATTTCGAGTAGGAGAGGCTCTTTGCGTCGAGAGCCGCGTTGATCTTGATTATATTGAGGGAGCGGCGGTCAGATTTCTTGTCGCGGCGATGGGCGAACGCGTATGCGCCCGCGTGCGAGATAGCCTCGTATGCCGCGCGCTCGTTCGTAGAACGGCGGAAGCGATAGCCCTTTACCTGCTTGAGGACGTTGCGGCGGGTCTTAAGCGCATTTACTCCTTTTTTGACGCGTGCCATGGGTGTTTAAGTTAAAGATATCGAGAATTATCGGATGCCGGCGAGAAAGCGCGCCTTTTCCTTGTGGGTCATGTGAAATTCGACGGTCGAGCCCTTCTTGATCTGCGATCGGCCCGATTCCTTGGCGTTGAAGTGGTTCTGGCCGGCGCGGCGCACGAGAACCTTGCCGTTCCTCGTCACTTTGAGCCTCTTCGCGAATGACTTGTTCGTTTTCATGAGATAAAAATAGCCCGAATGGGCGATAGGGCTATATTAGCGCATTTCCCGGATTTGTCCAGCGTTAGGCCCTTTCGATGATGGTCGTAAGACCTTTCGGGCTTTTCGTGGGCTTTTCGGCTAGCTTATGAGGCTCGGTCACGAGAGTGAGGATGCGCTTGAGGCGCTCTTCGAGGAATTTCGGATCCATGTATTTAGACCTGCCCGGAAGGAAGAGGTCGAGCTTGATCCTGTGGCCTTCTTTGAGCCATTCGGACGCTTTCTTGGCCTTGAGCTCCAGATCGTGCTCGCCGGTCCCTATCTTGACCTGTAACGACTTTATCTCGATGACATGGGCCTTTGCTTTCTGAGCTTTTTGCTTCTTGTTCTCTTCGTACGAGAATTTGCCGTAGTCGGTGATCTTGGCTACAGGCGGGACGGCGTTAGGGGAGATCTCGATGAGGTCGAGTCCGGCGCCGTGCGCCTTTTGGAGCGCTTCGGAGAGGGAAATGACGCCATAGTTCTCGCCCTCGGGGCCGATGACGCGCAATTCCAGCGCTTTTATCTGGTGATTTATTCGAGTCCTGTCTTTGCTCATGAGACCCTATAAAAGCATATTTAGGCATATAATGGAAGCATGTTCGATGTATCCATTCCGGTCGCGTTCCTCGCGGGGCTTGTCTCGTTCGCGTCTCCGTGCGTCCTGCCGATCATTCCCGGCTTCCTCGCATACATAGCGGGTTCGGCCGCGTCATCAGAAGCGTCCCGGACGAACTCTCGCGACGTATTCCTCGCGAGCGTCTTCTTCGTGCTCGGATTTTCGGTCGTGTTCGCGCTTCTCGGCATACTTCTGAATACCGTCCTCGCCGATGCGGCGTACGGCGTTCAGACCTGGCTCGCGCGGATCGGCGGTTCGATCATCATCGTCTTCGGCCTCTATCTGGCGGGCCTTCTCGATATCCCGTGGCTTTCCCGCGCGCACACGATGAAGGTATCGGCGAAGAAGCACTCGCGTAACGTCACGTCGTTCCTGTTCGGCTTCGCTTTCGCGGCGGGGTGGACGCCGTGCGTCGGCGCGATACTCGGGGCCATCATCGCCCTGGCCGCGTCGCACCCAGGGTCAGCGTTCTTTCTTTTGCTCTCGTATTCGATGGGGCTCGGCGCGCCGTTCCTCGCCGTGGGGCTTTTCGCGGGCAAGGCTTCGGCATTCATCGAACGCTATGCGCGGACGTTCGCCCTTATCTCCAAGATATTCGGCGGCGTGCTCGTCGTCCTCGGCATATTCGTATTTACCCAAGAGCTTTCGCGCGTCGCTGATTTCGATTTCGTCAATAATATTTTGATCAAATGATGAGGAACAAGCAGATCGTCGGTCTCGTGGTCGCGATAGTCGTTATCGTGGTCAGCATCATGTATCTCCAAATGGGCAAAGCGAAGCCGGTCATCTCTGGCGCGCCTGCAGCGGAGGTGACGGCCGCCGAGGCGTCTCCATCTCTGATGCCGGCCGATTCTGCGGCGCGCATCGCGGCGAAGAGCGCCATGTATGAAAAGGCCAAAGAGATCGCCGCTCCGTCCGGGTTCGTGAATACGGACGGCCAGCCGATCACGATATCGCAATACGTGGGCAAGAAGGTCGTCCTTCTCGACATCATGACCTACAGTTGCATCAACTGCATACGCACGTTCCCGTATCTCGTCGATTGGTATAAAAAATATGAAGACAAGGGCCTCGTCATCATCGGCATACACACGCCGGAATTCGATTTCGAGAAGAACATAGATAATGTGACCGCGGCGATGAAGAAATACGGCATCACGTTCCCGGTCGTGCTCGATAACGACTATGGAACATGGTCGGCATACAAGAATCTCTATTGGCCGAGAAAGTATCTCATCGACATAGACGGATTCATCCGCTATGACCATATCGGTGAAGGGGGCTATGGAGAGACCGAGGAAAAGATACAGGATCTGTTGAAGGAGCGCGCCGACGTTTTGGGCTTGGGCGCCGCCGTGTCATCGTCGATCGACATGCCGACGATGCCGGAAGCGGTGAGCCAGGCTCCGGAGTCGTTGGATCAGAGCAGGGAGACGTATTTTGGTTCTGCGAGGAACGAATTTTTCGGCAATGGCGCTCCGGGCCGGACGACAGGCGGCATGTTCACGATACCTGACAAACCGACGCTCAACCGGTTCTATCTTGGCGGCGAATGGAGCATCCTTCCTGACCATGCCGAAAACACCGCGGTGCCGGCAAAGATCGTCTACCCGTTCGTGGCGCGCAAGGTGTTCTTTGTCGCGTCGGCCGATTCCCCGGTCGCCGTAAACGTCTCCGTAGACGGAAAGGCCCTTGCTCCGATCACGGTCCATGAAGCGCGCCTCTATGACGTGTATGCGACCGACGCTCTGGGCCAGCATACGCTCGAGCTCTCCCCGCAGGGGAAGGGGCTCCAAGCGTTCACATTGACGTTCGGGAACTAATGCCGATGGCCGGCGTGCTCGATGACGCGCATCTCTTCTTCTATCTTTTTATCATCGTCGGCGGGGGAAGGATTCTTTACGAGCATGAATACGGCGATCACGGTTGTCACCGGGACGGCGAGAATGAGCCCTATGGATCCCACGAGGGAGCGGACGATCTCGGTCGCGAACGTCTCTCGGTTCAATATGAGCCCGATCGATTCGCCTGAAGCCGAATAGAAGAGGAGGAGCAGGGGAAGCGACGCGCCGACATATGCGATGGCGAGCGTGTTCACGAGCGCGCCGATATGCTCGCGGCCTATGCGTATCGCCCGGCTGTATATAGTCCTGCGCGAGACGTGAGGGGCGATGCGGTGGAGCTCTTCGACCGATATGGCCTGGCCGATAGCGGCGTCGTACATGACGCCGAGCAGGCCGATGAGGATTCCGCCTAAAAGTATGCCCGCCAGATCGAGCGTGCCGCGGAAATTGAAATTGAGGTACGTCGCTTCTTCGTCCCCGAAACCGGCCAGCCGCGCGTAGCCGATCGCAAAATGGGCGAAGATCCCGACGATGAGAACGGTGACGACCATGCCGATGACCGCCGACGTCGTGGTCTTATTGAATCCGTGCGTTATATACGAGCCGAGGACGATGATGACCGATGAGACGACGATCGAAAGCAGGATAGGGGAATAGCCCTGGATGATTCCGGGGATGAGGGCGAAAACGATGAATGCGAGACTGCCGATGAGAGATGCGATGCCCCGCGCGCCCTGTTTTCCGCCGAATATGACGACGAGAATGACGAATATGATCGCGAGCATGCCGAGCTGGGGCAGGCGATCGGGTTCCGAGACGATGAATGTCTCGGTGCCGCCGTCCCACGGCACGAGGTGCGCCGCATAGAACGTCTCGCCTTCCTCGAGGCGGATGAGATCGTTTTTGATCGTCACGGTCTTGCCTTCGGCGAGGCCGGTAAGGATCTTCGCTTCGATATTCTGGATCAGATGAGGGGTATCAGTGCCCGGAATCATCTCCGTATTCGAATCTATGATGTGAACCACCTGGGCTCTCACGATCTCTTGCTTGTCCTGCATGACCTCCTGGCCATGCGCGCTGTTCGCGGCAAAAGCGAGGATGGAAATAAGGATAAAGAGTATTCTTTTCATGCCGCGCTCATTATACAGCGCATCGTTTGCATATGCCGAAGAATTCGAGGGTATGGTCGGTGATCTCCGCGAAGCGCTTCATGGCGAGCGAGTTTGCCGAAGGCATCGGCGCGCAGGCGTCCACCGATTCCATGGCGCCGCATGCCGTGCAGGTGATGTGATGATGATGCGGTCGGCCGATATTGGTCTCATAGAGTGCTTCGGTGCTGCCGATGTCTATCTTGCGGACGAGCTTTGCTTTCAGGAGAGTCTCCAGGGTGCGGTAGAGAGTTGCGGTGTCGTGTTTTTGCACGGATCGACGGAGCTCTTTTATCGAAACAGGGCGATCGAAATGCGAGAGGGCGGTCAAGATGTGGATCCTGGCTTTAGTCACTTTGCGCTTCGCGGTATATATATGGGTGCCGAGGGCGATCTCTTCGCTCGTATATTTTTCTAGGATGTCTTTTTTGTTCGACGGTCGGCGATTGTGCATAAAACCATGATATTCTAGTTGCAAATGATTTGCAACTAGAATATCATGGTTTTCGAGACGATATCTCGCCTCAAGTCCTCGATTTTATCTATCTAATATTTGCTCGTCCTATCATGATCATCCTGATTGCCCTCGGCGCATTAGCGGCTACGTTCTTCGGCGGTCTCTTCGCTCTCAGATGGAGCGACAAGCTCCATCTGATCCTCGGCTTTTCCGCGGGCGCTCTTATCGGCGTCGCATTGTTCGACCTCATGCCGGAGGCATTAGAGCTCGGCGGGGGATATTGGAACCTCGACATGCTCATGCTCGCCCTAGCGGGGGGATTCACCGCGTATCTTCTCCTTGATCGGATGTTCCTTATGCACTGCCATGAAGAGGACCATGACCATCGCTCTCATCACGCGCATCGCGGACGATTCGGCGCGGGAAGCCTCTCGTTCCATAGCTTCCTCGACGGCGCGGCGATAGGCGTCGCCTTCCACGTATCGCCGGTCATCGGTGCGGTCGTCGCGGCGGCGGTCTTGGCCCATGATTTCTCCGACGGTATCAATACGGTGAGCATGATCCTCCGACACGGCGGGGAAAAGAGGCAGGCGTTCCGCTGGCTCGTCGTGGACGCGGTCGCGCCGGTCGTCGGCATCGCCTCGACCTATTTCTTCTCGATATCGGAATCAGCGCTCTCGCTCGTCCTCATGGTGTTCTGCGGATTCTTTATATATATAGGCGCGAGCGACCTCCTGCCGGAAAGCCATCATAAGCACCCGACCCGCTGGACGACCATCACGACCATCATAGGCATGGCGGTCATATATATGGTGGTGCATATCGCAGGGGTTTAGGTATACTAGACCCCTATGAAAAGGACATTGAAGAAGATGAAGGACCACCGCGCGGCGTTCGGCGTCTGTTCCGGGATCGCCTATTGGATCGGCGCTCCTGTGTGGCTCGTACGATTCGCATGGGTATGTTCGGTGCTCTTCTGGGGCACGGGCTGCGCGCTCTATCTCATCCTCGCCGTATTCATGCCGACGTGGGAGAAAGACCCTGCTGATTTCGACCAGGTAACGGGACATAAAGACGCTGCCTAAGCAAAAAGCTCCCTCGAGGGAGCTTTTTTATTTGTGGAGATGCCGAGAGTCGAACTCGGGTGCAGAAAGATGTTCCAGTTGCTTCTACGCGACCTAGCGGTCTTTTGCCAGTGAGGCTTTAAGCGGGCGCACTATAAAGATTCGCGAAACGTGCGGACGCCGATCTTCGCGGGCCGAAGCCCTTCGATAAGGAGCGAAGAGTCTCCGTATCTATCCTGGATCTATAACACCGGGTCCTGCCGCGCCAGGAATGCGAGCGGGCCGATGTCGTTTAGGCGGGGCTTATTAAGCAGCCGCGTAAGCGAATGAAAACGTGTTCGTCGCGAAAGGCGATTTTACAGATTTTGCATTTGATGGGCGGAAAGTTTAGAGAGGTATCCTGCTCTATCGCGCGCAAAGGGAAGCTGTCCCTCTGTCTATGCCTGTCATCCCCATTATTCTTGTCCTTTCAATGTTCTCCTGATGTCCCGGTCGGTCTCGCGCTTTTGGATCGAAGCCCGTTTGTCGAACTTCTTCTTGCCGCGGACGACTGCAATAGCTACCTTGAGCTTTGTTCCTTTATTATACACCCGAATTGGCACTATTGTCAAGCCCTTCTTGGCTTCCATATCAGCCAATTGGCGTATTTCGGCCTTGGTCATGATCAGTCGGCGCATGCGCATCGGGTCATAATCTGCCGGAGTGTTCGTCGGCTGATAGGGAGCGATTGACATCTGCAGTATATACGCCTCTCCGCCGCGTATAGTTACATAGGCGCCGTCGAGCACGGCGCCGTGCGTGCGCAAGGACTTCGCTTCGAGGCCGAGCAATTCGATGCCGGCCTCGTATTCATCGAGGATCTCGTAGTCGAAGAAGGCTTTTTTGTTTTCCGCGAGGGCCATGCGTTCATGCTATCACACATCGCAAATCATCTGCTCGCCGTTTCGGTTTTTCTGTTATAGACTGGCCCCATATGGCAATGCAATTTCAAAAGAATCCTAAGAACAAGAATAGGAAAGATATCCCTCGGCAGAGCATGATGCGATTCCTCGGCAGCTTCGGTTCCGGGCTTCTCATATTCTTTTTCCTCATCGCGCTCTATTCGCTGCTTTCCGGAGGAGGCGATGCGGGGACGGCGATATCGCTGTCCGAGCTTTCTAACGACGTGAGCAAGGGCGCAGTCAAGGTCATACAGATAGACGGCACCGACCTGACCGCGACGTATAACGACGGCACGACCAAGACGACGAAGAAAGAGGCCGACAGCCCTCTAACGACGACCCTTACTAATTATGGGGTCACGCCTCAAAAGATCTCTGCCGTTGATATACAGATAAAAGAGCCGTCAGGATTTTCGTACTGGTTCATCGCATTGGCGCCGTTCATCGTGCCTCTCATATTCATCGGCTTCCTCGTATGGCTTCTGACGCGGCAGGTCCGGGGAGCGGGCATGCAGGCGTTCTCGTTCGGCCAGTCGAAGGCGCGGATAACCCATCCTGACGACAAGAAATCGAAAGTGACGTTCAAGGACGTCGCGGGCGCGAAGGAAGCGAAGCAGGAGTTGATGGAGATCGTGGACTTCCTCCGCAATCCGAAGAAATTCCTTGACCTGGGCGCGGTGATACCGAAGGGCATTCTCTTGATGGGCGCGCCGGGCACGGGCAAGACCCTGTTGGCGCGCGCGGTCGCGGGCGAGGCAGGCGTGGCGTTCTTCTCTATATCAGGCTCCGAATTCGTCGAGATGTTCGTGGGCGTGGGCGCTTCGCGGGTGCGCGACCTGTTCAAGATGGCGAAATCGGCGGCGCCGGCCATCATATTCGTGGACGAGATCGACGCGGTGGGACGAAGCCGCGGCGTCGGCATGGGCGGCGGCAACGACGAGAGGGAGCAGACCTTGAACCAGATACTCGTCGAAATGGACGGCTTCGAGCCGAACGAGAAAGTGATCGTCATGGCGGCGACCAACAGGCCTGACGTTCTGGACCCTGCGCTTTTGAGGCCGGGCCGATTCGACCGACGCGTCACCATAGATGTGCCTGATCGCAATGATCGCGAGGAGATCCTAAAGATACACGCGCGCAAGAAGCCGTTCGCGGAAGACGTCAATCTGAAGGTGATCGCGGAGCGCACGCCGGGCTTCTCGGGCGCCGATCTGTATTCGCTCATGAACGAAGGAGCGATCCTGGCCGCGCGCGAGAACCGTACCAAGGTCTCGCAATACGACCTGATCCGCGCTATCGAAAAGGTCATGCTCGGCCCTGAACGCAAAAGCCATATATTGTCGCAGGAGGAGAAAAAGATCACTGCGTATCACGAAGCCGGCCATGCCGTCGTTTCTTCCACGCTCGATTATGCCGATCCGGTCCATAAGATATCGATCGTCTCGCGCGGGCGGGCTGCGGGATATGTCCTCCATCTGCCGCTCGAGGACAGGAAGCTTCAATCCAAGAAAGAATTCCTCGACGACATCGCCGTGTCGCTCGGCGGATATGTCGCCGAGCGTCTGATGTTCGCGGATCTCACGACCGGCCCGTCGAATGACCTGCAGGTCTCGACCGCACTGGCTCGCGATATGGTGACCAAATACGGTATGTCCGCGACGCTCGGTCCCGTGGCATTGGAAGGCGCCGGCGGCCGCGTATTGTTCGGCCGCGGCGTCGAAGAAGGAGAATATTCGGAAAAAGTAGCGTCTGAAATAGACGCTGAAGTGAAAGCCATCATGACCGAGGGCATGAGCCGCGCCGAAAAGACCATCAAGACGAACAAAAAATTGCTCGACGCCATCGCCAAGCGATTGATGGAAGTCGAGACGATAGAGCGGGATGAATTCGAAAAGCTCCTCGTTGCTCACGGCGTTACCCCGAAGAAGAAAAAGGACATAGAGCACCAGCCATAAAAAAAGAGCCGCTCCGAAGGAGCGGCTCTTGCTATGAGCGCGCGGTCGCGCGCTTTCCCAAAAGCTCTTGGAAGAGTCCGGAGAATTCAATCCGGATCGCATGGCTCGGAATCTCCGCGAGCGGGATGACGCTCGCTCCCGATCCCAGCTCCTTTCTCTTGCCCCGAAAGGCGAAAGAATAGAAACTGCAGGCGCAGTCTTTGCCCTCGAACCAGAACTGCTCCAGAGTCTCGATCACGGGCTCCATGCGAGAGAGCGACACGTCCTCGAAATAGGGTCGGAGCAGGCCGTTGAGGAAGATGTCATGCGAATGGGCGCCGTTTATGCCGTAGGGCAGGGTGAGCCTGCCTTGCCACGGAAGAAGGACGAGCTTGCCGTCCTCCGTGAGCGGGGCGAACACGTAAAGTGCCGGTTTTATATTGAAGATCATGGTACCTCCTCGCTCTATTATAAGCCCATGCCCGATATTTGTATCCTCACCCGGTCTGGTTTAGTATAACGGAGCCTCTTATATTATATAGAGCCTGCCGCATCTTGCGCCTATAGCTCAGTTGGTTAGAGCATCGAGCTTATACCTCGAGGGTCCTTGGTTCGAATCCAAGTAGGCGCACCGGGTCGTAGCTGATATTATTGGAAGCATCGAAAGCAATGAATATATTCACTTATCTCAAACGTCACTCGGTACTCGCCACGACGCTCGCCATCGTGGCCGTTATAATGATGATCATCGCCGGCAGGATGGCCGCGCGCAAAGGCGCCGCGATAGAGACGAATCTGGGCGCCCGCCAGGTCGCATTGGTCGCCGCGTCCGCCTTTAGGAAAGACGCTTCGACCGTCTCTGCGAACGGCACCGTAGAATCTATCGCCCAGGCCGACCTGAAAAGCCAGACATCCGCGCCCGTCTCGTCTATAAATGCCCAGGTGGGTGACAGCGTCTATGCAGGTCAGGTCATCCTGGAATTGAAGAACGCCGACATCCGTGCGCGCCTCGATCAAGCGAAGGCCTCTCTCGCATTGGCGCAGGGCCAGTACGAGACGGGCACGGTGTCGCTCGATTCTGCTCGGACAGGCGCTCGCGACAAGGCGAGGGACGCCTATTCAGCCGTCGACCAGGCGGCGAGGGGCCAGCTCGACCAGTTCTTGTTCAATGCTGCATCGGGCGTTCAGCCCCTTTCCGCGCGCGTCTCCGACGCCAAGCTCATCGACCAGCTCCACGCCGATCGCGACGACCTCGAGAACTATCTCGCTCCCTGGAAGGCTAAGGTCGATTCGCTTACCGATACTTCCGACAATGACGAGCTCTTGGGCGTGCTGGCCCAGTCCAAGGTCGTCCTCGCTTCGGCGCAGAAACTGTTCGACGACGCCTCGACGGCTCTCAATTCCTTGTCCAAAGACATGTCATCATCCGATGCCGCCACCATTTCAGGATGGAAGGCCGTCGTCTCGTCCGCGAAGGCGTCCGTTTCGGGCGCGAGCGCGGCAGTGACGTCGGCTGATACGGCGCTCCGCAACGCCCAGTCGGGCCGCGGCACGACGGCAGAAGCGTCTATTGCTTCGGCGGAAGCCGGCGTAAAGAGCCTCGAAGCTGAGCTCGCCAAGACGATCGTCGTCTCTCCTATAAATGGCAAGGTCGCCGCGGTGCCTCTCCGCGTCGGCGAACTGGCGTCGCCGGGGACTCTCCTCGCGAGCGTCGTCGGCAGCCAGGGCCTTCAGGTCAAAGCCTTCGCGAGCGGGGAAGACATAGCGCGCATCACCAAAGGCGCGCCGGCGACTATCGCCGGCGCGGTCCAGGGCGTCGTTTCGGCCGTCGCTCCGAGCGTTAATCAGACCAATAAGAAAGTCGAGGTGACGATAGCCGTCTCGAATCCCGATCGGACGAACCTCGTCGTAGGGCAGAGCGTTTCGGTGGCCATCAAAGGCGCGTCGCAGACGGGCGCGAATGCTGCGGGCTCGTACTTCCTGCCGATCCAGAACGTCAAGATAGTCCCCGGCGACGCGTATATATTCACCATCAACGCTGATTCGAAGCTCGTAAAGCATTCGGTCACGCTCGGCGCGGTCCAGGGCGATTTCATCGAAGTCACGAGCGGTATCGCCGACGACATGAGGATCGTCTCGCCGGTATACGAATTGGAGGAAGGCCAGAAAGTAGACGCGGAATAGCGCGCCATAGATCATTATGGATCATAAGAATAACGAGCATTCATCCGACAGCCGATATCTCGAACGCCTGACGTTCAATCCGGAGCTCCGAAAGACGTGGCTCAACTTTTTCGTCACCAATTTCCGCGTGGTCATGCTCCTTATCCTCGTCATCACGGCGTGGGGCATATATTCGTTCGCGAGCCTGCCGCGCGAATCGAATCCCGAGGTAAAGATACCGATCGGCATCGTTTCGACGGTCTATCCGGGCGCGTCCCCGTCCGACGTCGAGGAATTCGTCACCAAGAAGATCGAGTCAAAGCTATCCGGCCTGAAGGGCGTCAAGAAAATCACGTCGAATTCCTACAATTCGCTTTCGTCGGTTCAGGTCGAGTTCAACGCATCGGAGAACCTGGCCGACGCTATTCGAAACCTTCGCGACAAGGTCGCCGATGCCAAGCCCGACCTTTCGACCGAAGCGAAGGATCCTATAGTCACCGAGATATCGCTCGACGATACGCCAATGTGGGCGATCTCCCTTACCGGACCCTATGATGGATTCACTTTGCGCGCATTCGCCGAAGACGTCAAAGACCAGCTCGAGCGCATCCCGGGCGTCAGGGAAGTGCATATATCCGGCGGCGACGAGACCGAATACGAGATCGCGTACAGGCCCGACGATCTTATCTTTTACGGCATAAGCGCCGACGACGCCAACCGCGCTATCTTGTCGGCGAACGTCGCCATTCCTGCCGGAAACTTCGAGAGCGGCGCGTTCATATTCCCGATCCGTGCCGACGGCCGCATGACCGAAGCCGACGAGATCGGTAACATTCCCGTCACCCATATGGCCGACGGGGGAACCGTCTATGTCCGAGACGTGGCCAACGTATCCGAAAAGGCCGTAAAGAAAACGTCGTATTCGAGGCTCTCTATCGGCGGCTCCGATCCGAAGAATGCGGTCAGCCTTTCCGTCGTAAAGCGCCAGGGCGCATCGGTTCTCGAGACTGCTGCGGCGGCGCGAGCAGTCGTCAATGCCGCCATCGCGAAATCGTCGCCGGGCATCACGTACAACGTGTCGCTCGACATGGCCAAAGAGATCGAGAAGAGCTTCGATCAGCTTTCGCACGACTTCCTCATAACCGTGCTCCTTGTTTCGGTCATCTTGTTCCTCATCGTCGGCCTCAAGGAAGCGTTCGTGGCAGGTCTCGCCATTCCGCTCGTATTCTTCGTGAGCTTCGGCTTTCTCCACGTGTTCGGCATGACGCTGAACTTCCTGTCGCTCTTCTCGCTCATACTTTCGCTCGGCCTTCTCGTGGACGACGCTATCGTGGTGGTGTCCGCAACCAAGCAATATATCAATACGGGCAAATTCACGCCGGAAGAGGCGGTCCTATTGGTGCTCAACGACTTCAAATGGGTGCTCACCACGACGACCCTGGCGACGGTGTGGGCATTCCTGCCGCTCCTCATGGCGTCCGGTATCGTGGGCGAATACCTTAAATCCATTCCGATCACGGTCTCGATCACGCTCGTCTCGTCGCTTCTGATCGCGCTCATGGTCAATCATCCATTAGCGGCTGTTCTCGAGCGCATTCGCATGACCAAGAAGCTCTTCTATGTCGCGGAAGCAGGCCTGGTCGTATTTGCGGGCATGATGTTCTATAACGCGGGTATGATACCGATCGTCCTCGGCATCATCGCATTGGCTATCGAAGGCTGGCTCATATATTGGTATGAGAAGGGCGGCCGCGAAAAGATGGTCGAGAATGAGAGGCTCGTCGAAAGGGAATGGAAGGACGACGCTCTGGTCAGGCGCAAGCTCGCCGAGCAGGGCGCAAAGAACCACGATACGCTCACGTCGCGTTTCATACACGGCATCGTCAATTTCCATCGCTTCCTCCCAATATACGAGCGATCGCTCAAGCACTATATCTTCGACAAGAAGCGACGCCGATGGGTTTTGGGCGGCGTGACGGCTCTGTTCATCGCTTCTCTCATGCTCGTCGCGACGGGAATCGTCCGAAACGAATTCTTTCCGCAGTCTGACCAGGACTATGTATATATAGACGCGCGCGCGGCCGTCGGCTCGACGCTCGATCAGACGGACAGGCTTATCGCCCCTATAGAGAAGCGCGTGCAGGGATATGCCGAAGTCGGAAGCTATTCGAGCGTCGTCGGCCAGTCGAGCATCGCGGGCGGGGGATTCGGCGGCGGCACGGGCGCGTCGAACCTGGCGTCCATAACGCTTACCCTCAAGGACAAGAAAGACAGGGCGCATACGTCGTACGAGCTCGCCGATATCATCCGAAAGGACCTGACCGACGCGGATATTCCGGGCGTGACCATCAGCGTGTCGGCGCAGACGGGCGGCCCTCCGGCAGGCGCGGCATTCCAGGCCAATATCGCAGGCGACGACCTGACGGTACTGACGAAGATCATCAATGATCTGAAGCCGATCGTCGCTTCGATCCCGGGCGCGGTGAATGTGGATTCGTCTCTTAAAGATTCCGTCCCAGAATATACGTTCAAGCTCGACCAGACGGCGCTCGAGCGCAATTATCTGACCGCCGCTTCCGTCGGCACGACCCTTCGCACCGCGGTTTCCGGCGTCGAATTGATGAAGGTCATAAAAGGGGAGAAAGAGATCAGCCTTCAGGCGACGTTCGACCGCGCCTCTATCCCTGACCTCGCTTCGATCCAGAATCTCGAGATATTGAATGCACAGAAGCAGCCGGTATTCCTAAAAGACGTCGCGACGATCGAATTGCGCCCGGCCGTGGACACGATCACGCGCATAGACCAGAAGCGCACGGTCGTCCTGACCGCCGCCGCCGACTCGACGACGAACGGCCCAGCGCTCCTCGCCGCATTCCAGAAAAAGACCGCCGACTACCGCTTGCCGGCAGGCTACACCATCACGTTCGGCGGCGAGAACGAGCAGAACGCCGAATCGTTCGCGTCTATACTCCGCGCTATGTTGATCGCCATGGTGCTCATCGTCTCGACGCTCGTCATCCAGTTCAATTCGTTCAGGAAGGCGATCATCGTCCTGGTGCCGATCCCTTTGGCGCTTATCGGCGTATTCTGGGGCATGGCGGTATTCGACGTGTCGCTCGGCTTGCCCGGTTTGATCGGCATTCTCGCCCTATTCGGCATCGTGGTCAAAAACTCGATCATCCTGGTGGACAAGATCAATCTGAACCTGAAGAGCGGCATCGCATTCGTCGACGCCGTCGCCGATGCGGGCAAGTCGCGACTGGAGGCCATCTTCATCACCTCCATCTGCACCATATTCGGCATATTGCCGGTGACGCTTTCCGATGAATTCTGGCGCGCGCTCGGCAGCTCGGTCATATTCGGCCTCATGCTGTCGTCGTTCCTGACGCTCTATATAGTGCCGGCGGTGTATCTCATCGTGATGAGGTCCAAAGAGGGAGAGTAGATTGACTTTTCTATAGAAAGTGCTATAATACACAAAGGATACTCATTGGAGGTTTGATGCTACCCGCCACATGGTGTGACGGAGTGCAATTAGCCTCCAATGAGTCGAAAAAGAACGAAGCTGACGAAGAGTGATAGGCGAGTGCTTAAAAACTTCGCGCTAGAAGTAGTTGCCCTGTGGATCTTGGTCCTGCCTCTAGCCTATTGGCTTCTTTGGGCCCTTGATCACCGGTACGATTAAAATCAGAGCCGCAAGAGCGGCTCTTTTATTTCGTTCGAATGCTTGGCAGGCCGACACTCCTGAGAGACCGATATTCTTCGTCTTTTCTCTCATTCGAAATGTATCTTGTCCCCGGCTCGGCGCTCGAGCTCTGCGCGGAGGCGGGGGAAGCGGGTCAGCGAATCGTCTTCGCCGACGAGGCGGAGCGCCTCATTGCGGGCAGCTTCGACCATCTTTACATTCTGTATCGCTTCCATGGCGATGTCGGATATGCCCCACTGCTTCCTGCCGTACAATTCGCCCGTGCCGCGGAACTTCAGGTCAAATTCAGCCAGTTCGAATCCGTTTTTGGCGGTCGAAAGCGCTTTCAGCCGCTTGATGGTCTTTTCGCTCTGTGTTTCGGCGAGGACGAAGCAATATGCCTGGTGGTTCGAGCGCACGACGCGGCCGCGGAGCTGGTGCAATTGGGCGAGGCCGAACCTTTCCGCGCCTTCGATCAGGATGACCGTAGCGTTCGGCACGTTCACGCCGACCTCGACGACGGAGGTGGCGACGAGGATATGTATCTTGCCGCGCTTGAATTCGAGCATGACGCGCTCTTTCTCGGCGTCTTTCATCTTACTGTGCAAAACGCCGATCTCACATTCCTTGAACACGGTCTCTTTAAGGCGTTTCGCCTCTTCTTTCACCGATTTTGCCTGGACGGCGCTCTCTTTGGTCGGGTCTGGCTCGTCTATGCGGGGGCATATGACATACGCCTGTCGGCCTTCGCGTAATTGGGCGCGGATCGCTTCGTATGCCTGTTCCCGGTCCATGACGTCGGCACTCGTTTTGACGCTTTTCGCCGGAGCGACGATCTTCGTTATGATCGGCTTCCTGCCGTGGGGCATGGAATCGAGGAGCGATATATCGAGGTCTCCGTAGATAGTAAGAGCGAGCGTACGGGGGATCGGCGTCGCGGTCATGGAAAGGAGATGCGGGTGGATGTCGTCCTTGCGCACGAGCTTCGCGCGCTGAGCCGTGCCGAATCGATGTTGCTCGTCCACGATGGCGTATGCGAGGTTCTTGAATCTCACCGATTTCTGGATAAGCGCATGCGTGCCGATGACGATGGGGATTTCGCCGTTCGCTACCCATTTGAGGAGCTGCGCGCGCGATATGTCCGTCCAATTTTGCTTTTCGCCATGCTTGAACGAAGCGACTTTGGCCGGGAATTTCCTGCAGCCCGATCCGGTGATGAGGGCGACCGAAACGCCTGCGTGCTCGAAATATTCTATGAATGATTCGAAATGCTGGGTCGCGAGTATCTCCGTCGGGGCCATGTATGCGACCTGGAGGGCGCCGTAGTCTTTGCCGTTAGGCCTGGTCATGATCGCGGCATACGCTGTCGTAGCAGCGACAGCCGTCTTGCCCGAGCCCACGTCGCCTTCAAGGAGGCGCGACATGGCATGCCCCTTTTTAAAATCGTTCATGATGTCCGCGACCGACCGCGACTGAGCATCGGTGAACGGAAAAGGGAATCGAGACACGAATTTCTGCATCAGCTCCTGCTTCGGCTCGATGACGAATGCGAGATTCTTCTGCCACGCCTTTCGTTCGCGCTGGCGCTCGAGCTGGATAAAGAATACCTCTTCGAATGCGAAGCGCTTTCGTGCCGCGGCCGCGTCATCGGCATTTTGCGGAGCATGGATCCATACGAGGGCGGTCGTCAGAGAGGGGAGATTGTATTTTTTGAGGATGTCTTCGGGCAAAGGATCGGCGAGCGTATCGAGGATGCCGCTTTTAAAGACAGCCTGGATCTTATGATATATCCAGTCAGACGAAACGCCGCGCGATTCGGGGTATACGGGGTATAACGTGCGCGCGCCGCCGTCTTTTCCAAAAAGAGAATCACCGACAGCCGTCGGAAGCTCGGACACCTGCTCTATCTTCGGATTCGAGAGATATAAGTCGCCGTCTGTCGCGCCTGACCGCGCGCGTCTTTGAGAGACCTTTCCTTCGATGCGGACCATCGCTCCGTCAGGGATCATTTTGGCAAGGTACGGCTGATTGAACCAGACGGCTTTGATCGAGCCCGAACCGTCGTCTATGATGCCGTCAGCCATGGCGATCTTGGTACGGAAGCCTTTCGATGTCTTCAGTTTCGATATCGTGCCGAAGATGACGGCCGCATCGCCTTTGCGGAGGCTCTCGATATTGCGCGATTCAGCCGTATCGCCATATCTGACGGGGAAGTGGCAGAGGAGATCTTCAATGGTCTTTATTCCAAGACGCTTGAGGGCCGCTTTGACGGGACCCTGCAATCGGAACTGCTCTTCCAGGATATGGCTCAAATTCACGGGGTAATTGTATATGCGCGGAGCATTAAACAAAAGAGCCGCTGTGCGGCTCTTTTGCCCTGTCCGGAATCAATCTAGTAGACGTTCACCGATCCGTTGGCGCTCGTTCCTGAAGCAGCTCCCGGACACTGCGCAAACTCGCAGTTGGGACCGGTTCGACCGACAGAGCTGCCGTCGGGGCAGAGCTTGGCGTCCATGGTGCAGAAGACCTGTTCCTGCGTATTACTGGGACGCGTGGTCGCATAATAGGCCCAGATCCCTCCGCCTATGATGAGCGCCGCCACTATCGTTATTATCGCTGTTTTCATATCGTTCATATTACGCTTCGTATCCGCTTTTTGTTTTCTTCATGAAGCCTTCGCGGACGAGGGCGGCGATATTTTTCTCTATGTCATGAGGCGTGTCACCGATTTTTGTCGCGATATATTTTTTTATATCGACCTTGGTCCGGGCTCCGCCGAGTACGAATCGCACGATAGCGGCGCGGATTTCGCGGTTGGAGCCTTTGAACGCAGACTGCTTGACGTGATGCTTGCTCCGGCGAGAAGGGTTTGGAAGCGTCTGTTTGAGGTGCGCGCCATAATCCATGAGGGCATAATACCAAGAGCGAGGATCTTTTCGGTCCAGGGTTTCTTCTATGAGAGGCAATATCTTTGCGTCAGGCACCTTCTTTTTATCTTTAAAAAAGCAATGAAGAAAGACGGCGCGGATGTTTGTCTCTATGAATACGCTCGGAATGCCATACGCGAATGCGAGGATAGCACCGCGGGTAGACTGGCCTATGCCGGGGAGTGATTCCAATTCGTCTGCACCGCGCGGAAATGCGCCGTTATGGTCGCGGACGACGGATTCGGCCGCGCGCTTCAGGAGAAGCGCGCGGCGATTGTATCCTAGGCCTTGCCATGCACGCAGGACCTGCGCCGCCGTCGCTCCGGCGAGCGCTTCCGCATCGGGAAACTCCTTCAGGAACTCGTCGTATCTCTTCAGGACCCGCGATACCTGGGTCTGCTGGAGCATCATTTCGGAGACGAATATCCGATACGGGTCGCGGAAGCCGTTCGAATCGGCAGGCAGGTCTCTCCACGGCAGATCGTGCCTGCCGCTCTTCCTGAAATAATCCATAACTAGCGATTTAAACCTTTGCCTATCCATGTTCGTACTATATCATTAGAGGGTTTCTTCAAAACGATATGATCAAAGTAAACAACCTTATAAAGAAATTCGGGGACTTCACCGCCGTGGACGGCATATCATTCGATGTGGCTGCGGGGGAGATCTTCGCGTTTCTCGGCCCGAACGGCGCAGGCAAGTCCACGACCATTAAGATACTGACGACGCTCCTTCATCCGACGTCCGGCGATGTCGCTATAAACGGCCATGACCCGGTCCATCATCCGGATTCCGCCCGCCGATCCTTCGGCATCGTGTTCCAGGACCCGTCTACCGATGACGATCTCACCGCATGGGAGAACATGGATCTCCATGGCGTCCTCTATGACGTTCCCGACGATATCCGCCGCAAGCGCATCGAAGAGCTCCTCAAGCTTGTCGACCTCTATGACCGCAAGGACAGCCCGGTAAAGGAGTTCTCCGGCGGCATGAAGCGCAGGCTCGAGATCGCCCGCGGCTTCCTCCATCATCCGAAGATCATATTCCTCGACGAGCCGACGCTCGGTCTCGATCCCCAGACGCGCAACCATATGTGGGAATACCTGCGCCAGCTCAACAAGAACGAGGGCACCACGATCTTCTTCACCACCCATTATATGGAAGAAGCCGACCGCGCGGCCCAGAGGATCGCGGTTATAGACCACGGCAAGATTATCGCCACAGGCACATCCGATGACCTCAAGAGCCAGACCAACTCAAAATCGCTCGAAGACGCGTTCCTCGCCCTCACCGGAAAGACCATCCGCGAGCAGGGCGCCGACAATATGGCGTATGCGGCGATGCGAAGCATGAGAAGAGGACGCTAAACGGAAATACAATGAAAAAGATATACATACTTTGGCTCCGACAGGTTAAAAAATATTTCCGCTCGAAATCGCGCATCGCCGGGTCGCTTTTCCAGCCGATCCTCTACATGCTCGCGATGGGATACGGCCTCGGCTCGGTGTTCCAGCAGGCAGGACAGGGCAATTACATCGAATTCCTCGTTCCCGGCATCGTGGGCATGAATATCATATTCACGAGCATGTTCTCCGGCATGGAAGTGATCTGGGACCGTCAGTTCGGCTTCCTGAAAGAGACGCTCGTCGCGCCGATGTCGCGATTCAATATCATGCTCGGCAGGACGCTCGGCTCCGCGACCATCGCGGCGGGGCAGGGGCTCGTCGTGCTCCTTTTGGCGACGCTTCTCGGCTTCCGCCTCGAAAATTGGCTCATGATCGTCCCGGCATTCCTCATCATGTTCGTCATATCCCTTCTCTTCACGTCGCTCTCGACCATGATCGGTTCGGTACTGAAAGATATGCAGGGATTCCAAGCCGTCATGAACTTCCTCATCATGCCGCTATTCCTTCTGTCGGGCGCGATGTTCCCGCTGACCAATCTGCCGAAGCTGCTCCAGTTCGCTACCAATATCGACCCGCTCTCGTACGGCATCGACGCTATGCGCGCCGTGCTTATCGATCAAGGGCATTTCAGTCTGACCCTCTCCGCTTCAGTCCTCTCTGTGCTCGCTGTCGCATTCTTGTTCCTGGGCGCTCATTATTTCAAGAAGATAGAGATATAGGAAAGAGAGCGCCGGTATGGTATCGTCTCTTTTACGGAGACGTGGCTGAGTGGTCGAAAGCGGCACCGTGCTAAGGTGTTAACCGGGTAAAACTGGTTCCAGGGTTCGAATCCCTGCGTCTCCGCATTGACAACTTAGTATCGGCATGACCTAATATCTTTTGATAGAAGGGCGACCCGAGTGCTCGGTTGGAAGACAAAAAGAGCGGATCAGTCCGCTCTTTTTGTTTGCTATACTTTTCACATGATTACCATCTCTCGCCCAACACCAGAAGACGCAGAAGGCATGAATGAGGTCATCAAGCTCTCGTGGTATGCGACCTACGTCACTCCCGAGATAGGTGTCACAAAAGAAGATATCGACCTCATGTATGCGAAAAGCGAGAAGGGTCAGATGGAAGCGTTCCGCCGCCGAGCCGGACTCTCGAAGAATGACGACATCACGCTCGTCGCAAAGGGCGGCGAGAAGGTTATTGGCATCATCCGTCTCGTTGATTTTCCCGATCACATTCGGGTAAGAACACTCTATGTGCATCCTCTGCATGTAGGAAAAGGAATCGGGACAAAATTATGGAATGAGGCCATCAGACTGATGCCTTCCTACAAGCCCGTGATCACGTATCCTGCCGAGCACACCAAATCAGTCGATTGGTACAAGAAGATGGGTTTTGTCGAGACGGGCGAAAAGCTTGTGGGCCAAGAATCAATGGAGAAAAGCGCCGCGAGACTGGTCGGGATAAAAATGATATTTAAGCGGACAATAGAAAGGATCCTGGTCATGGGAAGGTCGGGATCAGGAAAGTCGATATTGGCTGGAAGGCTCGGAGAGAAATTCGGCCTGCCCGTCTTTCATATGGATAGACTGTTCTGGCTCCCTGGCTGGGTCGAGCGTCCGAAGACAGAGATGGCTATCGATGTCGAGAAGATATTGGTAGATAACAAAGGCTGGGTCATCGATGGCAATTACAGGCGCGTCGCTCTGGAGTCCCGCATTCGCGCCGCTGACCTCATCATCATTCTCGACTTCGGTTTCCTCGTATCGATCTGGAGAGTGCTGAAAAGGAACATCATCCATTGGAACAAGACGAGGCCAGACATGCAGGACGACTGCGTCGAGAGGTTCAACTTCGAGTTCGTGAAATACATCTGGACGTACCCGGAGAGGACGCTTCGGCCTATTGAGAATGATCTGTCACGCTTCCCGGAGAAGACCGTGTTGAGGTTCAATAGCCAGCGTGCGCTCGATAGGTGGATGAAGAGTTTATAGCACCCATTGGGCTATAATGGCCCCATGATCAAAGTCGGTCAAAAAGACAGCCTCCTTATTCTGACCTATTCCCCGAGGGCACCTTGGGTTTTGAGTGGGTTTGAGAGAGCTGATGAAGTCTCCATAAAAAATGGGATTTTCACATTCTTTAAAAGTGACTTGTATTCGCCTGATCGCATAGATGAGGACGAAAGCGAGGTCGAGTTCGTCATTGGCCGCACGGAGGGCGACTACTTCAAAATCGAGCCGAGAATCCTGGGTATTAAACAGAGGATCTATATCCATAAAAGTATGGATATAACCGACCGCTTCTTCGTGGTCGCGAGCGATATTTCCATTTTCAAGAAAATAGCGGAGGTCGTCAGCGAGGACATATACATCGGCGGAGACGCGCCGACCTCGTTACCCGAGAGCGAGTTCCGAAAGCTCCTCAAAGATTTTCCCAATCCTTATGAGGTCAAGAAATACGTTCATGCCCGCATCGGTTCGGTCCTGAGCAACTATTACGACTCCGCCTCGGACGTAGAGGAGAAATACGACCGCTACATGAACAAGCGCAAGAGCGTGAAGAGCGAAGACCTCCTGGAGGAGTTCAAGCAAGACGAGCTCGTAAAATACCAGACGTTGCTCGATAGGCTTCAAGTGATGCTCGAGCGCGAGACCGCCTATAACGAGAAGCAGTGGCAGAACGAGATCCTCGACATCATCCTGCTCCTCTATCCGAAATACCTCTTCGCGTTCAAGGAGGCTCCTGTGCGGGACGCTTACAACGAGAAAGACAGGCAGCTCGATTTCCTCCTCGTCGACGCGAACGGGAGCATTGATATCGTCGAGATAAAGCGGCCGCTCGGCAAGCAGATAATCACCCAGGGCAAGTATCGCGATAACCACATACCCCTTCGTGATCTGTCGGGCACGGTGATGCAGATCGAGAAGTATATCTTTCACCTTAACAAATCAGGCAAGAAGGGTGAAGAAAAGCTGACCGAGAAATACAAGGATAAGCTTCCGAAGGATTTCAAGATCAAGATCATAAACCCGTGCGGCATGATCATCATGGGCAGGGACAATGACCTGTCGACGGCCCAGAAGGAGGATCTCGAGGTCGTGAAGAGGAAATATAAGAGCGTGATCGATATCATCACGTACGACGACCTTTTGAGGCGTCTGAAAGCGATGATCGCCGCCATTAAAAAGCGTTAGCAATTACGTTTCGGTCAAGTTATAGTTATTCCATGATCTGGATCGTAATCGCCGCCGCCGTCGTCTGGTGGATATATAAGCAGCGCAACACGCCTAAACAAGCGCAGGTGGTAGAGGACGTTCCCTTGTTAAAAGATGAAGGGATAAGCGAAGAAGCCGTACTTCAGGCGCAGACGAGCTTTGAGAAGAATCTCGAAGACACTTTTCTGCCCGATGCCATCACACGAAGGGATCTGTATATCTATCGCAAGCTCATGCGGGTCTGGTTCGCGAAGCTCGCAGGAGAGAACCGATTCGACGAGACGATGACGCAAAAACTGAGGAGAGACTGGCTCGATTACATGTACGCGTTGCGAGACGCCAAGACGTCACACTACCTCTCGATGGAGACGTACGGCGAAGACAAGGAGAGGTCGGATTCGTACGACCAGGAAAGCACGATCGCTCACAGAAAAGCGTTCGCTATCGAGGACGGCTTTGCTTTTGCCGTAGGAAAAGAGGCGGTCGCTGAACTTGCCCGTATACGCGCCCTCGAATTTAGCGAGATAAGCAGAGACGGGGAACTCGCCCCGGATGGCATGGAGTTCGATTTCGAAGACAAGCCCCGCCGTAAGAAGAAAGCGAAGCCGTCTAAGATGGTCTAGCTCCTATTGCCTGATAAATTCGGTTAGGAGCACAACATATTTTTCCTGAAGTTCTTTCGATACCAGATCCTCTGATAATTTTGTTGGCACCGCTTCTGTTTTTATGAGATCCGTGCACTTGTCAAAATAGAACCCCGCAGGCGTCGCTATAAATATCCACGCGAGCTTCCACCTGTCACAGATAGCCTGAGCGTTCTTTTGGATGTCGTCCATATCGACCCTTGATCGATACTTCACTTCGACGAGTGATACCTCTTTCGGCTCGTGCGACACGAGGGCGAAGTCGGGAGCATTCCGTATATTATCGAGGATGCTCCTGTCGAGGCCTTTGGTGTATTGCATGAGCTCTGGCACGACGGACTCATAGCCGAAAGGGATGACCGTATACTCTCCGGCTTCGCGGAACATCTGGTCGAACACGAGCTCGGCGATCTTGCCCTTGATGAGCTGCTTTGAGAAGTCTTTTTGCATGGAATCATTGTATCGCTTAATGTCGGGATCGGATACCGAATCTTTGACGCGGGCATAACCACAAACAACCATGAAAACAATGCTCTCATACGCAGAATATCAGCGAAAAATAAGGTCCATCCGCACTCCCGAAGATGCCAAAGCGTTCGCCGAGGAACTCATTGCACCGGCAGAGGCAGTCGAAGAAAAGCCTCCTGTAGCGGTCGCGATCGAGCCTAAGCGCCCTGAACCGATCCAAGTCGAAGCACCTCGGAGGGAAAAGGATGTCGACGTGGCATCGACTCCCTGGTATGACATCGCAGGAAACGACAACGAGGCAATGGTCATTACACTATACGCCAAAGGCCTCACGACCCGCGACATCTCAAGCTACATGAAACTCCATCATGGAGCGGACATCTCACAGCCAGGAATATCAGCCATAACCGACAAGGTGTTTCCACTGGTCAAAGAGTGGCAATCCCGCCCGCTCTCATCCTGCTATCCCGTCGTATACATGGACGGGCTCCACTTCAAGGTACGAGAGGCGGGAAAGATATCGTCCAAGGTTGCATACATCGCTCTCGGCATCAACCAGTACGGGTACAGGGAGATCCTTGGTATATGGATCTCCGAGAGCGAGGGCTCAAAGTTCTGGCTCCACGTCATGAACGACATGAAGAACAGGGGCGTAGAGGATGTCATATTCGCCTGTATCGACGGCTTAAGGGGCTTTCCGGAGGCCGTGAAGGCAGTATTCCCCGAGACGGACGTACAAGTATGCATTGTCCATCAGATACGCCATACCATCATGTTCATTCCTTTCAAAGATCGAGAGGAATTCTGCGCCGATCTCAAAGAGGTGTATACAGCTCCGAGCGAGGAAGCAGGAATGCAGGCACTCAAAGACATGATGTCGAGGTGGCCCCGCTATGCCATGTATCTCAAATCTTGGGAGCAGAAGTGGCACGATCTCGCGCCCTTCTTCAGCTTCCCTGAAGCCATCCGCCGCATCATATACACTACGAACACGATAGAGAATCTCAATCGGCAGTTTAGGAAGGTGACGAAGACCACGACGGTCTTCCCGCATGACGATGCACTACTCAAGCTCCTCTGGCTCGCCCAGGCCGACATCACGCAGAACTGGACTTTAGCTACGAGAAACTGGGCCGAAGTGATGGCCCAGCTCTCGATCCTTTATCCCGACCGCATCCGCATCTAAAGATTAACACATAGCCCGCGGCAAACTCGGTATCTGCAAAGGCCGCATGCGGCCTTTGCTAGTCTGGGTGAGGTCGATTAATTTTCTAAAACACTCCTTCTGTCCGCAAGGTATTTTTGGATATTGGAAACCATTTCGGTTCTTCCTTTCTTGTGAGAGTACGGGAGCTTCATGGTTGCATTGATCAAAACTGCAGCCTGAAGCGCTTTCGCGTTATACGGTTCACCTCCAAAATATCCCTCGATCAGTTGCTCTATCTGCGAGGCCGCTTGTCCTGTGGCAAGCATGACGATGCTTCGTCCTAAATCTAGGTATCCGTTATTAAAACGTGGATTCGGATCGAACACGGTGATCGGGTCCGTGTCAAAAATGTTCGATGTTCCGAAATCGTCGTGGCAAAAACTACTGCGATTTTCCGACTCGACGTGAGCGGTCATTATTTCGTACGCAGTCGACAATGATCCGTGCTCCGTACCGAGCAGCTTGTGCTCTTTCACGTAATCGACGCGTTTCTTCATGTCTGGCCCGTTGATCCAGTCGCTGAATCGGGAATATTCCGCCTTGCCGTCCACGACGCCGCCAAAGCCTTCCGCTTTCGGCGCATGCATTGTTCTCAGTGTCTTTCCGAGGTCGACATATATTTTCTTCTTAAGCGACTCTTCCGGGCTGTACCTGCCAGTGATCACTGGCGCGTCGATGTATTCCATGAGGATGTAGGAGAGCTCGCCAAACGAGCCTTCCTCATATACGCGAGGCACTTTCACCCCTGCGTTCTCCCATGTCTTAAGGAAGAGGCCTTCGCCCTTTGAGAAAGCCAGGCTTAGAGGCACCTTGAGGATGAGTTTCTCATCGTTCGTTTCGATTTTAGCCACGAGAGAGCCCGCGCCTTTCTCGATAAAGTAGATACTCACGTCCTTGCCTTTGAAGAGATCGTGCTTCGAGACGTACTCTTCTATCATTGGGACAAGGCCCGTCCGACGGTCGTTGAACTTTCTGTCCACGTCGTGTAGAGAGAGTTCGGGTTTGTTAAGGAGGGTCACGTTTGGCATTGGTGTAATTATATCAGGATTTCACATCCCGATTCTTAATTCACGGTCCTATTCCGCGACAAACGATATCTTCTTGTCCTTGTAGCAGAGCCTGCTCCGCAGATTCGCCAAAAGCTCTCGCTTCTCCGATACGCTTCCTTCACGCAGGAGGTATTTGGCATACTCTCTCGTATTGATCTCGGTCTCGTCGATGGTCTGCTTTTTGACCGATTTGGTCGCAAGTCTCTGGAGGACGTTGTATCGCTTGATCTCCTCTTCGAGCTTCATCCTCATGCCGAGTTCGTTTAAGCTCACCTTGTCCATGATCTTGAGGAGCTCGTCTATTAGCTCCTCCTCGCGGATGTACTTGTTCTTGCAATTTCGGTCTCGCGCTCGGGAACATCCGTAGTATATGTATTTTTGGGACGTACCGTTTTTGAGTAGTTTCCACTTCTCTTCGGCCGATATACCCGACTGACAGTATCCGCAGGTGAAGAGCTTGGTGAAGGCGAACTCCTTGTTCTCTCGCACGATCTTGTCGCGCTTCAGCTGTTCCTGCGCCTTGTCGAAGAGGTCTTTGGTGATGATGGGCTCGTGCTTGCCCGTGTACCAGTTGCCGCTATTTCGTGGACGCTCGAAGATGCCGTAATAGAAGGGGTTTTGGATGATGCGGTATACGCCTGAGAGAGTGAGAGGCTTGTTGCCTCGGGTATAGAAGTTAAGCTCGAAGCGGAGCCAGTTATATATCTTCCGTCCGCTCCATTGCTCGAAGGCAACCTTTTCATACATCTTCTTTATGATCGGCGCACGGACGGGGTCGATAATGACCTGGCACTTCTTGTCCATGAGCTTTTGATTGAGGTACCCAAGTGGCGCTGTGCCTGCCCATAATCCCATCTCGGCTCGGGTGCGGAGGCCGCGCTTCACGTTGATGCCTCGGTTGTCGTTTTCAAGCTTTGCCTGCCCGCAGAGGATCATGAGCATGAACTTGTCGTTCGGGCTATTCGAGAACCTCTGACTGAACGTCCTGATATCCTGAAGCAAGCTCGCATCCATGAGGTCTACGATGCGGCCGAGGTCGCCTGCGTTTCGAGAAATGCGGTCAGGAGCCCATGTCAGTATTCCATTATACTTCCCAAGCTTGAGTTCCTCGATGATCTCGTTGAATACGGGCCTCTGGCCAGTCTCCTTGGCCGAGTGCGATTCGCGTTTCATCTCGACGATCTCGAGGCCGTCTCGCTCGGCTAATTGGAGCATCTCCTTGATCTGACTATCAATCGACAGGATCTGACGCTCCTCGGATTCCGTCGACTTCCTGGCATACAGACAATATTTCACTTTCACGGGGACCGCTACTTTGGCCAGGGTCCCTAATGGCGCTTGGGCTATATTGTTATTCATACATCACAAGGAATGACGCAACGCGCCCTAGGAGTCCAGAGCATCCCGAGAGCTAGTTGTTGGTAACTCGAAGAGATTAAAATCCTCGATTTCTTTCCTGTATTCGTCCATATCGCGCACCACTTTCTTGTATATCTCCGAAACCCGCTTCAGCCTCTCTTCGCTGGAGACCGAGTTGCTATCAAGGAGAAAATCCACAGCATCGTCGTCGACGAACGTGGCAAGAGAGATATAGCATGCGGCGAGAAAGCTCATGCGCTCCTTGATGCTTCGCTTAAGGTCGCTTTTCGGCTCGGAGAGGAGCGAGAGCTTATTCAATGTCATGCTCCTTGGCGGTTTGCCGTATCGCATATGTTCTGTGGCCTTTATAACTGCTTCGATGTCGTCCACGCATCAAGGAATGACGCCGATTGGGGCGGAAGTCCAGACCTGATTCCGTGTGCTACACTTTTAATGTAAAGGCAATTGCAGCCAACAAGTCTATGGAATCCTTCTCAAAAGTCATCAACGGAATGCTGGCGATATCTATCGTTCCGTTCATCATGCTCAATGTCTTGGGAAGCATAGTAAGTACCATTTGGCTTTTGTTTCTCGGCGAATGGCGGCTTGTCGTGATGGGTGTGATCTTCATATTGATCTCGTCGTTTGTCATTTCGATACTCCTCCTTCCAACCATGGGCTTCATGTACCTCATCCTAAAATCGCTTGAGAAAAACAGGAGGGTCTTGGTCGCCATTGTAGGTTGGCTGAATCTCACATACACGCATGTGATTGGCCTGGTGTGGACGATAGGAATTTTCATACTGATGTTCAACATCGCTGGAGACGGGAATGTCTTTCCGTATCTGCTCTTCGGATACGGATTAGCGACGGGCCCATACGCGTACATGGCTTCGAAAGAGGATCGAGAAGCGACTGGCTCGCACATGACTGTTTGGCTCTTACAATTTGCATATGCGCTCCTTTTCCTTTTCTACTACGTCAGCTCGACGCTCATAGCCCTCCCGATCATCCTTATCGTCACTCTCTTGGTCGAGATATGGCTTCTGAAGATTGGTATGATCTATCACAAATTGGATACTCAACATGCGCAATAAAGGCTATTCAGGAACGCTCTCGACCGTTTCCGGCATAATGCTCCTGGCTGCTATTCCGTTCGGCTGGCCGTATTTCTATTTCCAGTTACTCAGATGGGTAGTGTGCACAACTGCGATAGTGAACGCGTACGAGGCGAATAAGAAGCAGAGGAGGAGATGGGTCTTCATCATGGCGGGAATCGCCGTGCTCTTCAATCCGATCGCGCCGATATTCCTGAGCCGGGGCGTCTGGGCAATTATCGACCTGGCCGCCGCTGTCTGCATGTTCGTGATCCTCGATAACGAATAGATCGATTATCGGCTTTTCCAAAACAGAAACTGATTTTTCAGATCTTCTGAGAATTCGTGCGCGTCGGCATGAGACAGAACGCCGAGATAGGACTGGAGTGACGCGGAAAGATTGTCTTCAGTCACTTCACCGCTTTGATACTGCTTCACAGTCCACTTCAACTTCCGTATCATCCTCTTTTTCGTCTTTGTGCGAACCGCAATGCGATGCGGCAGGATGATATAGCCGAGGAAGTCGATTCCTTGACTAGATTTTCTAATGGTAACTTTCTTTGGATGCAGATTCAGCCTCAGCTTTTCCCTGAGGAAATGCTTGATTTTTGGCACGAGCGATTTCAGATAGCTGGCATCGTCTGATATGATGACAAAATCGTCCGTGTAGCGCGCATAATATTTCTCTTTCAGCTCATGCTTAACGAACTGGTCAAACTCATTCATATACACGTTAGCGAAAAGCTGGCTCGTCAGGTTGCCTATAGGTATGCCTGTTCGGCGCGAAGCGCCGAAAGTACTCTCTCTCTCTCTCTCTCTCTCTCTCTCTCTCTCTCTCGCAAGTTCCGCGAACGTAGCTCGTCACGACTTCTTCGAGGAGCCGCATCGTCTGCGGATCTTTAATTCTCTTTTTCAAAATTTCAATAAGGAAATCCTGGTCGACGCTGTCAAAGAATTTCTGTACGTCGCACTTGAGTGCATAGCACGGCCGCGTGTAGTTTTTGCTGACTTTTCTGATGGCATCACGGATATACATGACGCCTCGATGAGTTCCTTTGCCAATACGGCAAGAGAAAGATGCGGGAATATAGACCGGCTCAAATATATAAATCAGCACTTTGAAAATCGCATGGTGGAGCACCCTGTCGTGCACCGTGGCCTTGTGGATTCGTCGAAGCTTTGGGTCATGGATCCAGAATCCTCTGTATGGCCCGTGTTTGTACGTTCCATTCTTCAAATCCCTATACAGATCAAAAATATTTTGCTCAAGATCAAGCTCGAATTCCATCACGTCGGGCTTGTTCTTCTTGTCGGATTTGAAAACTTCCCATGCGTCAAAGAGCGTCTGGGGAGAAATTATCGACCAATATAAATCTTTATATATTTTCATATGAACGACCTAGACATTCCCATATTCAAGAAATCCTATAATCTCTACAAAGATTTCTATGCTCTCCGCCTATCGGTGCCGAAGCAAGATCGCTATACTCTCTGGCAGAAATGCGAGAGTCTACTCGTTGAAGTGCTCGAAGGCATCCTTTTCGCGAGCCAACAGTCGAAATTGGAGAAATTACCGACTTTGGAGAAGACGAGTGTCAAACTGAACTTTCTCCGCGTCTGTATCCGTCTCATGAAGGACATCAAGGCAATCGATTCCAAGAAGTACATCGTGATCGAGGCGAATCTCGATGAGATCGGAAGAATGCTCGGAGGCTGGATAAAATCCACGAAGGGACTCTAACAGAAAACCCACATATGTGGGTTTTCTCGGGATAGAGCTATGACTGCCGGGCAGCCGACACGCCGATGTTGCCATTGTGGTTGTCGTCGTTCCAGTTGTTGACGTTGAGACCCTTGGAATCGAAGTTGCCGACGTTGACACGATTGCCGTCCGAGTCGAGATATTGCCCGTTTCCGTCCATGACACCGAGATTTGAGGTTTACTACCTTTGCAGGTCTATATCCTCTCATCTCTGAATTTTATTCGAGAGTAGCTTTCGTCTGAAAGCACCTCCTCTAGAAACGGGCAAGAAGTTCTCTCTATCCTCAAATCGCGCTCTGCCGTAATCCATAGACTACTAGCACTCTGGCGACACCAAAAAGGTGAGATATCTCGCGAACTTGAACCGTGATCCAAGCTACATGAGCAAGATGCGGATATGATACCAAATTTTTATAAAAAAGAGGCTTCGCAAAAAAATTTTCGCGAAGCCTCAAGGATTCAAGAGGGACAAGCCCTCAAGGGATCAAGAATCACTGCTTCCGGGCAGCCGACACGCCGATGTGGCCATGGTGGAGGCCGTCGCTCCAGTCGCCGACGTTGAGACCCTCGGAATCGAAGCCGCCGACGCGGACACGACCGCCGCCCGAGTCGAGACTGGAAGTCCGAACGTAGACGTCTTCGAAGAGTCGGACACCACGAACCTCGAAATAGGTCGTGATGAACCAGCTCATCTCGGCGGCGTTCGGCACAATCTCGACTTTGGACAGGAGCTTGGTCTGCTCCTTCCACGTTTTGTTGGTCGAATTCGAGACGGGCGTCTTCTTGATGGCCATCCATCCCGACGACGTTTTGTCCTCGCGAGCGAACGTCTCCTTGTCTTCGGCATACCATCCGCCCGACTTCGAGTAGAAGTGGGCTGACTGGATCTCCCGAATATCGAGTGTCGACAGTGCCGTGGGCGGTGCGGGGATGACGGCGTAGCCGTTCTCCTTGCACCACGTGAGCACTTCTTCCGACGGCAGACTTTCGGCGAGGGCCGTGATCTGTTCGTCGGTGTAGACGATCCCTTTGCGAGCCTTGGCGACTTCCTCCGGCGTGATGAAATCCTCGCCGAGGATTGACTGTGCCAGTGCGTAGTCGGGTGCTTTGGCCGAGAAGCGACGGATGCCCTGTGCAAGATACGCGGCGAAGCCGGCATTCTCGTTCAGGCGTTGTGCGCTGTCGTCGTCGAGGTTTGCTTTGTCATATGCAGACCCGACGGTGGACATGAACTTGAGACCTTTGGGGTCCCGATGCGTAACGGTAACAGACGGGGACAATGGTTTCATTGGCGACATCTTCTAGGTTTGCCGAAAACGTTCGGTACGACTTGCCTCAGTTGAGACGAGCTCTTTGGTGCCTAAGGATATAGGCCGCAAAAAGCTCGTCTCAAACAGTGATTTTGTATCAAAGAACTTATCCGATGAACCAACAAATTTCTTTGCGGGTTCAATAGGATGCCGTACGAATACGGCACAGAGAGTATTTAGCCAGACTCTCAAGAAACTGGTTTACATGAAGCCCTCGATTCCGCCTTCTTCCACTTCGCGGAAACGATCTCGAAAGACCTTCATCTGCGCCTTGCCTTCGGGTGTTTTCAGATGATCCTCGGCCACAATGAATTCCATCGTAGCCTGGGAACAGTCGGGACAGGAGCGCAGGTGAGCGAGGAAGGCCTCCTGCTGTTCTTCGGAGGCGAGCTCGTTCATTAGGTTAATGTGATCGACCGAATGGAGGCACGGACCTACTGGATTTTTAGGGGAGAAGCAGATTGCCTCAATGAGCTTCTTCTCCATTGATTCGGAGAGCATGGGTTTGAAAGAGCGACTCTACAGATCAACAACGTCGTGTTGCGGATCTGATTGAGTAGAGAAGGTTTTTAAGCTTCTCTATTTGGATGGCGTTTGCAGGTAACCATCTCATTACCTATGAACGTTCTCCCTCGGCGAATGGCTTGTTAGCCTTTGCCGCTTGGTAGGCCTTACGATAAGGTATGCCTTTCCACGAGTTATGGAAGAACTGGACAAGCCCTGGTGCGTTGAGTTCGGACTCGACCATATTCTGGTTGAGCCTTCGAACCGACTTCAGGGTAGCCATGACACGGCGAGTAGCATCGTATACGTCTCGAGGCGAAATCTTCTCAAGATTCTTGGGGAGCGCCGTAACATTCCGTGCATCCTCGCATACGACAATAGGGACTCTCACGAGACGTAGGCTGAAGACAAGTCTTTCGCCTGCATCCACGATTCGGTTCGCTTCCGCCCATGCGGCTAGTTCCTTTTCGATCTCGGCAGCTTTTTGCTTTATGAGCTCATCTGCCGAAACGGTTGTCGTCGTATTCATGCTTGCGGTTGCGTTGAGGGTTGTTGACGACGTTTGAGCAGCTCGCGGATTAGCGAGATGTTCAAAGGCGCTTTCAGTCCTTCGGCTACCGTAAGGAGGAATTTGAGGTCATCGGCTGTCACCGCGATCTCAATATCCGCCTCGTAGCCGGGAACTCCGTCCATATCGTAGCCACACATGTTGGCGAGCTCAGTTGCTGGCACTCCATACGCCTGCGCAATGCGGGTAAGTTTAGAGCGCTTGATGCACGTATCGCCTCTTTCCATGCGGTCGATGGTCGTTCGGTTACAACCAATCTCCATTCCCATCTCCTGGCTTGTGAGGCCAAGAGCAGTCCTTTTTGCGGCAAGGAGCGCGCCGATTTTCTTTTTGTCCATAAAATCAAAGAGCTGTGACTCTATAGATCAACGACACCATGTCGCGGATCTAATGGAGTGGACGATATTTTATAATCGTCCATTTGGAGAGTATTTAACCAGACTCTCAATTAACTGAAACGGGAAACGCCCGTCATCGACCGATTTGGCGGCGAAGCGACAGCCTCGATTTCGGCTTGGTAGCCGAGGCTCGTGAGAGCCCACCGAAGATCCTTTGCGGCATCCGCCACCATCTGGCGCGAATTCTGCTTGAGAAGCTTGGTGTCGATGTGCTGGATCGTCACCGTCGTGGTCTCGCGCCCGACGCGCACCATGGCCCACACCAGATCGGGTCCTTTGCTGGTCTCACCAAGGACCAGATAGAGATACTCAATGGTGTCGTCGTCAACGAAGCGATGGCGATTTTCATAGCCCTTCGATTCGATGATGTGGCGAGCGGTCTCGAGCGCCATCCTCCGCTCGTTCCGACGGCGTTTGATCGCGCTCAGCCAGAAGCCTCCGAAGAGGGCGACGATGGTGAACGTCCACACACCGAGGATGAGGAGAATTGAAGTCATTGGTTTCATAAGTAAGTTGAGTTTAGTGAGGAAATCTACGATTCGCTTGGCAACGAGCCAGCAAGTCAATCGCTTCTTTCCTTCCAAACTCAACAAGTCAAAGAACATTCTGTTTCGTCCTTTTGGACTCGTCAGTCGGGATACGCATCCCGATACAGAGACCGGATTGGAGTCTCCGGTGTTTTTGATTCTGTTGCCAAGATGGTTTTCTCCATCTCCGTCACATCGTCTCAGGGCAATCCCTGGACGATGGCAACTCTGGTTCCCTTTGAAAGAGGGAAACTCAGCGGGCTCCCGTAAACCCCGATAACCCCGTTGCTGCGCCACTCCGTGAGGCCGTCATGTTCTTCAGACACATGAGGCAGATCCAGATCCGCCTTGATGGCCTCGTTCGAGTCCGCAACACGTGATTTCTTGGGGAGGGAACCCTTAAAGTCCTTTTGGGACTTGAATGACTTTTTCGTAACGATGATTTTGGTGGTCATAGGAATAAAAGAGTAAGTATTTATTCCCTTATTCCTATGACCGTCTTAAATTCAAAGAGCTGTACTTTATGAATCCGCGATATCGCTATCGTGAACTCAATGAAGTGGGGAATCTTGTTTAAGGATTCCCCAATTTGAGGGTGTTTAACCAGACCCTCAGTTAACTGGTGAACGGAAGACGAACTTCACCCACTTGAGCTCCGTTTTTAGGCGGTGGCTCTCGAAGTGGAGATGATCGGCAGTGAGACAGCAGGCGTAGCTCTTGTTCGGTGCATCGCCCTCAGAGCACACGGTCCAATACTCTCCCTCCTTGAGCTCTTCCTCTGGACGACATTCCGCACCCTTCTTCATATGCTCAGCGAGGCTGATCATATGAGAATAATGCGGGAGTCGCAGGAAGCTCGAGCTCGCGGCGATCTCTACAGCTTCGAACCAAGTCATTTTCATGGGCTCGGTCGGAAGCCACTGTTCACCCGGCTGAAGGCCGAGGTTCTTGTAGTAGAGCCTGTGCTTGACGATGATGTCCATCACCAGTTTCTGCGCATCAGTCCAACTGATGAAGAATCCTTCGCTTCGCACCGGCTCCGTGAGGAGCATCGCCTTGTCTCCGAGCGCAAGCCTGACTTTCGCGAGAAAGTCGCCTTGCGTCGCCTGCTTGAGGAGAGCGCTCGTCCAATCATTGCGACGGAGCGCCATCTCGAGTTCATGTCCCTGGCCTTGGCCCAATACGAACGTGTCATTCATGACGTGTTTTCCTGGTTTTGCAACGATGTACTTGCGTACGGTGTTGCGTTTTGCCTCTGGCCAACCGACGTGGTTTGCCATAGCTCCGAAACACCTGCATTAGGAGGCTCGGAGCTATGGCAAACGTGGGGCTTATCAAGGTTCTATTCTCATGCAATTATACACCATAATATGGCTCTCTGTCAAGCTCAATCGTGCAGGCACCTTTCGACTCTCCAAGAACTAGCCCTCAACCAAGCCACCCCATAGAAATACCCTTAAAAGCCCTAGTTTAAGCCCTTTTTGGGCCATCAAAATGGCTCTGTTGAGCTGTTGGCAACGGGGCTTCGCAAAGCCCTCCTTTCGAGCTAAGGTACATGACTGATATTCGCTTTCGGGGTATCATGGTCAATGACAATTTAATAGGAAAGCCTAACCTCTAGGAAAATCACGTTTTTCTAGAGCATGGTCAAAAAATCTCCCGCTAGAGATCAAAGGACTCCCAGTCAGAGTCGCTCTAGCGGGTCGTGTCTGGAAACGGATACGGGCGGGCCGAAAGGTTCGCCGCGATGGCTGGGAGCCCTTTGTTATTCGGTCTCTCAGTCACATTAAAAACCCGCTAGAAAATGGAAAATAATAAACAGTCTTCTGAGGTTAAGACTAAAAATATAACCTTCGGCCTCGTATTCGGTTGGATCCTCGGCGTCATCTTTGTCATCCTCGGCATCACGAACATCGCAATCCATCCCGTATCAGGCATTCTTTTTATCCTCACTGCTCTCATCGCTTTGCCTCCGATGAACAAACTTCTGAGGGATAAAGCGCACGTCAATCTCTCAAAGGGCCTTCGTGTCATCATCGTTCTCATACTCATGATCTCCGGCTTTGCCTTCATCGGGTCGAGCGCGGTGAAGGAAGCGGAGACGAATACTGTCGCTGATGCTTCGAATACAGCTCCTGCGCCCACTCCGGTTCCAACCATAAAAATATCCGCCGATAAGATCATGGATGACTACACCGCCAACGAAGTAGCCGCCGATGCCAAGTACAAGAACAACGTTGTCTCGGTCACGGGCATCGTCGACTCCATAGGCAAGGATATCGTTGATACACCATACATCGCTTTGAAAACCGGAGGACAGTATTCCATATCGGTCGTGCAGTGCATGTTCCCAAGATCAGCAGAATCAATTCTCGCTAATATCTCGAAGGGTGAATATATGACACTTCAGGGCAAGGTCACGGGCAAGCTCGGAAATATCATCTTGAGCGGCTGTTCTATCGCGAAGTAGCTAAAGGAAATATATCCTCGGAAGCACGGGTGCGTGCTCGGTGACGCTCTGGACGAGGATGGAGAAAGCGTCGACGAGATCGTCGTGCTTCTCGACCCCAAAGTGAACGATCTGCTGAATCAGTTCCTCCGCGCCCTCCTTGGGAAAGAGTATCTTTCCTGTCTTGATGAGATTCGCCGTGAGGGCAAGCCTTGATCTCTTGTCTTGGTTTCCTGGCCTTGTCGGAATGACGTTATGGAGACCCTCTTCCTTGAGCTGTTGTGGCAGAGCTTTCTGATATGCAACGTCTTCCACGATGAAGGTTGGCCTCTCATCGCTTGCCTTGGTATATGCCACGTCGAGAGCCTTGCAGAGGTCGACAGTCTCGGGGAAATTGAGTCTTCGATTGATGATTTTAGGTAGGATATAGATGCGATAGCCGCTATAGAGCTCGTAGAGCATGCCGGGAACCATGGCGGTGTAGTCGGCGGCGTCGCTTTTCGATATGGCAAGGTCGACACCGATACGGACTTCCATGTGGGTCATATACCCGCCGAAGCCCTTCTCGGGAGGCGGAATTACGTCATAGTATTGGATCCATTCGCGATGTATCGCTTGTTCTTCGTCAGCGACGATACGGAGAAGGTATTCGCGTTCCCATGCGAACTCGTTTCCGGCCTTTTTCTTTTCATCCTCTATATCCTCAAGAGACGCATACTTTCCAGGCCAGAGAATCTTCTCATTTTGAATCAAGGGATATTCGCGAAACGTACCCGTGAGCTTTCCACGGCCTATGTCTTCTTTCATCCTCATCAAAAGCGAATCCTCGTGGAGGAGGTTTCCGACGATGACAAGCCTCGTATCGCGATCTCCTGCGGGGATGACCTCGGCCGTGAGCCACTGATATGTCTTGCTTCGGCCTTCGCGGGTTTTGGTCGAGGCGAGATCCTCTATGTCGTCGCAGACGATTAGATCGGGGCGGTGCTGATTGTGACGGAGGCCACGAATCGATTGCTCGGTCGATACGGCCGTGATGCGGGCATCGAGTTGCGAGAATACCAAGGACGACGATCCCCATTGATCTGACTCTTCTTGAAATGGCCCAAGGTCATTCTTGAGGATGGTATTGTTTTCAAGTTCACGTCGAAGGTTCATCATATGCTGCTTGGCCTGGCTCTGGGTCTGACAGGCGATAAGCACAAATCTTTTTGACTGCTCGCCGAGAATGGCCCACAGAGGATACGAGGTCGTGAGGATGGTCGACTTGCCGCATCCTCGAAAAGCCACGATGAAGAGATTGCTGTTATCGCTTTTCTCGGTGAGCCTGAATATCTCCTCATGAAAAGGAGCCGTCCTGTATTTGACGTAGTGGGAGAGGTAGAAATGGAAGAAGTAATGGTGACTCTTCCTAGTGATTGCCGTCCTCACTTTTCTGTCCTTGAGCATCGCCTCCACCAATTGGGGCGGCATCGCTCTTTTCGGTTGTATCGTTTGGTTTTCCATTGTCGTTAATGTCGACCGCGACCGCTGTCTCTGTCTCGACCTCACCCGAAGCCAAGCGTAGAGCCTCTCGGACGAGGGCTTCTTGTTCGGGAGTGAGCTCTTCCTGGCGAGTAACGGCGGTTACTTCGAGCTTGTTTTTGTATTCAGGATGGTGGTGACGGAGCCACTGCATGATGGCCGTCATGTTCTTGTCCTTGATGGCCGATATGAGCTGGCTTTCGGCCAGGTCGTTCACCATGAGCTTGCCTTCGGCGAGGGCTTCAAGAGCGAGCTTCTCGAATTCCTTGTCCTCTTTGAGCCAGCGGTAGTAGGTCATGCGGGAAACGCCCGTCTTTTCGCAGGCGATTTGGATCACGGGCGTTTTTCTGAATTGCTCAAGCAATATCTCTTTGTTTTTGTCGGTCTTGTTCATATTTTTTCTGCTTTAAGGCTCGTCACATGCTCCCACCGTGCGATGATTGTTCTGCAATACTCCAAATCCTCTTCGACCATGAAGCATCTGCGCTTCGTTTGCTCACAAGCAATCAAAGTCGTACCCGATCCGCCAAATGGGTCGTATACGGCATCGCCAATCGAGGTTGAATTCATGATGAGGTGGGCCACGAGAGGCACTGGTTTCATCGTTGGATGGAGCGAACTGCTATTGGGCTTTGGATAGCAGAGGATGGATTTGTCCTTGCTTCGCCTGAACGCATGAGTGCCGTACCAACCGAAAAGAATAAGCTCGTGTTGAGGCATGTAGTCCTTGCGGCCGATGACCGCTTGGCTTTTGACCCAGATCACGAGCTGGGAGAAGAAGATGCCGACATCATCGAGAGCGTTTCGTAGAGTGAAGAGCATTTTGTCCGAGTTGAATATGTATATGCTGTTCTTTCGGGCGAGACGAGGTATGACGGGCAGAAGCCACTTCTTCGAGAATTCTCGGTACTCGCTCTCCGATGAGATATTGTCATTGAGGATTACTTTGTTTACTTTCGGCGTGCCGACGTTCGTCTTGTTCTCCGCATACGAGACGCCATATGGCGGATCGGTCACGATGGCCTGGATATTTGCACTCGAAAGGAAGCTCGTGACAAGCTTTTCGTCGCAGGCGTTGCCGCACAAAAGGCGGTGGTCGCCAAGCTTCCAGACTTGGCCCTGTTTAACTGATCTTTCGTGCTTTATTTCCAGTGAGTTTTTCATAACGGCGGATTATTAAATCAACGAATATCGGCTCGCGTTCGACCAAGTATGCTTTGCGCTTCAGCTGTTCGCAGGCGATGAGAAGGCTCCCTGAACCACCGAAGAGGTCAAGAACAACATCACCGGCTTTTGAGCACCTCCGGAGGGCTTTCTCATGCAGGGTCGGAGGCTTTTCCGTGGGGTGCTCATAGTCGGCCCCGCTTATGCGCTTGGCGAGCCAAATGTCGATCATGTCGAAGATATCGTCTATGGTGCGATTGCCCGTGCCGACTTCCTTGTTCATGATCTCCGAGAGGTTGAGCACTTTTTCGGAGATATATGGCTTGCCGATAGTTCCATACACGCACGGTTCATACTGCTTGTTGAATGCGATCTGAGGAGTCGGCGTCGAGTTGTTTTTCACCCAGAGACACACTCGCTTGTTCGCTATGCCAAGCTCTTGATACAGGGTTTGCAAGAGCCAGATGTACCGTTGGTCGCAGTATGTGAAGATGTGAGCGTTGGGCTTCGTGTGGGCGAGAGCGTTTCCGAGAGCAGATTTTAGAAACTTTTTGTACTCGACATCCGATTTTGAATCATCAACGTTGCCACCATACGATTTCTTGCCACCCATACCTTTGTCGTATGAGAGGCCGATGTTGTATGGAGGGTCGGTATCGATTACATCGACCTTGGTCGTGCTGAGGAGCTTTTTCAGGGTCTTTGGGTCACAGCTATCGGCACAGATGAGGCGATGCTCGCCGAGGGCGTATATATCACCGAGTTTCGCTTTCGGTTTCTTGATCTTTTCAAGCTCCTTATCAATGTCAAAGTCATCGTTCTCGATCGAGAGGTCGTCAAAAAGATGGGTGAGATCGGTGTCGTCAAAGCCGCTCGACAGGAGCGTACCTATGTCGAAGTCGGCGGCGAGTTTCTCCCAGTCCCAATCGCCGTGGACGCGGTTCGATGTGAGGAGATACTGGTCATATTCGCTTTTCGTGAGCTTCCTATTTGGCACGCGTACCTCGATTTTCTCATCGCCACGGCCGAGAAGCTTCAAAACCATGAGCCTCTGATGGCCTGCTATGACCTTGCCATCCGTGTCGATAACGGGGATCTCGACCACGTTAAACTTTGTGAGGCTCTTTTTGAGGTCATCTACCTGCTTTTCGCTCATCATTCTCGGGTTCTTGTTATTTGGGACAAGCTCCGAGATTGTGTGGCTCTCGGTATGCCAAATTAATTTGTTTTTCATATATTTCGAGATGCCTTTAGCGGCTTTCTCATAGATATATGGTCATTAATGACACTCAACATTTTTTCTTGTGGTGATGACAGAAAAAACGCCTTATTCAAGGCGACTTTTGGTGTCGATAAAAAATGAGTTAGCTCACTAGCTCCGATTAAATGACGTTTTCGTCGTCGAATGGGTGTTTATCGGCTTCTGAAATCAGGGAGAACTTGGGATAGTAGCCCTCGCTCTTGCGGTAAGGGTGGAAGGGATTCTCTGCTATGCCGAGGAAAGTCTTGAGCCGTTCTGAAGTTTCGTATTTCACATTGCGGCTATATCTCGCATCGAACTGAGATACAGGTAGACTGCCTCCGTTATCGGCTATGGCTCGGAGAAACTCCCATTTCGTATCCGGATTCTGAGTCTTTCGATCAAGGAACCCGACATCTTTATAGTCGAACTTAATAGTAGGCATGCCCGGATATTTCATCTTGACCGTATGTCCGTCGACGAACTTAATTTTGAGGCGTTCAAGCTTCGCTCCATTGGGCAAAGGATATGCCGCACGATTACGATTCTCCTTCGTCGTCCGCAGAAGGCCTGCGATGTCTTCCGCGAGGGCCTTTCGATCATCGGGATGAAGTCGTACGCTGACATTGTCGTTACGCATGACGATCGTATTTTGGCGAAAGACTACGGTATCGAATTTCGGCACGGCGAACGCTTTTGAAATATCCTGTACCATGGCTTGAATGCGCTGGATATTTTCTAGATACGGTCCCATCGTCTTACGGACGTTTTCTATGGTTTCGAGCACAGGAGCCATCGACTCGATGATAGGGGTTATGGATTCAAGCGCACTTTCTCTTTGTATAGCAAAGCGTTCGAGGCTTTCTCGGGCGTCTTTAATGACGGATAGCTCCATGTGAGGGAATTGCTCTGACATGGCCCTATTATAGCCCTATTTGCAAAAAAGGCCACTTTGGTGTATACTTGTTTATACCTATGCTTCAATATCTAAGCGACAAGGATAAAGAGGTCTATGTGCTCGTCCGTAACAGGATAGTCCACGGCCTTAAGACTCCCACTCTCGAAGAGATAAACAAAGTGACAGGTAAGTCGTCCCCACGATCGGCGGTTCTTGCGCTCGAAAGGCTCGAAAAGGCCGGTCTTCTGAGGAGGATGGGAGGAAAAATCCGACTTATGAGTCAGAGCTTAACTCCAAACGCTTCCATCTCTACCATTGAGGTACCGCTTGTCGGCACGATTGCCGCAGGTGCTCCGATCCTCGCAGAAGAGAATGTCGAAGCGATGATTCCCGTATCGACCGCTATAGCGAAACCTGGCTCGAAGTACTTCTTGCTTCGCGTCACGGGCACGTCGATGAACATGGCGAAAGTGAATGGGGTCAAAATCGACGAAGGTAGCATCGTCTTGGTCAGGCGACAGGAGACTGCGGATGATGGGGACATTGTAGTGGCGCTTATCGACGACAGCGCGACAGTCAAGGTCCTCGAACGAAAGAATGGCATGGTCATTCTTCGCCCAAAGTCTTCCGACCCGCACAAGCCGATCATATTAACAAATAATTGTATCGTTCAGGGGGTGGTAGTCGGAGTATTGCCGTCTGATCTCTATTAACAGCTATGAAAAATAACTATGCCTGAACGCCCAAGCATACCCGATCAGGTAAAGCTCAAGCTCTGGGCGCTTTCTGGTGCGCGTTGCGAGTTCCCGGGCTGTAACAAGTATGTCTGGCGAGACGGCCTTACCCTCAAAGACGATAATTTCGCTCACATGGCTCATATCATTGCGGCGAACCCTGGCGGTCCCCGTGGCGATGAGGTCGCTTCTCCAGAGTTAGCTACCGACTATGACAACCTTATGCTCCTATGCTTTGATCACTCGAAGCTCGTAGACGGCAAAAACAAATGCGATTACACCATCGAGTATCTGCGAGAATACAAACGATCTCATGAGGACAGAATTCGCCGTCAGACAGAGCTGTCGCCAGAGATGACGACCACGGTCTTGAGATTCTCAGCGAATATCGGTGATCGTCCTGTGGAGGTTTCCACAAAACAAGCTTATCAGGCGATACTGCCACGTTATCCCGCAGATGACCGCGGCATAGCCCTCGATTTCACTAACCGCCCAGGCCGAGGCAAGGCGGACTTTTGGACGTCTTTCGCGTCGGAGATAAGCGAACGAGTCGAGAAAGAGCTAAGGGCGGGCAACGACCGTTCTCGGCCAAGTCATATCTCCGTATTCGCACTTGGTCCTATTCCTCTGCTTGTCCACTTGGGCAATGCCATAGGTAATACCATCTCCGCCGATCTGTATCAGCGACACCGCGATACTGAGAACTGGACATGGAAGAATGAGGCTCAAGATGATCTCGCCTATGAGGTCAAGGAAACGAAAGGAGAAACTGGAGGCGATATAGCCGTGGTCTTGTCCCTGAGCGGTAAGATCCATTACGATGAGGTGTATAAGCTCTTTGCTAAAAAACCTCATCTCTATGAGATAACCATTGCCACTCCTGCGCCTGGCTTCCTTGCCTCAAGACCGAAGCTCGAAAAGTTTCGATTGGCCTATCGTGAGCTTCTCACCAAAATCAGGACTCTTCACGGCGGAGGAACAGTAATTCATCTCTTTCCGGCTATTCCCGCGCCGATTGCGGTCGTCTGCGGACGAGAGATACTGCCGAAGTCAGACCCGAAAATGACGGTCTACGATCACGAAAACGCTCAAGGTGGATTTATTCCGATTCTAACAATTAATTAACATGGATATACAAAAATTTCTTAACAGCCTGCTTGCCTCGCAAGATCTGCTCATCGAGCAGGAAAACTCGCTTCAGACGCACAAAAAAGAGGTGACCGATTTCCTTGTCGCTGAATTTGGCAATAAGCCCAAGATCAAATACGCGGGGTCCCGAGAGAAAGGCACAATGATCCGCGACAGCTACGACCTCGACATCGTGTGCTACTTCCCGAGCACCGATACACGAAGTCTCAAGGAAATCCGTCAGGAGGTGTCGGATCATTTGAGCCAACGCTACGTCATGCAGGACAAGGCATCAGCTGAGAGGATAACCAATCTCAAAGGTGCTAAGACGCCTGAGAGCTATCACATAGACGTTGTGCCGGGCCGATTCATAGAGGGTAGCAACGATGTATTCATCCATGTCGCCTATGGAGACAAGGAGCGCATGCAGACGAATCTCAAGACGCATATCGACCATATTGCCAAGAGCGGATGCGTGCCAGTAATCAGGCTCGTAAAACTCTGGAGTGTCCGAAATAACGTATCAATCAAGACCTTCATTCTCGAGCTCTTCGTTGTCGAGGTACTCAAAGGTAGTCAGAACAAGGGCGATCTTCGTAGCGGCTTCATCAAAGTCATGGAAGCTCTCCGAGATAATTTTGGATCAATGCAACTTGTTGATCCTGCAAACTCGAACAACGTCGTTTCAAGGACGATAGATTCATCCCAGCGTGTCATGGTTTCTCACGTCGCGGATGAGACACTCTCTAAAATAGAGGATTCCACTAATCTCTCTGATTGGAGGGCGGTATTTCATGAGGAAAATGATCGAGGTACTACCGCTTCACGCTCATATACTCCAGATGCTGGCCCGACTATCATCAACAATCCTTCAAAACCATGGGCGTGGTAGACGGTAGTGTGACGCGGTACGTTTTCACACCAGAAGAGATAGCAGAAATCGGGCAAAGGTATGGCCTTGAGCTCATCACACCAAGTGTTTGGAAAGGAACGCTCAACATCTATGCCTCGTATAACGGCCTGCCGCTGAAGGATAAGTTCGAGATAAAAATCGGGATACCTTTTAACTATCCGAATTCGACTCCAGTTATGTCGGAAGTGGGAGGCCGTACTGCGACCATAATTAAAAAGTATAAGATCAAGGATCCGCGCGATCTCCACTTCAACATCGGTAGCGAGACGGCCTGTCTCTGTGTGCGCCAAGAGGAAAAGAAAAAGTTTCCGCCAGGCTCGTCACTATCGGTCTTCATAGAGAATCTCGTGATTCCGTATCTTTACGGCCTGAGTCATTTCGATATGTATCGAAAATGGCCATGGGGAGAAAGGTCGCATGGTGTCCTCGGCATGCTTGAGTTTTATGGAGAAAATCCCGACAAACAGACAGAGGAAAGTATGAGGGAAATTACCGCCGCTTTACGACCAGAGAAAAATTGGAAGGAATACGATAAACAGCTACGAAATCCTCGTCCGCATGGTCGGTGTGTTTGTGGTAAAGATAAATCATTTGAGAAATGTCATTTCGCGGCTTTTCAGGGTGTAGTCTGCTTCAACGAAGACCTCAAACGTCTAGGCATCACCACCGCAAAACTGTTTCAGTCACGACCCTAACTGCGTTTCGCAATATCTTTCCCAAGCGGCCCCTCGACGAGCTCCTCAACCGTTTTCACAAGATCGCTCCACGGCATGATCCCTCGGTACCACATGAGCAGATTGTCCGTCCTGTAGTGGAGTAGGTGCATGAACTTGGCCCACGTGAAGCCTTGCGCTTTGAGTTTGTCTTTCCACGAGTCCCAAAAGTACTTGGGCATCTGATTCATATGCCACACGACCATCGATTCCCAGTTAACGCCTGGATCCGCGCCTAATGAAGCGTGAACGGCTTTCATCTGCTGTTTGATGGCCTTGGGTTCGGGGAGGGTAGCTAGTTTCATACCCCTAATATATACCCTATGATAAAGCTGTCAACAGAGCCAATGTTACAGTCCAAAAAGGCCTTTATGCTGTAACATTTGTAACATTCCTGTGAATGAGACATGATCCGAACTAGCCCTTTCCGTGTCTCATTTGTCTCATTCACAAAATTCGACCCCGACCCACGTACCTCATTTCCGCCTGCCGAAAAATGCTATTATGCCCTTACGGGGTCTTACCTCATGGGTACTTAACCCGACTACACCGCATAGTGAATAAGGTATCGGACAAACCCACGTACCTAAAATTAGGCAAACAAAAAATCCCAAATATGGGATTTTTTGTTACTGAGCGAGAGCCAGGGTTTTGTCTTTGTAAATTATTCTCGACTTCAAGCTACCCAATAATTCTCGTTTCTCTATAATCGAACCCTCTTTCAGAATATATTTTGCATAATTTTTAATATCAGTCTCGGTATTATTTTTGACTTTATCTTGGCTTCCTAAGACCGATCTTTGGAAGATGTTGAATCGGCTGATTTCTTCCTCGAGTTTTCGTCTCATACCAAGTTCGTTTATATCAAGAAGATCTATTATCTTCAGGAGCCCGGAAATTAGCTCCTCCTCTCGTATATAAGTATTCTTGCAATTGCGATCTCGCGCTCTGCTGCAACCATAGTAGACATAGCGATGAGAACCGCCATTTTTACGCTCCTTCCATTTCTCTTCGGCAGACACTCCTGAACCGCAATGACCGCAGCTGAATAATTTTGTGAAAGCGAACTCTTTGTTTTCACGGACAATCTTATCTCTGGTCAGCTGAGCCTGCGCTTTATCGAAGAGCTCTTTTGATATCAGGGGAGCGTGTTTGCCCGTATACCAATTGCCGCTGTTCTTCGGACGCTCGAAGACTCCGTAATAGAAAGGGTTGTCGAGTGTGCGATAGATGCCGCTCAGGGTGAACGGCTTGTTGCCTCGGGTGTGGAAGTTTAATTCAAATTTCAGCCAGTTGTAGAGCTTCATCCCGCTCCAGTTTTCATACGCGACTTTTTCGAACATCTGTTTGATGATTGGCGCTCTGATCGGATCAGGTACAACCTGACACTTTTTATCCATCATGTACTGGTTGAGATATCCGAGGGGAGCTAAGCCTGCCCATAATCCCATCTCCGCTCGAGTTCTGAGTCCGCGCTTCACATTCAGACCTCGATTATCGTTCTCAAGCTTTGCCTGTGATCCCAAGATCATGAGGAGGAATTTGTCACTCGGACTATTCGTGAATCGTTGCCCGAACGTTTGGATTTCTTTGAGTTTTCCTGAATCGAGGAGATCGACAACCTTTCCCAGGTCTCCTGCGTTCCTCGAGATTCGATCTGGAGCCCATGTCAGGATGCTGTTGAATTTCCCTTTACCGATATCATCGATAATCTCATTGAAGATCGGCCGTTGACCTGTCTCTTTGGCGGAATGCGACTCACGCTTTATTTCTACGACTTCGAGATTATCGCGCGAGGCGAGCTCCAGCATCTCTTTAATCTGCGAATCTATGGAAAGCACCTGTCTTTCCTCGGATTCGGTGCTTTTACGCGCGTAAAGGCAGTATTTTGCCTTTATAGGGGCTTGTAAGGGCTTGATAATGACTCCGGCTGGGGCTTGGGCTATATTGCTCATATAGCAATCAATGCCGCATCCCGCCCAAAGAGGCTAGTTGGTAACTAATTCCGAGAGATGTTTAATCTTTTGTTAAGATTGCTACGCAAAAACATGAAAGAAGAGTGGTATACAAATCATATAAAACAGATCAGGGTAATCGCGGACGCTCGTTATACTCCTGAGTTAAACGTAGATCTTCCAATCTCTGATAGATATTCAACAGGGTTACAGAGATTGGTTACGACCCAAAATTGCATGGTGAATTCGATTCCAATGTAAATTATTACGATAGAAGTGGTAGATCGGAACATAAGGCAGAGAGAATAGGTAAAAAATATCAGTGGATCGCCTATCATGAGTTTATGGCGCTTGTGTCTGACCATTTTGAGTTCAGTGGCAGACGCTGGGGAGCAACCTCTGAACACTACAAAGGTCCGTGGACGCCTCGGATAAGAGATATTGATCCTTCTTTCATCATGCAAAATGATCGAACTAATCAGAAAGTTGCAACGTTTGAAAATTGGAAGAGCAAATCTGGCAAGTACAATGCTTGGAATTTGTCACTAGACGACAAAAGTTGGTTGGAGGTAAAAGATGATCTACTCGATCCTAAAAATATAATAGAAATCGCAGATGATGCGGGTAATAAGTGGCTAACTCTACAAGGAATATTCGTTTGGCAGGCAGAAACTGCTCCGGAGCATAAAAAATACGATATACCGACGCGAGAGGTCTTCTATATCCTCAAAAGTTTCATTATCAGAAAAAGTGACTATGAAAAAACACTATCCTGGCTTAATGCCAAGGGCTTCGGCAACTGGTTGCCAGAGTCTCACCAGTTCTACGAGACATTTATTGGTGAATACCCTAATTCTTTTGCCTTCGATGATTTAAGAGGCGACTATAATATTTGGAGGAAAGCAAATGATAAGCTTGATGTACCGCTCGTCGTTACTGACGATGCTTATCTAAATGAATTCACGCTCGACTGTTCGCATGAAGGGGCTGTATCTGTAAGAATGCCCTCAAAGTTTATAGTAAATGAGATGCAATTGGTGCAGAAAAATCTCGACGGTATTTTTTCTGACAAAGATAATAAGATCATTTCCTATACGACTAACGTTTTCAAGGAATCTTTTCCGTCTGCGCTTCTAATAGATAAAAAGGCGCTCTTAAAGTTTCTTGATGATGCCGGATACAAAATATTTTGGACGCTTCTCGGAGAAAAACAGATAATAGGAGGATCGTTAGCGGGAAGAGATTTCAAAGGGAGGTTAGATATTACGGGTACGTATGGTTTTCCTGACGACTCCAAATTAAAAGGATCAATGGATACTAGATTTACCTCTTAAACACTAAGTCTTTGGAGGTATTACACAATCTTTTGTATCTAAGCTAAGGTACTGACTGGTATCTCTTTTTGGGATATCATGTAGTTACAACTGAATAAAAAAGTAGCCTAAACCCTCGAGAAATCGGCGGCATGGCGAAGGAAATCCGATTAAGTATAAAAAGGCCCCCATCAGGGCTACTTAATCGGTCATATCAGGAAACTGGTATGGATAGCCTTCGGGCTATCACCTGGTGTGGGGCTTTTTGTATTCAAAGAGCCTTCCGGGATTACCAGTTAGCAGGCTCTTATATGTTTTTCTTTATTTGGTTAGGGTTGTCTATGTTGGTGGGCGCGTATGCGAGCAACAGAAAAACTGCGGGAGGATTCTTCCTTGGATTTTTTGTCTCCATGGTTTTTTCTCCTCTTGTTGGTTTTGTGGCGGTAGCAGTCTCTAAGCCTAGTCAGAGCAGGGTCGAGGCGGGAATGAAGAAATGTATCCATTGCGCCGAGCTTGTTAAGAAGGAGGCGATCAAGTGCAGGTACTGCGGGGCGGATCTTCCAGTTCAAGAGGAATCTAAGGAGATTGTTGAACCTAAGACAGAGAAGAGTCCGGAGGAGAAGAAATCAGATAGAATCGCGGCCATTTCAGTGACGGGGTTTATACTGGTTCTTATTCTCATCTTCTATCTTCTGACGAAGTTCCGCTAGCTTGGCGTCTCGGTAGGGTTTGCTCGCAATGAGTTCTTGAAGATCCTTCTCTCGCTGTTCCATAAGAGCCTTCTGGATATTCAGTGAGAGGGTGTTTATATCTACATGACCTTGCATTGCATTGTGGAAGTCGAGCTTCTCTAGTAATTCTTTCTCACGAGGTGTTGTCCCATAGTCATTCGGCATGTATTTCTGCATGAACCATCGGGTTATCATCTTGTCGCCCTCGATCAGAAAGTTACGTACGTTCTCGGTTGCTATCGTAGTGGTTTCTTTTGCGGGATCTACTGTTTGATGGGGTTTTACTTCTTTCGCCTTCATATATCTTGGGTCGTTATGACTGAGCCAGAACGATATGGCGGGCATCTTTCTCTCTCGGATAAGGGAGATGATTTGCGACTCGCACATATCGTTCATGAAGCGTCGGCTGTATTCGCCAGCCTCATCTGCCATCTTCTTGAACCTCTTGTCGGAGTGATACCAACGGTAAAAGGTCGCACGGGATATACCCGCTTTCTTGCACGCGACCTCTATTACGGGTGTCTCGCGGAGCTTCTCGAGAAGGAAAGTCTTCTCTTTTCTCTGGCGAGCCGCGATAGAGGCTCTGCGATGCTTTATTGAATCTTCGTGGCCTTGAGTCCCGTTAGATTCTCCCATCGTTTTTTAATTACTTCTGCGTAGACGGGCGACTTTTCCATGAGGAAGCATCGGCGCTTGAGTCGTGTCGAGGCTATAAGCGTCGATCCGCTTCCTCCGAAGGGCTCGAGGACGAGCTGGCCACGCTTCGTGAGAACTTTGATGTACGGGATCAGTATCTCGACAGGCTTCGTGCCGAAGATGATGCTCTGGCCGGACGATTTCTCGTCCGAAGCAACGCATTCGATGAAGTCGGTCGGGCAGTACTTGTTGCCTTTACCGTACGCCTCCCATTGAGGCTTGCCTTGGATGGCGAAGAGGGCGGTCTGATACTCGTTCTCGAGAAGCGAATCGTCCTCTGGCTCGAGATTGAGTCCAGAATGCTCCTCGCTCGTCCCGACCATGGCTATGTCGTGCTTGGAGAAGAACTTGAGCTTGCCCGCATAGCCCTGATTCCTGTTGGGGAGGTGCCAGACGAGCATGTTCCTGACCTTCCAATGCTTGGCTAGCTCGGACCATATGACGGGAATGTTCTTCCAGTTCTCGTAGACGATGATCGAGAAGTTCTCGGCCTGTACTTTAGCGACGTTTCCCATCCAGAGCTCGGTGAAATCGTCGGGAATGGACTCGGTCTCGAGGTACCTACGGTTCTTCTTGGTTCCGAAGCCCGTTGTGGCCTCGCCGTTCTTTCCTTTGCCGTGCAGGTAGTCGAGGATGTACGGTGGATCGGTCATGACCATGTCTATCTTCTCGTCTCCGCAGAGCTTCAGCATGTCGGCCTCGATAGTCGAGTCGCCGCACATAAGCTTTGAGCCGTCCAGATCGTAGACGTCGCCCTTCTTTATCTCGATGTTGTTTATATCGAGCTTCTCCAGCTCCTTCTGTAGGTCGAAGATCTCTTCTTTCTCGTCCTCACCGAAGATATTGTCGATCTCCTCTGACGAGAAGCCGACGTCTTGAAGGAAGATCTCGTCGAAATGCTCTTGAAGGAGTTCGAAGTCGAATTCGCCGACAGCTTTGTTCAAGCGGAGGGAGATCTCTCGCTCCTTGTCGAGATCGGTAATGTTAACGGAGACGACGGGGACGGTCTCAAAGCCCAGCTCCTTCATCATCTCCCATTTGAATACGCCGCCAAGGATGACGTTCTCTCGGCTTGGGGCATTGTTGCAGAGCAGTGGATTGAGGCATCCGAACTTCCTCAGCGACTCCTTGAGCTGTTCGGCTACCTCGGTCGAATGCTTGCGGACGTAATACTCAGGCACTTTCAAGACGCTCGATGGAACATGGTCTACCTTCATGGTTTCTATAGACATATTTTTACTGGCTTAACCGACGTGATAAGAGGTCATATGTGTTTGATGAATCCTTTTACAATTTAGGTGGTACAGCTAAGGTGAGACCCCTCTCGATTTCGGCGTATGCGCATATGCCGATCCTTAACCTCGCATATTAAGTATAGCGGGGAGGGGTCGAATTTGTTCTTTCCCTCGGAAGGAGTAGAGTGTGTGGGCAAATAAGGCCCATGGCACCTACGTGTGTCTCATTTGTCTCATTTACCATCCCGTGAACGCAACCAGCACTGATTTCGCAAAGACTTTTCCAAGAGACGTCGCCAAAATGATGATCGATGCTTTTGCGTCGGGTACTAAAATGGCCGCCGAGATGATCTGGGGAGTGGTACGTGAACTTCTTGCTCAACACTGGCTCGCTGTAATCGGTATCGTTCTCTTGATTTTGTTCATGGCTTTTGCTGAATACCTCTTCACAGGCCGCTGGAAGATGCTTGGTCAGGTCCTCTATAGGATTATCAACTGGGGATCGTTGCTAGCCATAGTATCTATATTCGGTCTCGGCATATTCACGAGCGATTGGGCCGATATCTATCTCGCTCTCGTGGGTATAGCTAGCTATTTATTCGTGGGGTGGCTGTTGCGCCGCGTTGGTATTCGATAAATTTATGCCTCCAGAAAAACCCAAACGCAAAAGCCTCATAACCCAGTTCTACGTTCAGGCGAACGACAGGACTTTTCACCAGCTCGTGAAGCTCATGGTCGATTTGGTCGACGGCGAGATGAACGAGATCAAGCTTATTTTAAAATATTCAGGCCTGAAGTATGGCCCGAGTCCGATGGTTGATACCGTTACCGGAAAGAAGTTTGGGCAAGATGGGCCAAGAATGCCTCTTCAAGGGGATCAGATCGAGATCTCATATCACAAAGATGGGGCTATTACATACAAAGACCCCGCGAAACAGGATGGTCATAAGCACATAAGCAAGCGCGCCTACATTCGACCTTTCAAAAAGATTAAGGAGCCGCAGATGTTTTTTAGTATCACAGGCTGGCAAATAAATTATCCGCCCGCTAAGGTACCGAAGCCTGGTAATGGGCGTGAAGAGATTGTGTTTGGACTCGGCCCTTCCTTTGCGCCAAGCGATAACATCAACTGTGTGATCTACATATCTAATGGATATGCGGCCTTCAATATCCCTGAGTGGAACGCTCATTTGTTTCCTGATGCGCCAGAACATATTCAATTTCCGGTTGAGGGAACTAATTTGATCCTGACCTTCTTTTTCTGGAGGTTCCAAGGAAATTCGACAGAGGCCACATTCTCTATTCGTACCGATACTTGGAAGGATAGGCTGAAGCGTCTTTATTTTGGGATTAAGCTGGGCCGCGCCTACCCGATGTTTCGAGATACGCTCATCAAGCTTCGCTACAAGATAGTTCCCAAAAAGATTCCGCCTGGCACCGTGCACCAATCTCAGGAATATAAACCACAGGACCCCAACCCACGTACCTAAATTGCAGAGGCGAAATGGTGCTAAAATACCCTTACAACGGTTGGGCCTACATTTACTTAACCCGCCATCACCGCAACAAGGAAGATATCCGATGAGTCCCTCATGTCGAAAATGGCATTCGCTGTAAAGAAAAAACACCGCGTAAGCGGTGTTTCGCCTTTAAAAAAGACTTACGTCACTTTATCGAGGTCTTGCGTCCTGATCTTCTCGACATGGTGGGACGGGAGCGCGATCCTGTCGACTATATCCGAATCGTTGTCTTGCCGCGCATCCTCGAGTACGATAAATCTTTCGCCATTATCGGGATCTGTCACGAGCCTTCCTTCCCAGACTTCGCCGTCGATGAGGTCGACACGTACCGTCTTGCCGACAAGCGCGCAAAGATTCTCTTCGCTGCCCGTTTCCTTTTCTTTGTCTTTCTTGCCGGGACTCGCCGCATGGAACATTATCGAGCTTCCGATGATGCCAATGAGGACGACTAGCAAGGCCGCGACATATTTCCAATTGACGCCGATAATCAACAAAGCTCCGCAAATCGAAGCCAGGAGAATGGCGATTCCAATAGATTTGAGCAGTTTGTTTTTCATAAGATCGATCTAAAGAAAGATTAGCACTGCATAGTGCAAAGTCAAAAACAGCTTAAGGGTCGCTTTTAAACTTAGATGAGAAAGGAGGGCTGCGTGATCGGCTAGTTGTATAAAAAAGCCCGAGAAGAACTCGGGCTCTGAGAAAGAACTATGAATGGCCTATAGGCCGGTCGCTTCTGCCGGTGCCGGATTCTGCGCTTCTGCAGCCGAGGCCGGCCGCATCGTTCGCTTTGTCGAACCTGATCCGTCAGGGAGATCGCCTGAAGGCACCGTCGAGAACCTGTCTTTGAGCTTCAGGAACGGCAGCTCGAACCACCGATAAGATGCCATCGCGAGGGCGAGCGTCACGAACGCCGAGAGCCCAACGAAGGATCCGGCCCGCGCGATGCGCACCCACAAATCCCTGGTCCCTGCGTCTGGAAGGAGCGCATCGACCGCGAACAAGACCGGCGGATGGAATACGTACAGGCCGTAGCTGATCTTCCCGAGGTAGGATAATGATTCCGGGACCTTCACGAGCCGTTGCCCGTAAACTGCGCCGAACAGGCATAGGCAACAAAGGGCCGCGAGCGGGTAAAACGTCAACGCTCCCCATGCGACCCTGGTGCCCCAAGGCTGGAAGGAATCCATGAATAGGAAGAGGAACGGAGGCCCGATCAGTCCCGCCGACAGAAGCAGGAGCCGGACGCGCCCTGATGGAGCCCATCCGCGTTTCCTGATCGCATCGGCGAACCATATTCCGGCGAAGATCGCGTCGAGCCGCGCCGGAGAATTGATCCACAGGCCTATCCCTCTGGACACGCAGAACGCCTTGTACGCCGCCGAGAAGAGAAGGCCGTAAGCGCAGAGCTTGCCGATCCCGATCTCTTTCGGCTTGAACTTCAGCGTCAGCGCCCACACGAAATAGAATTGCTCCTCCATGCCGATGGTCCACAAGTGGCCCGTCGTCCCGTTTATGCCGAAGAGCATGAACGAGAAATTGCCGAGGAAGAGCAGGTTCATGACTATGTGGACGCTGCGGATGCCCGGTTCGAGCGGCTGCCAGACCATGAACACCAGGATGAACCCGAAATACAATGGCCAAATCCGAAGCGCGCGCCTCCAGAAGAAATCGCCGAGACGGAAATCGCCTCCGCGCATCTCGCGTTCCCTGAGGATGAGCGTGGTGATGAGAAAGGCGCTGATGCAGAAGAACAGGTCGACGCCGATCGATCCGGAACGGATGATCGCGGCGAGCAGGCGCTGCGGCCCCGGCGGCAGGTTGGCGACGAATCCTCCTTTTCCCATGAACTGCACAGACGCATGCAGGGAAAAGACGGACGCGCATGCCCAAAACCGGAGCGCGTCCAGTTCCGGACAATAGAATCTTTTCATAATGAAGCTGTAAAAGAACTGGCACGTTCCGCCGCACCATGCGACGGTATCGAGTATGCATCAAAGAATACATCTATAATACAATTTTGTCAATATAAGGCCGAGGAAAGCGGCCCCCGCCTCTCGGCCTCACGCGCTCGATGGGGGGGTTACCGGCATGGCATCGGGGTCGGTCGCCTGATGCCCGCGGCCATACACAGGATCGCTTTCCTGTCCTGCTGTGGTGGGACAGGCTAGGTCTGTTAGAATGCCTCTATGGCCAAGAGAATATCACAAGGCGTCGTGCATACATTGCCCCGGGATATGCGGAAAGCCCTTGCTTCATCCAAAGCGGCTCTTGAGGCGTGGGAAAGCCTCACGCCCCTCGCGAGGAACGAATGGATCTGCTGGGTCGAGTCGGTCAAGAAGCAAGAGACGAGGGACAATCATGTGAGGAGGGTCCGCGAGGAGCTCGTCGAAGGCAAGCGCAGGCCGTGCTGCTGGGCGGGATGCCCTCATCGCTGATATATGCGGCCGGATCTCGACAAAAGCATCTTTCCTATCGACGGCTTCCAGGCGCTCGATAATTTCTCCGCTCACGCGATCGCTCTCTGGGGCAGGGAGTTTCCGACCGCAGAGCATGCGTTCCAATGGAAGAAATTCTCCTATATCCGTCCGGACATAGCGGAGAGAATCTTTTCTGCGAAGAGTCCGGACGAAGCGAAGTCTATCGCGAAGGCTTCCAAAGCCGATCGTTCCGCAGATTGGAATGAAAGGAAAGTCTCGGTCATGGAGGAAATACTCAAGGCAAAGGTTTCGCAACACGCCGATGTCCGAGAGACTCTGATCGAGACGGGTGAGCGTACTATAATAGAGAACTCTCCCGCGGATAGTTTCTGGGGAATCGGTCCGAATAAGGACGGACAGAATATGGTCGGCAAGATATGGATGGACATAAGGAATTCATATATGAAAAACACGCAAAAGAAGATCTGGTTCAGGCGCAAGATATTCGGCTGGGGCTGGACCCCGGTGACATGGCAGGGCTGGGCGGTCACGTTCGGGTATGTCGCTGCCCTCATAGGCTTATCCTTTTTTATAAACGGACAGGCGTCATCGCGCCAAACGGCATCCGTGTTCGCTATTTCGGCGGCGATTCTTACGTTTCTGATGATCTTCATCGCCTACAGAACCGGCGAAAAGCCGCGCTGGCAGTGGGGCCGGGATATGGGCGATCCTTCTGGCGCCTCGTCTGACAAAGACGCGCGCTGATATAATCGATGCATGCGTCTCCTTAAGAACGTCCTGTTGCTCGCCGTCGCCGGAGGCTTGTTCGCCGGGACATACTTCATCCTGACGAAGAGCCCGTGCTCGTCGGCGTTAACGTACAAGATCGGCGATTTCGATTCCCGATTCGGCATAGGCAGAGACGAATTCCTCGCGGACATAGCCGCCGCGGAAGCGGTCTGGGAAAAGCCGTTCCATGATCTCGGAAGGAAGGGGAACCTCTTCGCATATGATCCGGCCGGCGCCTTGCCGGTAAATCTTATCTATGACGTCCGCCAGGCGATGTCAGATAAAAATAAGATCCTGTCCGCGAACATAGATGATACGGTCGCCTCGGCGAATGCGATCAAGGCCCAGTTCCAATCGCTGAAAGACGAATATGCGGCCGATAAAAGCGAATACACAAACCTTTCTTCGCAATTCGAAGCGAGTCTTACGACATACAACAAAGAGACCGCCCGCTGGAATGCGGAGGGCGGCGCTCCGCAGGCCGAATATGATCGGCTCCAGGCCGAGAAAGCCCGTCTCGAGGCTCTCCGGAATCGGGTCAATGCCAAGGCCGATGCGTTGAACGGCCTAGGCGATCAGATAAACGCTCTTATCGACAAATACAATTGGCTCGTGAATTCGGCGAACGAAACCGTAGACAAGATAAACCAGTCGGCGGAGAAGGAATTCGAAGAGGGCGATTACGTCTCCGACGCGGCCGGGCAGAGGATCGATGTCTATGAATTCGACGGCAAGACGCGGCTCGTCAGGCTCCTCGCGCATGAATTGGGGCATGCTCTGGGCATAGATCACAACGACGATCCGCAATCGATCATGTATTATCTGAACAAGGGGACGTCTCTTGTGCCTTCGGTCGAAGATATCGCCGCATTGAAATCCGCCTGCGCTATCGTCCCAGCGCAAGGGTTATGATTTTTTCTGCGCCCCCTTCGGCCAGCGCGCGCCTCGCCTCACCGAGCGTCGCTCCCGTCGTCACGATATCGTCTATGACGACGACGGTCTTGCCCGCGAGGAAGGGCGGCGCGCCGCGATCCCCGCGCGATCTTTGTATGGCGAGCGTGTTTCGCACGTTCTCGAAACGCTCTATCTTATTTTTGCCGACCTGATCGGCGGTCTCGCGAGTCTTTATGAGGATATCCGTCCGTACTTCGAACCGGTCGTGGATGTCGGCTCGGGCCAAGCCTTCGACGATGAGGTCGCACTGGTTCCAGCCGCGGGTGAGCCGCTTCTTTTTGGTTATGGGAGTGGGGATGACGATAGATCCTTCAGGCATTTCCATCGCTTTAAGCTCGTCGAAGAGGATCTTTCCGAGAAGGTCGGCGATACGGCGGTTGGAGCGTTCTTTGATCTCCACGAGAGCTGCTTTGGCGGCGGCGGAGCGGTAGGGGAACAGCGAGATGACGCCGTCATGCTCGGCCCGGCCGGACGCGGCGTCCGGCCGGGCCTTTTTCAGGAATTCCTCCGTCGTCATGCGCTCTATCGCCGCTATGTCCGGATCCGCCGGCGCGACGACATCGGCTGCTAATACAAGAATCGATTTAAATAGCTTGAGCATTCAGAAACCATACCTAAACGGCCTGAATAAAAACTGAAGCAGTGGTATAATCGGACCGTATGGCCATTTCTTTTCTTAAAAATCTGTTTTCGGGCCTTTCTAAGAATACGGGACAGAGCGTTCTCGGCATAGACATCGGCTCTTCCTCCATAAAAGTCGTCCAGCTCCGCAAGAAAGGCGGCAAGGCGACTCTCGAAACGTACGGCGAACTGGCCCTTGGCCCGTACGCGGGCGTCGAGATCGGCCGCGCCACGAATCTGCCGAACGAAAAGATCGTCGAAGCCCTTCGCGACCTCCTCAAGGAGTCGAACGTGACGACGCGCTCGTGCGGCATCTCCATCGCCGCCGCGTCGAGCCTGCTCTCCTTCATCCGCATGCCGGATATGGACCAGAAGCAGCTTGCGACTATGATCCCGATCGAAGCGCGCAAATACATCCCGGTTCCGATAGCCGAAGTCGCCCTCGACTGGTGGGTCATCCCGAAGGAAGAGAGCTCTTTCTCCGAATTCGAAAAGGCTCCCGCTTCCGGCGCAGCTCCGCAGGACAAGGGTGTGGACGTGCTCCTCGTCGTCATCCATAACGACGTCCTCAATCGCCTCAATCAGATATCGCAGAGCGCCGAAGTCGCCGCGTCGTTCTATGAGATCGAGATATTCAGCTCGATGCGCTCCGTCGTGGACCAGGGGCTCGAATCGGTCATGGTATTCGATATGGGCGCAGGCTCGACCAAGCTCTACGTCATCGAGCGCGGCATACTGCGCGCGTCGCACACCATCAACCGCGGCTCGCAGGAGATCACGCTCGCGCTGTCGCGCTCGCTCGGATCGTCGATAGGGGACGCGGAGCACATAAAACGGACCATCGGTCTTTCGTCCGAACCGGACAATCAGAATATAAAAGAAGTCATCACTCTCAACCTCGACTACATCTTCTCGGAGACGAATCGCGTCATCGGCAGCTACGAGCGCAAATACAATAAGAGCATATCGAAAGTCATACTCACGGGCGGCGGCTCGCTCCTAAAAGGCTTCCTCGACCTAGCCCGCGTCAAATTTCAGACCGAAGTCGTTCTCGGCGACCCGTTCGGAAAGACCGAATCTCCCGCCTTTTTGGAACCCGTTCTCCGCACGGCCGGTCCGGAATTCGCCGTCGCCATAGGGATCGCCCTCCGAAAGCTCCAGGAGTCGGAGTAATGGGGATAGCGGACGAGGGTCGCGTAGTATAATAATTCCGATGGATCCCCAATTCCGCACATCTTTCATACCCAAGAAACCGATCGTAGCCGCTCCGACGAGGTCATCTTCGTCTATCGGCCTTTTCTCCCTCCTCGCGACGGTGCTCTTCATCGTGACCGTCGCGGTCTCTGGCGGCATATTCTTCTACCAGAAGCTCCTCAATCAGCAGATAGATACGGACAAGGCATCCCTCGACCGCGCTCGCGGAGCGTTCGAGCCCGATATCATCAACCAGATCATCCGCCTCGACTCGCGCATAGAGACGGGTAAGAAGCTCCTCGCGTCGCACCTCGCGGTGACGCCGTTCTTCGATTTCCTCGGCGGCGTGACGCTCAAGAGCGTCCGCTTCAAGGACTTCAATTTCTCATATATATCTCCCGACAAGATCGTCGTCCTCATGAAAGGGCAGGCGACGAGCTATGCCGCGGTCGCCCTCGAATCCGATCTGCTCAATGCTCAGAAGAAGCTTTCTAGCACGATCATCTCCGACCTCGCTCTCGATCCGCAGGGGACGGTATCGTTCAGCGTCTCGACCGTCCTCGATCCGAGCCTCGTCTCGTTCTCGTCCATAGCGTCGGCGCAGCCTGTTCAGACCGCGCCTGCGGACGCTACTGCTTCGACGGCGCAGGCTTCGGGAACGACGACCTCTAATAGCAAAGCCCAATGAGCAATATCATCTCCATAGTACTCATACTCGCTTCATTCGGCCTCTTCTTCGGCTATATAGACCCGACATATACCAAGGTCCAGGGATTGCGCGTGGATAAAGCCGACTATGACAAGGCTCTCTCGAATTCGAAAGAGCTTCAGGCCGAGAGGGACAAGCTCCTCGAGAAGTTCAACCAGATGGACAAAGGCGACCTCGACAAGCTGTCCAAGCTCCTCCCGGACAACATCGACAACATCCGCCTCATCATAGACATAGACAACATGGCGCGAAACTACGGCATGAGGATCAGGAACTTCAAGACCGATACGGGAGCCAAGACGGACACCATCGGCAAGGACCTCACGCCGTACGGCACGCTGACGCTCACGTTCACGACGACGGCGCCGTATAACACGTTCCTGGCATTCCTTCACGATCTCGAAAAGAGCCTTCGCGTCATAGACGTCACCGCGGCGCAGTTCTCGGTGAACGATACGAACCAGCTCTATGATTACAATGTCACCGTAAAGACCTATTGGCTAAAATAATATGAGCAACGGATCAAGCAAAAGGAATCTCTTCATAGCCCTGGCGCTCATCATAGCGGTCGGCGTCGCGGGCTATCTCTATACCACTCGCGACAGGTCGTCTAGCGACCTTCTGGTCGAAGACTTCATCGCCACCTCGACCGTCTCTGTGGACAGCGACCTCCTCGCGACGCTCCGCCAGCTCAAAAAGCTCCGTCTCGACGACGCGATATTCTCGAGCCCAGCATGGCTCTCTCTGAAGGATTTCGGCCAAGTCATCCCGCCGCAGGCGCCGGGCAGGCCGAATCCGTTCGCGCCTATAGACGGCGGGGTGACGGCTGCGACGAGCACAGTCCGATAGCCTGCCCCTGCCGTTTCCGTCTCGCATTTCATATCGTATGAGCGTACTCGACATACTCGTAAACAATAAGGTCATACAGAAAAAGGACGCCGCATCGGCTTCTGAAGAGGCGCGTATGACGGGCGCGCCCGTCGAAGCGATCCTCAAGAAGAAGGGCATATCCGACGACCAGCTCCTCGCTGCCAAGGGCGAGTATCTCGGCGTGCCGGTGAGATCCCTCAAAGACCAGACGATCCCGTTCGACATACTCAAATTCATCCCCGAAGAATCGGCGAACCATTATCAGTTCGTTCCGGTCGCGGTCAAGGATAACGTGCTCGAAGTCGGCGTGGTGGATCCTGACGACATCGAGGCGCGCGACGCGCTGAACTTTATCGCGGCCAAGGTCAATATGCCGTTCAAGGTCTTCCTCATATCAGAGGCGGATTTCAAGAGCGCGCTCACGCTCTATAAAGGCCTTTCGGGCGAAGTGACCAAGGCGCTCTCTGAGCTCGAGACCGACATTGCCGACATAGACGGCGACGGCGCCCCTGAAGACAAAGCGCCTTCGAAGGGTGAGACCCGCATCATCGAAGACGCTCCGGTCACGAAGATCGTGGCGACTATGCTCCGCTATGCCGTCGAAGGCAACGCGTCGGATATCCATGTCGAGCGGCTTTCCGACAAGGTGCGCGTCCGCTTCCGCGTGGACGGCGACCTTCACACCTCGCTCGTCCTCCCGGTGAAAGTCCACGACGCCGTCATGGCCCGCATCAAGATCCTCTCGAATATGAAGCTCGACGAGAAGCGAAAGCCGCAGGACGGGCGCTTCTCGGCGCGTATCGAGGGCCGAAAAGTAGACTTCCGCGTCTCCACATTCCCGGCATATTATGGCGAAAAAGTGGTGATGCGCATCCTCGACCAGGAAAGGGGGATCAAATCGCTCGAAGACATCGGCTTCTCCGATCGGAACCTCACGGCCATCAGGACCGCTATGAAGCGCCCTTACGGGCTTATCCTCATCTCAGGCCCTACGGGCTCTGGCAAGTCCACGACGCTCTACGCGATGCTCAACGAGATAAACGACGAGGCCAAGAACGTGCTCTCGCTCGAAGATCCGATCGAATACAATATGGAAGGCGTGTCGCAGTCGCAGGTCCGGCCCGAGATCGGCTACACGTTCGCGTCCGGCCTTCGCACCACGCTCCGCCAGGACCCCGATATCATCATGGTGGGCGAGATCCGCGACAAGGAGACGGCCCAGCTCGCCATCCAGGCCGCGCTCACCGGCCATCTCGTGCTCTCGACGATCCATACCAATACGGCGATCGGCGTCATCCCGCGCCTCATAGACATGGGCGTCGATCCATACCTCATCGCTCCGACGCTTATATTGAGCATGGCCCAGCGCTTAGCGTCGCGCATATGCGAAGGCGGCAAGGAGCTCCCTGTCGAAGGGGCGATAGACATGATGATAGACAAGCAGTTCTCCGATCTTCCGGCCGAATTCAAGAAAGCGGTGGTCAAGCCCAAGGCGGTCCTCGAAGCCCAGGCTTCCTCTGTCTGCCCGAACGGGGTCCGCGGCCGCATGGCCGTCGCCGAGGTGGTCGAAATGGACCACGAGCTCGAGCGCGCCATCCTTTCGAACGCCACCGAAGACGCCATATACAAGCTCGCGCGCGGCAGGGGCATGATCACCATGAAAGAAGACGCCATGCTCAAAGCCTTCAAGGGCGAGATCCCGTGGAGCGAAGTGAATAAGCTCTAAATATTCTGGTATATAATAGTCCTATGCCGCCAGCAGCGAACGTTCCGAAGAAAAACATAAAGGTGCTCATCGTCGACGACGACAAGTTCCTCTTGGGCATGTACTCGCTCAAATTCTCCAATAACGGATACGACGTCGATACGGGCGTAGGCTCGCAGGCCGCTCTCGACAAGCTCCGCGGAGGGTTCAAGCCCGACATCATGCTCTTCGACATCGTCATGCCGTACATGGACGGCCTCGAGCTCCTCAAGACCGTGCGCGACGAGAAGCTCGCTCCCGAATCCGTCGTCGTCATGCTCACGAATCAGAGCCAGTCGTCGGATATCGAGCGCGCGAAAGAGCTCGGCGTCGACGGCTATATCGTCAAGGCGGCGACTATCCCGTCGGAAGTCCTCCATGAGGTCGAAAAGATATACGCGGTCAAGAAGGGGAAGAAATAATGGCACTCGACTATAAAAAAGAATTCGAAGAGCTGGTAGAGACGGTGATGAAAGAGGCCGCATCGGACCTGCATCTTTCCGTCGGCCGCTATCCGACCGTGCGCGTGAACGGATTCCTTATCCCTTTGATGAATCGCAAGGTGCTCACCAAAGAGGACATGCTCGGATTCCTCAAAGTCGTGCTCTCGGCGGAAGACCAGGAGCTCTTCGAAAGGAATAAAGAGATAGATTTTTCATACGACTATCACGATAAGGCGCGCTTCCGCGGCAACGGCTATTTCCAGCAGGGGAATATCTCGTTCGCGTTCCGCCTCATTCCTAAGAAGATCAGGTCGTTCGGCGAGCTCAATCTGCCGCCGATCCTCGAGACGTTCTGCGAGAAACAGCAGGGGTTCTTCCTCGTGGTCGGTCCCGTAGGGCACGGCAAGACGACGACCTTGGCCGCCATGGTCGAATGCATCAACGAGCGCCGCGCCGAGCACATCATCACCATCGAAGACCCGATCGAATACGTGTATGAGCAGAAGAAGTCCATGATAGACCAGCGTGAAGTGCGCCTTGACACCGTGGATTTCGGCTCGGCCCTCCGGTCGGTGTTCCGCGAGGACGTGGACGTCATCCTGATCGGCGAGATGCGCGGCATAGACACCATGGCGACAGCCGTGACCGCCGCAGAGACCGGCCATCTCGTCCTTTCGACCCTGCATACCAATAATGCGGCGCAGACCATAAACCGCATCATAGACTCGTTCCCGGCGAACCAGCAGGACCAGATCCGCATCCAGCTCGCGGCGACGCTTACCGGCATATTCTCTCAGCGCCTCATCCCGTCCATTTCGGGCGGGCTCGTCCCGGCATACGAATTGCTCATCTCGACGCCGGCCGTCCAGAATCTCATCCGCGAGAAGCGCGTCCACGAGATCAACACCGTCATCGAAACGGGCGTAGACCAGGGAATGATAGACATGAACAGGTCGCTCGCCGAGCTCGTCCGAAAGGGGGAGATCACGGCAGAGAACGCATATCTCTTTTCGCCGAATCCGAAGGTCCTGGAAAGGCTCATGTAACGCGCCATGCTTTTTAATTACACAGCGGTAGACGACAAGGGGGCGGAATCGAAGGGGTCCATAGACGCTATATCCTTGGATGTCGCCATCTCCTCTTTGCAGCGTCGAGGACTGGTCATCAAGGAAGTGAATCCTGCCGAGAAGAGCGGCTCGTTCTTCGGCCGCGAGATATCCCTCTTCTCCGGCGTCTCGAATAAGGAGGTCGTCGTGCTCTCGCGCCAGCTCGCGACGCTCTTCGAGGCGCAGGTCTCGGCGCTCCGCGTCTTCCGCCTGATCGCATCCGAAACGGAGAATCGCGCGCTGGGCCGCGCCCTCACCGAGGTCGCTGACGACCTTCAGGCGGGCTCCTCGATATCGAAAGCCCTTGCCAAGCATCCGAAGATATTCAGCGAATTCTATACGAACATGGTGCGTTCGGGCGAAGAGTCAGGCAAGCTCGACGAGGTGTTCATCTTTCTCGCCGACCACCTCGACCGATCATATGAAGTGAACTCCAAGGCGCGAAACGCACTCATCTATCCTGCCTTCGTCATCTTCACGTTCGTAACGGTCATGATACTCATGCTCACCGTCGTCATACCGAAGATCAGCACCATCCTCACCGAGTCGGGCCAGGAGGTGCCGATATATACTAAGATCGTCATCGGCTTCTCGCATCTCCTCGTCACTTACGGCATATTCCTTCTCGTCGCGGCCATCATCGGCGGATTCTTCCTCTATCGCTTCCTCCGCACGCCGGCAGGGAAGACGTCTCTCGACAATGCTAAAATCGAGATGCCTTTCGTGAAAAACCTCTATCAGAAGCTCTATCTGTCGCGCATATCCGATAATATGAACACTATGCTCGTATCCGGCATCCCTATGGTGCGCGCGCTCGAGCTGACGGCCGACGTCGTCGGGAACGAAGTCTATAAGAAAGTCCTCATGGACGCGACCGAAGACGTGAAGGGCGGCAAATCCGTATCCGACGCGCTCGTGAATAAGCGGATCATTCCCGGCATCATGCTCCAGATGATCAAGGTGGGCGAGGAGTCGGGCGAGCTCGGCAAGATTCTCAAGACTCTTTCGGTGTTCTATGCCCGCGAGGTCGTGAACGCCGTGGATACGCTCGTCGACCTCATAGAACCTGCCATGATCGTGCTTCTAGGCCTCGGCGTAGGCTTCCTTCTGGCGTCGGTCCTCATTCCTATCTATAACATCTCCTCGAATATCTCGTAGCCGTCCCGATATCCGGTTATCCCCACGGCCTATTAGGCGTGAAAAAAAGCGTTTTGTATAATTGAAAGACCGGAATGGACCCATTTCGGTCGCTTCCCGGCCCGCCCAAGCGTTGAAGGATTCTGCTTGAAGCATTATTTTTGAGCCTTTGAGCGGAGCGGGAATCGGTCCGCATTATCAGATCACTTTTAGAAAGATAGATATGAACAAGACAAAGGGCTTCACTCTCATCGAACTCCTCGTCGTGATCGCTATCATCGGCATCCTCTCGTCTGTCGTCTTGGCATCGCTCAATACGGCTCGAGGAAAGGGTTCTGATGCGGCTATCAAGTCGCAGCTCGCGGCTATCCGCCCGCAGGCTGAAATTTATTACGATACGAACGGCAACTACGGTGCTGCGGCGGCGGCAACGTCGAACGGCCAGTGCGTAGTTTCGGGCACCATGTTCGCCGCTGACTCGACCATCGCTAATCAGATCGCAGGCGTGAAGAACACCTCTGGCGCGACGCAGGTCATCTGCGGTACCAACGCGAACCCGGCGACCGCTTGGGCTATCTCGGCTCGCCTCGTTTCGAACACCGGGCAGTACTGGTGCGTAGACTCGACGGGCGCTTCGAAGCAGGAATCGGCTGCTATCACCGGTTCTGCCTGCCAGTAATCGGATCCTCTTACGCAAAGCCGCCCCTCACGGGGTGGTTTTGTTTTGCATGAGCATTGTTTATAATATCTGCATGATCAAAAGAGGATTCACCCTGATCGAGCTCCTGGTCGTGATATCGATCATCTCGCTTTTGTCGTCAGTCGTCATATCCACGCTCTCCGCGGCCCGCACCAAGGGCGCCGACGGGGCAGTGAAGGCGGCGATGAAGCAGATGCATACCCAGGCGCAGAATTACCTTGATTCCAACACAGACTTGGGGACAAGCCTTTCGGCCTGCACGTCGGGCGTATTCGCGGATACTCAATTCGCCGCTATCCGCGCGAACGTGCTTTCGAATGCCGCTCCCGGCGCGACCATGACTTGCGCGACCGATTCGACGGGCAGCAAATGGGCGGTCGGGGTTTCGGCATTGAAGGGCGGCGGCACGTGGTGCACCGACAACAGCCAGGGCTGGTTCAAGGCCGGAACGGTCAATGCCGCGAACGGCGTCTGCCAATAACCTGCCATGCGAAACACTCGCGCTTTCACTCTCGTCGAGATACTCATCGTGCTCTCGATCGTCGGCGTCCTTACGGCGATCGTCATAGATTCTACGACAGCGTCGCGCTCGAAGGCGCGCGATACGCGCCGCATCTCCGACATGAAAGAGATCCAGATCGGCCTCGCGCTCTATTACGACGTCAACCGCGCCTATCCGTCAGACCTTGCGACGCTCGAGGCCCAGAAATACCTGCCGTCGATCCCGACCGACCCTCTCGGCTCTTCCTATGAATACGCGCAGGGGACCGATACGTACTGCCTCGGCGTGACGCTCGAAGGCGCCGTCCCTGCAGATTCGGCGTCGTGCACGAGCGGTCCGTCGGCGAACTACAAGGCGCTCCCTCCGCAGTAATATGGAATATCTCGCCGTATTCGTTTTCGGTCTCATCGTCGGAAGCTTCCTGAACGTCGTCATTCTCCGCTTCAATACGGGCATGACCGTGTCCGACGGCAGGTCGCGATGCTTTTCCTGCGGGGAAGAATTGACCTGGAGCGAGCTCGTTCCGGTATTGAGCTATGCCTTCCAAGGCGGCGCATGCAGAAAATGCGGCTCGCGCATATCGCCGCAGTATCCGCTGGTCGAGATCGCGGGCGGCATGGCGTTCATCGCGGCATATACGATGGTTCCCGGCGCGCTTTCCGGCGCGATGCCGTTCGCCGCATTCGCCCTCACCGCCATCCTCCTGTGCCTCTACGTCGTCATCGTCGCATACGACCTCAAGCATAAAATAATCCCTGATTTTTTTTCGTACCTCGCGGGATTCGCGGCGCTCGGCCTCGTCGCCGTCGATTCCGCTACGACAGGCTCGGTCGATTTCATGCGCGTCATCGGCGGTCCGGCGCTCTTCCTCTTCTTCTGGTTCTTCTGGAAAGTATCGAAAGGCAGGTGGATGGGTCTGGGCGACGGAAAGCTGGCGCTCTCCATAGGCTGGACGCTCGGCTTGGTCCAAGGGCTGGCGGCGCTCCTCATATCCTTCTGGGCCGGAGCGGTCGTATCGCTCGCCGCCATGGGATATCAGAGGGTGTCGAAAAAGGGTCGAGAGGGAGCGGCGCTCGGCATGAAAAGCGAGATACCGTTCGGGCCGTTCTTGGTCATAGGATTTCTTGTCGTATTCTTCGGATTCATAGATATGCAGTCTATTTTGGCGTATTTGGCGCTATAATAGAGGCATGGTTTCGGATCATTCCCAACAGGGCTTCACCCTCGTCGAGCTTCTCGTCTCGATCGGCATATTCACGGTCATAACGACCGTAGCCATTTTCAGCAATGCTCAATTCAACGGCAGCGTGCTCCTCACCAACCTCGCATACGAGATCGCTCTCTCCATACGCCAGGCGCAATATTACGGGATCTCTGTCAGGCAGGATTCGTCCCAGGCATTCGATTCGGGCTATGGCGTCAGCTTCAAGACTTCGACCCCGACCTCGTATTCCATATTCGAAGACAAGGCCGGCGGTTCGATGCATATATATGACGGCAGCGATCCGATAGTCAAAGCATATTCGGTCGCGAAGGGTAACAGGGTGTCCAAGATATGCGTAGACGGCGACTGCTCGAAGACGACCGTGGACATCACGTTCGTCCGTCCCGAACCGGACGCGTTCATAACGGCGAACGCCGCAACGTCTCCCTTCTACGGCAAGGCCGAGGTCTGCGTCCTCTCGCCCCAGAACCTGAAAAGGAAGATCGTGGTCGAGTCTACGGGGCAGATATCGGTTGGAACGGATGATTCGGGCGTCTGCAATTAACATATGAAGAATAGCGCGAACAATCAGGGATTCACGCTCATCGAGGTTCTCGTCTCGGTATCCATATTCGCCATGGTGATGCTCATCGCGACCGGGTCGGTGTTCTCGATCGTCGCGGCGAACAAGAAGACTCATGCCATAAAGTCGGTGATGACGAACCTGAACTTCGCCCTCGAAAGCATGATGCGCGACATGCGCCTCGGCTCGCGCTATGCCTGCGGGGCGTCGGTACCGCTTTCGAGCCCCTCTGACTGCGCCTCGGGCGATGTTGTATTCAGGTTCAAGGCGAATCGCGACGTTTCCGGCGATGCCGTCTATGACCCGTCGGGAATAAACGATCAGATAGAATACAGGCTCCAGGACGGGCGTATCATGAAGAAGATATACGACAACACGACCTCGGACTACGCCATCACCGCGACGGAAGTCCATGTGACGTCCCTTATGTTCTACGTGACCGGATCGGGAACCGGCGACGGCAAGCAGCCGAAGGTCGTCGTCACGGTCCAGGGATATTCGGGATCCGGCGCGACCCAGTCGAATTTCAACATCCAGACCATGGTGACCCAGCGCGCCATCGATTCATAGCATGCGATCCTCCGTATGAAAAAACGCTCTGAAAACAAAGGCAACAAAGGATTCACGCTCGTCGAGGCCATGGTGGCGATCTCGATACTTTCGCTTGCGGTCACAGGGCCTCTCATCATCGCGCAGAAAGGCCTCGGCTCCGCCGTATACGCCAAAGACCAGATCATCGCGGCATATCTGGCGCAGGAAGCGGTCGAATACGTCCGAAATGCCCGCGATACCAACCGCATCACTGGCGCCGCATGGCTCAACGGGCTTTCGGCCTGCATGGTGAGCGGCGGCTCGGAAGCGTGCGAGATAGACGCGCGAAAGACGGATTTTCTCGCGACGGGCGCGGTGCAGTCGTGCCCGGGCGGCGCCTGCGACAAGGTCTCGTTCGATCCGTCGAGCGGCCTCTATGGCTACGGTATCGGCAGCGCGACGAAATTCACTCGCTCGATATCCATAGACAACCGCGCTTCGGCAAAAGAGGCGACTATGACCGTGACGGTGTCGTGGGCGACGAATCTCTTCCTGCCGGTCCGAACGTTCACGGTACGCGAGACGATATTCAACTTCTAGCATGAAAACAGATGCTCTGATCCAGAATAGGACTCCATCGCAGAAGGCCGGTTTTGCCATGCTCTTTGCCGTCCTCGTATCGAGCGTGCTTCTGGCCGTCGGCATTTCCATATTCAACCTGACGGTGAAAGAGCTCATATTGTCGGCTTCCGGCCGTGAATCGCAGTTCGCATTCTATGCCGCCGACACGGGCGCCGAGTGCGCCCTATATTGGGATTTCAAGGGCGTCGACGTCTTCGCGACTTCCACGGGCGACCGAACTCCGTCGCCGGCGAGCCCTGACTGCGTAGACGCTGCAGGACAGGCGGCGCAGACCATAAACGTATCGAATTACGTCGCGTATTCCGGCTATCCCGTGGCGCGAACGAGCAATTCAGCCGTGACGCAATTCACGCTCAATATCCCGAGCGTAGGCCCGCAGTACTGCGCGATCGTGACGGTGGTCAAAGACTCTTCCTCTGGCATTCAAAAGACCGTGATCGATTCGCGAGGGTACAATTTGCCGTGCTCGGCGACTACTGATCCAAACAGGGTGGAGCGAGCTTTGAAGATCACATACTAGTCTTTGGAGCCTAAAAATCGTAATCTAGGTGTATGGCTCAGGCGCCTAAAAATACGGAAAAACGCGCGGGAAAGTTGCGGGAATTGATCGAATATCACCGCCATCTTTACCATACCCACGACAAGCCCGAGATATCGGATACGGCCTATGACAGCCTCGTAAAGGAGCTTGAGGGCATAGAAGAGGCGTATCCGGAACTCAAGACCCCTGATTCGCCGACCCAGCGCGTGGGCGGAGCGCCGCTCCCTGAATTCACCAAGGTGACCCACAAGGTGCCGCAGTGGTCGTTCAACGACGCTTTTAGCGAAGACGACATGAAGGACTTCGACGAGCGCGTCCGAAAGTTCATCAAAGCGGACGTCGGAGGTAAAGACGGCGCAGAGCTCGCGCCTTCATACGAATGCGAGCTTAAGATAGACGGCCTTAAGATCGTCTTGGAATATGAGAAAGGTATCCTGGTTCGGGCGGCGACGCGCGGCGACGGCACGATAGGCGAGGACGTGACCCAGAATGTGCGTACGATCGCGGCCGTGCCTCTGCGCCTCAAAAAGCCCTTCGACATCATCGTCGAAGGCGAAGTCTGGATGTCGAAATCGAATCTGAAGCGTCTGAATGCCGAGCGCGAGAAGAGCGGCGAGCCTCTATTCGCGAATCCCCGCAACGTGGCGGCGGGTTCGATCCGTCAGCTTGATCCGAAGATCGCTGCGGCGCGAAAGCTCGACAATTTCGTATACGACATCGCGCGCATCGACGGGAAAATGCCTGCATCCCAGCACGAAGAGCTCGACCTCATCGAATCACTCGGTTTCAAGGTGAATCCGCATCGCCGCCATGTCAAAGATATAGATGGAGCGATCGCGTACTGGAAGGAATGGCAGAAGAAGGCGCCGAAAGAAGACTATCTGATAGACGGCGTGGTCATAAAGGTGGACGAGAGGCTGTTCCAGGAGGCTTTGGGATATACGGGCAAGGCGCCGCGCTGGGGCATCGCTTTCAAATTCCCGGCCGAACAGGTAACGACGGTGCTCGAAGATATCGTATTCCAGGTCGGCCGCACGGGCGTCGTGACGCCTGTCGCCGTTCTGCGCCCGGTCTTGGTCGCCGGCACGACGGTTTCGCGCGCGACGCTCCATAACGAGGACGAGATAAAGCGGCTCGACGTGCGCATAGGGGATACGGTCGTCTTGCAAAAAGCAGGAGACGTCATTCCCGACATCGTCAAAGTGGTGATCGAGCTTCGCACAGGTAAAGAAAGAGCGTTCGTTTTCCCGACGCATATAGAAGAGTGCGGCGGCGACGGCCGTATCGAGCGGATCCCGGGCCAGGCGGCGCATCGATGCGTCGTCCGCGATTCGCAGACGCTTCAGCGCCGCAAGTTGCGCTATTTCACGTCGCGAGCGGCGATAGATATAGACGGCTGCGGCCCGGCGGTCATAGACGCGCTCCTCGATGCCGGACTCATCGCGACATTCGCCGATCTTTTCACCCTGAAAAAAGGCGATGTGCTCGCATTGCCGCGATTCGCTGAAAAATCTGCCGATAATCTGATCAGATCCATAGATAAGGCGCGCGACACGACGTTGGCACGGCTCGTTACTGGGCTTTCCATAGACCATGTGGGCGAAGAGACCGCGCATCTATTGGCTGATACTTTTAAGACGATTGAAAAGATCCGCAATGCCTCGCGCCAAGACCTGGAAAGCGTCGAAGGCATCGGTCCCGTGGTCGCTGAATCTCTGGCGGCATGGTTCTCGGACAAAAACCATCGGAAGATGCTCGATAGATTGTTGACCCAGGTCCGCATCGCCAAAGTCACGCCGCATACCGGAGGGAAGCTGGCGGGGATGACCTTCGTTCTGACGGGAACCCTGCCGACGCTTGAACGCGCCGATGCCGAAGAATTGATACGAAAGAGCGGCGGGGACGTATCGTCTTCTGTTTCCAAGAAGACGTCATATGTCTTGGCGGGCGAGAATGCGGGATCAAAGCTCGAAAAAGCTCGCTTGCTCGGCGTCAGAGTCATCGATGAAGCAGGATTCAGGCTCCTTGTCGGTGCATAAAATAGGTTGTGGATAATTCAGTCGCCGTTTCTGTGCGATAATCATACCCATGAGACCAGTCAGGTGCTTTAATTGGCTGTGGTGCATTTTTGTCTTCACGCTCGTCGTCCCTTCGACTGGATTTGCCGCAACCGCTATCTATAGGTCCGTATCGCCGAGCAACACCTCGGTCCTCGATTCTGCCGGCGGGTCGAAATCCCTGACCATCAGCGGCTCTACCGCGACGTTCGGCGGCGCCATAGCGAATAACGTGGGCGTCGGCGACGTTATCCAGTACGATTCCGCGTCCAACGGAACTATCAATGCCGTCGCTTTCATATACGGCCGCACGGATTCGACGCACTATACCGTGAAGAACGCGTCCGGCGGCACGCCGACCGCCGTTACGGGAAGCACTGCATGGTCTATCTATCGAGCATATACTTCTCTGGGCGAAGGCTTCGTAGGTTCCGAGAACACTGGTATCAATTCGTCCGTCCGGGATTTCGATACTACGTATTCAGGTACCGACGGTAAGGATCTCACGGTCCTCGATCAGCAGTGGAATTTCGCCGCATACGGCAATGGCACGACCCGTGATCACACTCCTAACCCATATCTTATCGGCTGGACGACGGGGCCTACCACATACATCAGGATATATACGCCGACATCGACTGCGGAAGTAGGCACGAGCCAGAGGGCGAATGGAGGCAAATGGGATCCGAATAAATACGGGGTCAGCTCTCCCTGCCAGGGTCTTTGGCTTCAGGTCAATTATGCCCGAATCGACGGCATCCAGATGGACCTGTTGCATACGCAGGCGTCCACGAGCGGGGCCGGCGAGTATCAGATATCTAATAATCTCATAGATCCGGTCGTCGCAGATAATTTCGGTTGTTTCTTCAGCTATTTCGATGAATCCGCATCAAATGGAGCTAGTGTCGGCCTGAAGTTCTGGAACAATATCGTCGCAAACAGCGGCCCGGCCGGAGGCGCTGTAGACCTCCGCTATCTCGGCGGGCAGGTGACGCTGTATAATAACACCTTCTATAACGATGCGTATCCTTTCTTTGTGGGTGCTTCGAATATGCTGCTTAAGAACAACATATTCGCATCGACTACGGAGATCTTCAGGTTCGGCGGATCAGCTTCTGCGTCTTCCGACTACAACTCCTTCAGCGCGTCTTCGGTAAGCGGGTATACGAACAATACCCATGACCGTTTCTCTCAGACGTTCTCATTAAACGACCCTGCCAATTATGACTATAACCTCACAGGCTCTGATACTGCTGCCCGCGACCGCGGCGTCGACCTCTCCGGCGACAGCCTGATCCCGTTCTCCATAGACCAAACCGGCAGCACCCGTCCCGGCAACTCTATCTGGGATATAGGCGCGCTCGAATATTTTCCCGCTCCCGATACGACGCCGCCCGGCCGTTCGGCAGGCGCTCCTTCCGGTAGGATAGCGACTTCGACGACTTCTACCAATATCACGCTCAATACGAACGAGAGCTCCACCTGCAAGTATTCGACGACCCCGAACACGGCCTATGGATCGATGACGAACACGTTCACCACCACCGGCGGCACGAGCCATTCGACTGCCGTGAGCGTGTCGAGCGGACACCCGTACACCTATTACATCCGCTGCCAGGACGGCGCATCGAATGCGAATACGGACGACTATACCATCCAGTTCTTCGTGAATCAGGCGGGTACCGTGTACGCCGACAGTTGTTCTGTCTCTGACGTGAATACGGCGTATAGCTATACCTATGCCGGAGATACGCTCAAGCTCCCTGCGGGTACCTGCACCGGATGGACATCGTCGTCCGGTCTTGCCATCGGCAAGGCCATAACGCTTCAGGGCGCGGGTATCGACCAGACGATCCTGGAGATCGCATCTACGACCGGGACGTACAATTCAGCCGCGATACCGATCTTCGCGCCGGCGACTGTCCGCGATCTTACGGTCCGCACGGAAACGTCGGGAAACAGCGGCACCTGGTTCGCCGCGAGCGCCGACGGATTCCATTTCACGAACGTCAAGTATGTAGACAGGACTTCGACCACCGGCGGCTACTTCCTCTATGCGAGCGCGTATGGCCTCGTCGACAACAGCGATATCACGAGTGCGGCGGGCGACATGGAGCTCATACTGGTCCGCGGCCCTTCGAACTCTTGGCAGACCGCGAATTCGATGGGCTCTTCGTCGGCAGTCTTCATCGAGAACTCCATATTCCGCGGGCCGGGATACGTGACGGACTGTAACTCGAACGCGCGCTGCGTCGTCCGCAACATCTCCATCACCGGTCAAATGAAGGTAGACGGCCACGGCTTGGCTTCGAACACGCCTGCCCGCGGCGTCCGCCAGTATGAGCTCTATAACACGACGTGGAGCGCGGCCGACGGCGCGTGGACGGCGATCGAAATGCGCGGCGGCACCGGCATGATATTCGGCAACAGATCGACCGGCGGCAATTTCCTTTTCAATGAATACTGCGCGACTGCGGTTTGGGCGAATTGCGGGGGCGTCCAGCTGACGGCGGCTGACTATCCGATATCCGATCAGATCGGCGTGGGCAAGGATCCCAAAGCAGCCCATAGCGAGCCGTATTATGTCTGGGATACTTTGAAGAACGCCGCTCAATGGCCGATCAACCTCGGCTATGGCGAAGAAGCCCTCTTGAGCGGCCTCATCGTCGCGAATAGGGATTACTATATATCCTCGACCTCCGTAGCTTTCAACGGAACGGCGAACGGTACCTCTGCCGGCGTCGGCACCGGCCTCCTCGCGGCCCGTCCGGCGACCTGCACGACGGGCGTTGCCTATTGGGCGACCGATCAGGGCGGCAGCTGGAATACGATAAACGGCACCGGAGCCGACGGCGCTCTCTATACATGTATCTCCACGAATACCTGGAGGAAGTCGTATGTCCCGTACGCCCTGCCTCATTATCTTGCCGCCGCTTCGACTACCGGCACGAGCCTCGTCGACAGGGGAATGGGCGCGCGCTTCTTCGGCGTCGGAACGTTCTATGGCGTCGCCACGTCTTCCGCTTCCGGCACGTATGCCGATATGGCTATCAATCCTTCCTCTACCTCGGCCGACACCTGGCTCGATGTCTCCATCTCCCTCTGGAACAATACGGGAACGAGGCATAAGACGTGGACGGAATCATCGGAGAACGCTACGACGACGCTGCACACCATCGGCGACCTCGCGGCTAACACGGGCTATAACGTCAAGGTAGACAACGTCCTCGGATCGGGCATAACGGGCGGCTCGTGCTCGGGCGGCGTCTGCACCTCGAACGGCTCCGGCAAGATCACTTTCACGTATTCGGGAGGATATTCTACCCACACGTTCGACGTCGAAGACGTCTCGGCTTCGTCCGCGTCCGCGCCTTCGGTGACGACCTCCGCGGCTTCGTCCATCGCTGCTACGACCGCTATCCTTAACGGCTCGATAACCAACAATGGGGGAGCGGACGCCACCCAGTCGGGCTTCGCATACGGCACGGTCTCGACGCTCCAGTCAGGCGTCATCGCGACCTCGACCCTCGGATCGCAGACGGGCAACGCCTCGTTCAATTCGTCGATATCGTCTTTGACCTGCAATACCACGTATTATTTCCGCGCGTATGCTACGAATACCGGCGGAACCGGATACGGATCGATCCTCTCGTTCACGTCGGGAGCATGCACCCCGACCGTCACTACCCAGGCCGCTTCGTCCATCACTAATTCTTCTGCGACCGCGAACGGCACGATCACCGCGACCGGCGGAGCGAATGCGACCTCTCGCGGAGCCGTATACGGCGTCACGACCGCGTATGGCGCGACCACGACTGAAGCCGGATCGTTCTCCACGGGAGCCTTCACCGCTTCTTTGAGCGGCCTCGCCTGCAATACCCTCTACCATGTAAAGGCGTATGCGATCAATTCCGGCGGTGCGGCGTACGGCTCTGACGTCACGTTCACCTCGTCGGCCTGCGCATCGCCGTCCGTGACGACCTCCGCCGCTTCATCGATCGGCCAGACCTCTGCGACCTTGAACGCTCTCATCACCGCGACCGGCGGCCAGAACGCCACCCAGTCGGGCTTCGCGTACGGCACGTCGTCGGCGCTTTCGACCGTCATCGCGACCTCGACCCTCGGATCGCAGACGGGCGCCGTCGCATTCTCTTCCTCCGTATCGTCTCTCACCTGCGAAACCACCTACTACTTCCGCGCGTACGCGACGAATCCGACGGGAACCTCGTACGGATCGGTCGTTTCGTTCACTGCGGCGTCCTGCGTGACCGTTTCCGAGCCGACGCCCGTCTCTTCCGCTTCGCGTCCTTCCTCCCAGACCCATAGGGAGACGGCTGTCGCCGCGCCTTCGTCCGTCGTGACCGTCTCAAGCCCTGTCCTTCTCCCGACCCTCCGTCAATTCATCGATGCCCTCATATCGGCGGGCGTCATACCGGCAGACAAGGCAGAGACGGCTCGCGCGGCGCTCCTCAACACCGCTCCGGCATCCACCCCGTCGGTCAACCTCGCATACCATGACCAGGGAGACGCGGTGAAGTCGCTCCAGACGATACTCGCGTCCAAGGGCTTTTTGACCGCGACGCCGAACGGCGTATTCGGTCCCGCGACCCTCGCGGCGCTTAAAGCCTTCCAGAAGGCCAACGGCGTGCCCGCTACGGGCTTCTACGGGCCTCTTACCAGGGCGGCGATGGGACAGTAAGGCGCGACGGGAGAAAGCTTTGAACCGCAGGCGCGCAATGGTATAGTCATCCCCATGATAACCCGCGCCGATATAGACAAGCTTTCCGCGCTCTCGCGGCTCAAGCTCACCGAAGACGAGGCCGTACGCATGCAGGGCGATATGACCTCGATTTTGGCATATGTAGATAAGCTGAAGGCGGCTGTGGGGACGGAAACGGGCCCGATCATGTCGGCGAACAAGAACGTCATGCGCGAGGACGCCGACCCGCATCAGAGCGGCGAATTCACCGACAGGCTGGTCGCTCTCGCTCCGCGGCGCGAGACGACGAAAGAGGGGAGTTTCGTCAAAGTGAAGAAGATACTCGGCGGATCGCAATAATATGATCGATATCGCCAATCTCACCATCAAAAAAGCGCATGAAGCTCTTGTACGGGGCGATTTCACCGTGCGCGACCTCGCCAAAGCATATTTGGAGGAGATCAAGAAAAAAGACGCCGATATCCATGCGTATCTCGAGGTCTATGAAGACGTCATGAAACAGGCTGACGAGGCGCAGAAGAAGGTCTCGGCTGAAAACGCGCTGGCTGGTATCCCTATCGCGGTGAAAGACAACATTATGATCGAAGGCAGGCGCGCGCAGTCCGCGTCGAAGATGCTCGAAGGCTATGTAGCTCCCTATGATGCGACGGCTATCAAGAAATTGAAGGAAGCGGGCGTCGTATTTATCGGTCGCGCGAATATGGATGAATTCGCCATGGGCGGCTCGACGGAGAACTCTGCGTACGGGGCGACTAAGAACCCTCATGACCTCGCGAGGGTCGCGGGAGGATCGTCGGGAGGATCGGCTGCCGCCGTAGGCGGCGGCCTAGCCCTGGCTGCGCTCGGCTCTGACACCGGCGGCTCGGTCCGCCAGCCCGCGTCGTATTGCGGCGTGGTCGGCCTTAAACCGACCTATGGCTCTATCTCGCGCCATGGCCTCATGGCTATGGGCTCGTCCCTCGATATCATCGGCCCTCTGACAAAAACCGTCGCCGATGCCGAAATCCTTTTCGACGCTATGAAGGGAAAAGACCGCTATGACTCGACCTCTATCGACCCGATGCCTGAAAAGCCGGCGACGAAGAGGCTGGTCATCGGCATTCCGCGCCACTTCCTCAAGGGTGATGGCATCGATCCCGAAGTCATGCGCGCCTTCGAAGCGTCCGTCGAGAGATTCCGCAGCATGGGCTATGAGATCCGCGACGTCGAGCTTCCGAATATCGAATACTCTCTCGCCGTCTACTATGTCCTCATGCCTGCAGAGGTATCTACGAACCTTGCGCGTTTCGACGGCGTAAAATACGGATTCCACAAGGACGGCAAAGACCTTCTTGAAGACTACCTTCTCTCGCGCGGCGAAGGCTTCGGCCGCGAAGCGCGCCGCCGAATCATGCTCGGCGCCTACGTGCTTTCCTCCGGCTATTACGATGCCTATTACAACAAAGCATCCGCCGTGCGCGAGCTCCTCAAGCGCGATTTCGCTGACGCGTTCAAATCTGTAGATGCCATCCTCATCCCGACCGCTCCCGCCCCTGCGTTCAAGATAGGGGAGAAGGTCTCGGACCCGGTCGCTATGTATCTTGAGGACATATTCACCGTCACGGCGAACCTCGTCGGCGTGCCGGCCATATCCATTCCCGCAGGCGTCAAAAACGAAGGTAGCAAATCGCTCCCGATAGGCATCCAGCTCCTCGCCGATATGCGCCGCGAAGACGTCCTTTTCGCCCTCGGCAAGAAATTCCTCGGCGAGGTAGAATAAAGGGAGCACACATCCCATGGACAGCGTCACATTTCTCAACGTCGAATACATATACCTCCGTATCGTCGACTTCTTCAAGAACTTCGATATCATCGCGATCCTCAACTGGATCATCCATTACATAAACCTCATCAAGCCGATCGCGATCATCGTCTCGCTCTTCATATTCTTCGTCATCCTCTATTCACACATGCGCCTGCGCCAGATAGGGAAGGAAGAGAAGGAAAAATTCGAAGCCAGGAAGCTGAAGGCGACCGCCCCTGAAGAGCATCACGACGAAGATCTAAGCAAGCGCTGGCATCAGGTCCTGACCCATATCAATTCGAACAATCCGTCGGACTGGAGGCTCGCGATCCTCGAGGCGGATATTATGCTCGATGACATTTTGGAAAAGCAGGGCTATCAGGGCGATTCGATCGGGGACAAATTGAAGGGCGTCCAAAAGGGCGATTTCCTAACTATCGAGCAGGCCTGGACGGCGCATAAGGTGCGAAACCAGATAGCCCACCAGGGAACCGACTATCAGCTGAACGAGCGCGAAGCCAAGCAGGTCATAGACCTCTACAAGCAGGTTTTCAGCGAGTTCTATCATATATAGGGCTAAGGTCGGCCGCAGGATACCCCTTGATTCTAACTTTCACAGGTGGTATAATTGTCCTTACCTCGCATTAGGGACGTAGTACTACTGGAGGTCCAATATCGCGGGGTAGAGCAGCCTGGTAGCTCGTCAGGCTCATAACCTGAAGGTCGTTGGTTCAAATCCAACCCCCGCAACAAGTCAGTGAGGCCTATCAAAGTGGGTCGAACAGGCAAAAAGCACCTGAAAGGGTGCTTTTTGTTTTTAGAAAACAGTACGGTTATCAAGATGTATGCTAGACTTACGTCATAATTCGTGGCCAAGATCAATGGAAGATGTAACTAAGAAATATCCAAATACTCCAAGAGGGGTAGATCTAAAAAAGATTTGCCTTAATCCGAACTTCGGCGATCTAACTTTTTCTGTATCACTTCCGATCTTGGAAAAGATGCAATCCGATGTTGTTGAGCTTGAAGATTTGGACTACAAGCAATATCTCACTGATAGCGAGATAAATCAGATCACTAACGCTGTTAATACATATAACAACTATATTCAGCAAATACAGAGCTTTACTCTTAGTCAGGGGAATCCAAAACAGACGAGAGATAACATTGAGAATAGTATAAAGAGTTTCTATCAGAACTCTTTTGCTCAGCAAACAAGAAACTCACTAATTTATCTCCGGCAGCAGGTAAAACTCGATGATAGAACACAGAAGGATCTTCAACAGGCTGTTGTTAACGCAAGGAAGATTGAGAAAGAGTTGAATGATCGTTTGTCTAGAATAAAAAAAGACGAGGAATCAGTATCAAAGAAAGCCGGAATAGTCTCAAGCAAGTATCTTTCTCAGGTGTTTAGAGAAGCGGCAGAGAGATCGCAAACAAGAGTTGCAAAGTGGTTCAAGGCCATAATCATCTTCTCAATTTTGCTTGCAATCGTCGCAGGTCTACTTTTCTACATATATGTAACGTCAATACAGGCAAGTGATGTAAATATAAAAACAGAATTCACAATTTTCAGCGTCCTCTTGATTGCTATTAGCTTTTATATACTTCGATTTTGCGTTAGGAACTTCAATGTTCTTAATCATCTCATTGAGTCAAACAAACATAGGGCAAATGTCGCTGAAACACTTGAGGCTTTCATCACTTCGGGAAATGGCGATTTAGATATTAAGGCTGCCTTATTGAAAGAAGCAGCCCCTGCTATGTTTGCTGCCGATTCAACAGGCTATCTTACTAAGGATCAGATGGAGATTTCCTCTCCAGTTCAAGAGTTGATCACGACTTTTGTCTCTGATAAAAAATAAAGATGAGCAGAGAAATCTTTGAAGATAAGCGTAAACACGGTCTAGATGTTGAATTAGATTTCTTCAACAAATGGTCAGTTCTCTCTGGCGGAACCTTTTCACTTCTTATTCCACTGGTTCAAAGCCTGGATAGATTGATTATCTTTAGGTATTTGCTAACCATTGGGGCAATAAGTGTTTTGATCTCCTTACTCTCTTCTGTGCTGGGTCTTTTCTCTGCTACAGAATGGATTCGCAGAATAGATTTTTCATGGCCCAACTTTCCGACCGATAGAGTATTCAAGTTTTTTCGCAGTTTAAAAAACTGGTCACGTATAATTGCACTTTTGGCATATATAATTGGCGTTGTGTTTATTGCTTTGTTTATTAATAAAAATATTTTTTGACCTACCGAGACCCCTAAATCCCAAACCTCCGAAAGAGCCTAAATATCCTTACGGTGTCTGACCCCAGTCAGTACGAGACCGAGGTGCGCAACAAGAAAGCAAAAACCGCTCAAGATAAAATCTGGGCGGTTTTTGCTACACTTACCTGATATGAAAGCCCGCAATTCGGAGGCAGTGAAAAGATTCCAGGATATACCGAACATCGGACCGGCCATGGCCGCTGATTTTAAGCTTCTCGGCCTTACGGATCCATCGGATCTAAAAGGGAATGACCCTTTCGCACTTTACAAGCGTCTGTGCGCGCTGACCGGATCCGTTCAAGACCCATGCGTGCTAGACACCTACATGGCCGCCATAGATTTCATGAACGGTGCCCCGGCAAGGCCGTGGTGGCACTATACTCCCGAGAGGAAGAAGAGATATTCTCGAGAGTAGCGAATCGGCCGTATTTATCCCTTCCCCTGAAGCGTCACGCCGCTCGCATTCTGATGGACGTCGAAGGTGAATCGATAGTCCTGGTCGGCGATCTTGGTGCTCGCGACTGCCTGCGGCTCGACAGAGATGAGCGATACGGTATATGCATCTATCGGCGTCGTGCTGCCGAGGCTTATAACGTCCTGTTGAGAGCCGCCGCTATCCAATACCGATCGGACGACGACGCGGACCGTTCCCGCCCATATGCACTGGACGCCTGCCGCGCAGCGGCTGTCTTCGGAGACCGAGAGGGGAATGATCGTAATGCCCGGAAAGACCGCTTCCTGACCCAAGCCGACCGTAGCCGTGCCGTACGGATTGACCATGCTCGTTCCTGAAGGCGTAGAAGTCGAGCTCGGCGTCGTCGAGGCGCCGCGCGTATTCCAGAAATATATGCTTAATCCGACGAGAATCACTATGAGGACGACCACTGCCCACATCCCATAGTTCTTTTGGTTGTTGTCCATATTTTATTAAGCTATTTATACAGATACTACAGGAAATCGAGGCCGGATTGTTTCAAATTATAAAAGCGCTTCTGGGCGGAGAAGCGCTTTTATCTGATCACTATTAGAAGGACACATAGGTATTACGGAGCAGGAGGCGTTTTCTTTCAAAAAGGGCCATTTGCCTTGGAAAAGGCTCTGTGTCGTGATATGGTATGCAAATCTCTGCTGAAATTTGGTTGCAGGGGCCCATGTCGGGGTAGCTCAGTTGGTTAGAGCACAGGACTCATAAGCCTGGGGTCGTGGGTTCGACTCCCACCCCCGACACACGTGATTTTTTAGTCGGTTTGTGATTAAATAAGTCGCGCACTGCGGGTGTAGCTCAGTTGGTTAGAGCGCGTCCCTGTCACGGACGAGGCCGCGGGTTCGAGTCCCGTCACTCGCGCAGAGTCTGTTTTTTAGAAAAGGTCCCCTGAATACGCTTCAGGGGACCTTTTCGTACTAGAAATGAACCTTTAAATAATAACTATATGAACGAAGACAATTCGACTACAAACGCCATCCTCGTCATTCTTATCGTGATCGTGGTGGGCTTTATCGTCTGGTTCGTCATGTCCCGTCCGTCTGCCGCGCCTGCGAATAACGATCAGACTCCTGCTATCCAAGTAAACTTGCCAGGCTCTTCTACCGACGGAAGTCCTTCGGCGCAGTAACGCTAAAATACAATAATAAAACACCCCAGGGCCTGGCGGGGTGTTTTATTATTGTATTTTAGCGTTACATCTTCAGGATCTTCACGCCGTGAGGATTCCTGTAGACTCGCACGAAGACAACGGTTATATACGCAGACACTGCGATGGTGAAGAATGTCGCGGCGATGGACTGGAGAGGGAGTATCGTCCAGAACGTCTCGAGAGCCGATGCGAAATACGCCGGCGTCATGGCGAACGTGTTCCTGAGGGTCTTTAGCGCCGCTTCAGCCGACGCGTTCGAGAGCGCTCGGTATATATCGACTGAAAGCACGCTCAAGTTGAGGCAGAGCACGGCGGTCGAGAAGGCGAGATACTTGCCGTATCCGGCCAGAAATACGCGCTTCATGATCCTTCCGTGGAGGTGCGCTGGCATGGGTTCTTCCGGCAGAGCTTCTATCATCGCGTCCGTCAATTTATATTCCTGATCGTTCATGTATGTAATGTGATTTTATTCGCAGGCTTTATTCATAGTTTACGAGCAACGTCGCCAGCTGTTTCTTTGCCCTCGATAATCGGGTCTTCAGCGTATTGATCGGGATAGAGAGCATGTCCGCTATCTCTTCATAGCTGAATCCGTCCTTGTAATAAAGGATTATCGGCCCCCGGTAGAGGAGGTTGAGGCGATCTATGGCGGCTGCCACGTCTTTCGTTTCGATATTGTCTTCTGTAGACACCGAGTAGTACGACGCGCTATCAGGCTTTGTTTCGTACTCTTCGTCAAGCTCGGTCGTGGCCTGGCGCTTCTTCTTGCGGAGAAAGTCGTATGCCGTATTCGTCGCGATCGTGTATATCCAGGACTTGATGTTCTTCGAAGGATCGATCGCCTTTATATGCTTGAATATCTTGACGAAGGTGTCTTGGATAAGGTCCTCGGCATCGTCTTTAGAGCCAACGAGGCGGACCAGATAGCTCCACAAAGGCTTCTCGAACGTCGAAACGATCTCCTCGAAAGCCAGGATATCTCCTTTTCGAGCCCTCTCGAGTATTTCAGGGGGTATGGTGCTCATGTTGCCTATAAGTATACGTCGCAGAATGAAGATTTGTTTCAGAGCTGAAAGCGTTATATACAAGAGTCGTACTAGATATATTATGACGTCGAGGATAAATGCAAAGGAGGCCATAGAGCTGCAAAAAGAGATGCGAAAGGACGTCAGGATCGAACCTGTCCGCCGGCCTATACGCACGATAGCTGGAGCCGACGTGTCTTTGGAAAGGTTCGGCGACGAGCTTTATGCCGGCATAATCGTGCTCTCATATCCTGACCTGAAGCCTGTAGAGCATGCGGTCGCCAAAATGAAAGTCGAGTTTCCCTATATTCCAGGCCTACTTTCGTTTCGCGAGATTCCGGGGCTTATAAGATGTTTGGAGAAGCTTTCGGCGAAGCCTGACCTCATTATCGTAGATGGGCAGGGAATAGCGCACCCGCGAAGGCTGGGCATCGCCGCGCATCTCGGTATCGTATCCGGCGTGCCGACGATCGGTTGCGCGAAGTCTCGGCTCTATGGCGTGTTCGAAGCGCCGAAGAATGTCGGCGATGCGACGCCGGTCACAGATCCAAAGACGAGTGAGCTTATCGGCTATGCCCTGAAATCGAAAGCCCGGTCGAATCCTCTGATCATATCTCCGGGATACAAGGCGGACGTTGAAGACGCGCTTTCGATTGTCCGCGAAACGGTGCGCGGCTATAAACTGCCGGAACCTACCCGGAAGGCGCATGAGTTGGTGAATAGATTCAGAAGGGGCGAGATCCGCGAATAGCGCCTGACGATGCCTCGCGTTTTCGGAGCCACCTCCCGGGATCGAACCGGGGACCTCTACTTTACGAAAGTATTGCTCTACCAGCTGAGCTAAGGTGGCGGAATGTATGACCGCCTGGAGCCAACGTCCGGGATCGAACCGGAGACCTCGTCATTACCAATGACGTGCTCTACCGACTGAGCTACGTTGGCGGCAATTCGAAACAAAGCCGAAAAGACAAAGCCTACTATAGTTTATTTCGGCCCTTTTTGCAAAATAAGGCCCGGATCCGAGGAGCGATTGACAGACCGGCGTATTCATATATTATCCATACACGCCGACCGGGGAGAACCGTGTGCTCGCATGAAATCCCGGTAGAGGCGGAAGGCCGGTCATTCGGAAGACGTTTGTGCCCGACACCCAGAGGGCATTTTTCCGAAAAAACCCCGGACTTGGGCCGGCGCGGATCGCGCCGGCCCTCTTTATTTCACCGAATCCCGCAAGGGCCCTGATGCTATACTTTTAATGATGAACGACAAGGCAAAGCGCATCGCCGAAATAGAGTTTCTCATGACCGAGGCGTCCTTTTGGGACAACAAAGACCGCGCGCAGGCGATGCTGCGGGAGCTGAACGATCTCAAGGCCGCCATCGCCGAAGCCGACAAATACGAAAGGGGAAATGCCATCGTTACCATATTCTCCGGTGCCGGAGGCGACGATGCGGAGGATTTCTCGCGCATGCTCCTTGAGATGTATATGAAGTATGCCGACCGAAAGGGTTGGTCAGTCGCGTTCCTCCACGACAACCAGAACGATCGCGGCGGATACAGGAACGTGACGCTCGAGATCGGAGGCAAGGGCGCGTATGGGACGCTTAAGAACGAATCGGGCGTGCACCGCTTGGTCCGCGTATCGCCGTTCAATGCCAAAAAGCTCCGCCACACGTCGTTCTCTCTGGTCGAAGTGATCCCGAAATTCGAAAAGACGGAAAGACTCGATATCCCTCCCGAAGAGATAAAAATAGAGTTCGCCAAATCGTCCGGTCCGGGGGGCCAGAACGTGAACAAGCGCGAAACCGCGGTGCGCTTGGTCCATATCCCGACGAAGATCGCCGTTCACGTATCGAGCGAGCGCTCCCAGGCCGATAATCGCAGCCGTGCGATGGATATATTGAAGGCGAAGATATACAAAATGCGCGAAGACGAGCGCATCGCAAAGGAGAAAGGCATGCAGATATCGAAGACGACCGATATCGAATGGGGCAATCAGATACGATCGTATGTTCTGCACCCGTATAAGATGGTCAAAGACCACCGCACCGACGCGGAGACCGCCAATGTAGACGCGATTCTGGGCGGAGACATCGATATGTTCATAGAAGCCGAAAAGAACCTGTAGTTGGGCCGTTGCGTAGTATGGTAGAATAGATGCCTACGCATGATCAGATTCGATAAAGTAACCAAGGTATATTCGGACGACTCGGTGGCCCTCGAAGACGTATCGCTCCATATCGAGCCTAAAGAATTCGTATCCATCGTCGGACATTCGGGCGCCGGTAAGACGACCCTCATAAAGATGATCCTTGCCGAGGAAAAGCCGACTAAGGGCCGTGTCCTGTTCGAATCGACGGACGTGAACAAGATACATCGGAAGAAGATGCCGGAATACCGCCGCCGCATCGGAACGGTGTTCCAGGACTTCAGGCTCATTCCGAACAAGACGGTGTTCGAGAACATAGCGTTCGCTATGGAGGCGGCGGGGAGGACCGACGAAGAGATCGCTTCCGACGTGCCTCACGTTCTTGACCTCGTGGATCTGGGCCGAAAGATATGGAACTTCCCGAACGAGCTTTCCGGCGGCGAAAAGCAGCGCGTCGCCATCGCTCGCGCTATCGTCAATCAGCCCGATCTCATCATCGCGGACGAGCCGACGGGAAACCTCGACCCGGTGAACACGTTCGAGATCGTGCAGATATTGAAGAAGATCAACGACCTCGGCACCACGGTCATCCTTACGACCCATAATAAGGGCGTCATAGAGAACATCGGCCGCCGCGTCGTCACTATGGAAAAAGGTCGCGTCGTGCGCGACGACACGGAAGGCAAATACGCTATATAATCGAATCACCCAACAGCATGTTCTGGATCAATACCAAACGAATAGTGAAATCCGGCTTCGTGTCATTCTGGAGGAACGGCTTCGTCTCGCTCTCGTCGGTCCTCATCATGACGCTCACGCTCTTCGCGCTCGGCGGCATCATGTTCGCGGGCGCTATCCTTAACTCGTCCCTTAATCAGATCAAGGCAAAGGTAGACGTGAATGTCTACTTCGTCCCGACCGCCGATGAGGACAGTATCCTCGCCCTTCAGAAGAAGCTCGAAGCGTTGCCCGAAGTGGCGAGCGTCGAATACGTTTCCCGCGAAGACGCCCTGGAGAATTTCAAGACGCTCCACGCCAATGACCAGATCACGCTCCAGGCGCTCGACGAGCTCGGCGACAATCCTTTGGGCGCCATCTTGAATATCAAGGCCAAGGAGCCGTCGCAGTACGAGGGCATCGCCAAGTTCCTCGATTCCGAAGGCGGCGAGGGAGGGGCATTCATAGACAAGATCAACTATTACCAGAACAAGACGGCGATAGACACGCTGACGAGGATGATAAGCGGCGGAACCAAGATCGCGCTCGCGATCACGCTCGCGCTCGTGATCATCTCTATCCTCATCGTCTTCAATACCATACGCCTGGCCATCTATATCGCGAGGGAGGAGATCGCGGTCATGAGGCTCGTGGGCGCGTCTAACCGATTCGTACGCGGTCCGTTCATCATTTCAGGTATTATGTACGGCCTCGTGTCAGCCGTCATCACGCTCCTGTTCTTCTATCCGGCGACGTTCTGGATATCGAACGTGACCGCGACGTTTTTCAGCGGCTTCAACCTGTTCTCGTATTATATAAACAACATGCCGATCGTTATGGGCGTCATCCTCGGCGCAGGCGTCATCCTCGGCGCCATATCAAGCTATCTCGCGGTGCGAAAGTATCTTCGCCTCTAGCCGGGAACGATTTCGTAAGGTTTTTCGTAGTACTTCGTAAGGACGCACTATAAAGAAGGACGCGTCCTTTACAAGCTAAGAAAACCTTATGAAAAAACCAAAGGCATTTGCGTACTCCGCGGTTTCGATCGCCTTGGCGGCGGCCCTGCCGGTCTCCGCGCAGGTAACGGGCGGATTAAATACGGGAGTGGGCGCAGATATCAATATCGGGTCAGGGACGAATGCGGCCGTTAACGTCGGCGGGGTCGCATCGAGCTCGTCAAATACGAGCGGCAATGCTTCGTCTGGCGTGACCGTAGGCGGCACGGTCACCGCCGGCGCTTCGGCGAACGCGCCTTCGGCCCACATCGAGACGTTCGCCGTTTCGCGAAGCGATGCGAAGGCGACTACGACCGAATACATAGCTCCTGCGAACGTCACTTCGCAGGCTGATTTCGAGACCTATTCTAAGGCTCTCGTCATGGCCGACGAGAATGTGGCCAAGATATCGACGGGCGACGACTATGTCTCTGTCTGGTACCATGAGCCTGCCAAGGTGCTCGGCGTCATCCCCGTGACCGCTACGGTCAAGGCGACTGTCGACGCGGCAGGAGATGTGAGCGTCGACTATCCGTGGTGGTACGGCCTCTTCGTCAAAGACGACACGGCCGTGGACTTCAAGAACGACATAGATACCACTGCCGGCGTCATCGCCCGAGGCGAAGCTTCTGCGACGCTCTCTTCATCCGCGAAGGCGCGGCTCGTGAATGCGGTGCGAACCACTATGAAGGCTCACTATGACGCAAACGTCAGCGCGTCGTCATCAGAGACCGCCGCTTATTAGGAAGCACGCAAAATGCATACAAAGAACGCCCCAGGCCCTAGGGCGTTCTTTGTATGCATTTTGCGTGCTTCTCGGTAAGAGCGTACAATGACCGCGCATGGAACGTTCCGACATTGATCTTATGAGCGCTTCAAAGGCGGGCGATACTCGCGCTTTCGACGAATTGGTCGGTCGCTATGCCGATCGCATCTATGCATTCGTCTTGCGCCTCTCGGGCGACGCGAACACCGCCGCCGATGCCGCGCAGGAGACGTTCATCAAGGTCTGGAAGAATCGGAAGAAATATCAAGCGGGCAGGAACGTCTCGCCGTGGATATTCGCTATCGCCCGGAACGCGACGTTCGATCTCCTTCGCAAGAAGAAAGACCGCGCATTCTCTTCGATCCAATCGGACGATGCCGGCGACGTAGGGGAAAGCATCCCTGACGAATCGATAGATATTCCGGAAGGATTCGACCGCAGGAAATTCGCCGAGCTCCTCGAAGAGACCATCGAAACCCTGACGCCGAATCAGAGGGCTGTCGTCATGCTCCATGACGTGGAGGGCATGACGTTCGACGAGGCGGGGGAAGCCTTGGGAAAGCCCCTTAATACCGTTAAAAGCCATTACAGGAGAGCTATAGCGGCTCTAAGGATTAAACTCGGATCAAAGCTCGCCGGCAGGCCGGGACCGCACCAAAATCGCTGAAATTAACGTATACATGTCATGGCACTACAGAGCCGTCCATTCTCAGGAATAGCGAATATCGAAGCTCCGGGATCTCTCCGCGAGTCCGTTCGCGCGCGTGTAGCCGTCATAGAGCGCCGCGCATGGATATTCCGATTCTCCGGCCTTGCCGGCCTTGCGCTTGTCTCTGTTTCAGGCTTCGTCGCATCGTGCGCATATGTCTATCAGGCAGTAGCCGCATCGGGCTTTATCCAGTACGTCTCTCTTATCTTCTCTGACGGAACCGACGTCCTCGCTTTCTCAAAAGAGCTCTCTCTTTCCATGCTCGAATCTCTTCCCGCATTCGGCATCGCGCTCGTCCTTGCCGCCGGCCTTGTGGCCGTAGGCTCGGTCATGACTTCGGTCAGATTTGCCCGCCACTTTAACAGCGTTGCTTAAATTTTATGAACGAACCGATCAATAAGAGATTCGACGATATATGGGACAAGGTCTTTTCAGGTCCTACCAAAGGCCGGCGCATCGCGCTCGTGCTTGTCGGAGTCATAGCGACGCTCCTCGTATTCCAGGCGGGCGTGTCTGTCGGCTACCACAAAGCTTCGTTCTCGTACCGATCGAGCGATAGATTTTTTCGGATGGTCCAAGGCCCTGAAACGGGCGTCGCGTCGCTAACGACGGGCTTTCCCGTAGACGAATTCTCTGCGAGCCACGGCACAGCGGGCCGAATCGTATCGGTGTCGCTTCCTACCTTCGTCGTCGCGAGCCCTGATAACCGCGAGCAGACCGTCACTATCGACGGAAACACGGTCGTCCGCATGTTCAGGGCGACCGCATCGTCGTCCGATATACGGCCTGAACAATTCACCGTCGTATTGGGCGAGCCGAACCAGGCCGGAACCATTCAGGCCCGCTTCGTGCGTATCATGCCCGCGACCATGAGCGTCCAGGGCGTTCAGACCATACAGTCTTTTCCTCGCTAATCATGAAAAAAATAAAAACCTGGATCATAGCCCATAAGATAATGGCCGGAGTGGCGGCTGTCGCCGTCGTAGCCGTCAGCTATGGCGTATACCGCCATGCATCGCCCGCGTCCGCGGCGACGAAATACGTCCTCGCGAACGTGGAGAAGGGCACGCTCATCTCGTCTGTTTCTGGATCGGGCCAGGTCGCTGCCCAGAACCAGGTGACGGTGACGAGCAATGCGTCAGGCGATATCACGTCGGTCCTGGTTCAGGACGGCGATCAGGTCGTCGCAGGCCAGACGCTTGCGACCATAGAAGCGGCGGACGCGTCTCGCGCCGTGGACAATGCCGAATTGGCTCTCGAAAATGCCCGCGTCGCATATGACAAGGCTGTAAAGGAGTCCGAGAACCAGTCCGCATCGTCGACCGTCTCTGACGTCGCCAAAGCATATCAGGCGGGATACAACGCTATCGTCGCGACATCCATCGATCTTCCGGCTATATTCTCCGGTTTGAATGATCTCTATTACACGCCGTCGCATTCTCCGTATTTCTCCGACATAAAGCTCGCGAACGAAGTAGACGCGGCGGCGGTCACATATAAAGAGCAGGCGGGTTCCGCATTTGACGAGGCGCGCAATGAATACCAGGCGAACTTTCTCCGCTACAAGAACATCTCCGAGACGTCCTCCGAAGAAGAGATCGTCGCGCTCCTCGACGAGACGGACGTCATCCTGAAAAAGCTCCTCGGCTCGCTTTCCGGCACGTATAGCACGCTCGATTATGTCGAAGGCAAGCTCTCGGCCGTACCTTCGGTGCTCACGAGCGACAAGTCCGCGGTATCGTCATATGTCAATAAGGTCAATAGCGACTCTTCGAGCATCACCAACGCGCTCTCGGCCATAGACAACGCAAAGACCGCAGGGACGTCAGCGAGCCTCTCCATGAAATCGGCCGAGCTTTCGGTCCGCCAGGCCGAATCGTCTCTTTCCGACGCACAGATAGCGCTGGCCGACCATCGCGTCAAGGCGCCGTTCTCCGGGCTCGTGGCAAAAGTGATCGCCAAGAACGGCGACAAGGCAAATAACGGCTCCCAAATCGCGACTCTCGTCACCAAGGAACAGATGGTGAACATATCGCTCAATGAGATCGACGCGGCCAAGATCGCGAAAGGGGACAAAGCGACGCTCACGTTCGATGCCATCGAAGACCTGACGCTCGCTGGGCACGTCTCGAACGTGGACCTCGTCGGCAGCGTGTCGCAGGGCGTCGTGTCGTACAGCGTCCAGATCGCATTCGATTCCGTCGACGACCGCGTGAAGCCGGGCATGACCGTGAATGCGAGCATCGTTACCGACGCGAAGCAGGACGTGCTCTTGGTCCCGTCAGGAGCGGTCAAGACCGTAGGCGGAGTCTCATACGTCCAGATACTTCCGACGACATATGACGCGGCCGAGGGGGCGCAGGGAATCATTCCTGACGAGGCTCCGACGAATATCCCCGTAACCATCGGCAGTTCGAATGATTCGGAGGTCGAGATCGCGTCAGGCCTCGCCGAAGGCGAACAGATCGTCGCACGCACCGTCACGTCGTCCGGCGCGACCCGATCGACGACCCCGACCATATTGAACAGCATCGGCGGATCGCGCGCGGGCGGCAATGCCGGCGCGGCCGCGGGAGGGACGTTTCGAGCGGTCCAATTCAGCCGATAGGGCTTCATCCGGCATCTAACACCATGATCGAGATAAAGAACGTCACCAAAACGTATTCTGAAGGCACCGACGTCGCGTTTCAGGCCCTGAAAGGTGTGAATTTTACGATCAAGGACGGCGAATTCGTGGCCATCATGGGCCCGTCCGGTTCCGGCAAGTCCACGCTCATGCATATCATGGGCGCCTTGGATACTCCGTCTTCAGGGCATTATCTCCTCGATGGAAAGGACGTATCGACGCTTTCCGATGACGAGCTCGCTGATATCCGAAAGGGCAAGATCGGCTTCGTATTCCAGGCTTTCAATCTGTTGCCGCGTACGACGGTCCTGCGAAACGTAATGCTGCCCTTGGTCTATGCGGGGGAAGAGCCGGGCGCGCGCGAAGCGCGCGCCAAGACAGCTCTCATATCTGCAGGGCTCAATGAAAGCCATTTCAGCCACCGATCGAACGAATTGTCGGGGGGCCAGATCCAGCGCGTGGCCATCGCCCGCGCGCTCGTGAACGATCCGACGCTCATATTGGCCGACGAGCCGACGGGAAACCTCGATTCCCGCACGGGCGAAGTCGTTTTGGGCACGTTCCAGAAATTGAACGAAGAAGAGGGCCGCACCATCGTCCTCATCACTCACGAGCATGACGTGGCCGAACATGCCAAAAGGATCATTTTCATCAGGGACGGCAAGATAGAGAGCGATACGTCGGACCATAAGCGTCGTAAGGCAAATATATGAGAGCCATAGACCTCATCGAAGAGACGCATACGGCCCTTTCGGCGAACAAAGTCCGCACGGGCCTTACCATGCTCGGAATCATCATCGGCATCGCGTCCGTCATCGCCATGACGGCTATCGGCGCCGGCGCCCAGAATTCCATCGAATCGAGCATCCAGTCAATCGGCTCGAACCTCGTCATGGTCATGCCTGGATTCCAGAGGACGCAGGGCTACGCTGTCTCCGTCGGCCGCGGGGCGTCGAGGACGCTCACGCGCGCAGACGCCGACGCGCTCGCGACGGAACTAACGCTCGCCAAAGCCGTCGCTCCGGAAATAACCGGCCGCTATCAGGTCACAGCAAAAGGGACGAACACTAACACGTCCGTTGTCGGCGTCACGGCTTCCTATCCGGGCGTGAGGAACGTCCAGGTGGAAACAGGCGATTTCATCAGCGACGAACAGGACAAATCTATAGCAAAAGTCGCCGTCCTCGGCCCGACGGCGCGCGACGACCTGTTCGGAGAAGGGTCGGACCCGGTAGGGCAGATCATCCGCATCAAGGGCATTCAATTCACCGTCATCGGCATCACCAAATCAAAGGGCGGCAGCGGCTTCGGCAGCCAGGACGACATGATCTTCATCCCTTTCATGAGCGCGGCGCGATATCTGGCAGGTGATACCTATGCGACGACGATCAGCGTCCAGGCCGTAGACGCCAAATCGATGAGCGACCTGCAGACCGAGGTGACCGGTGCACTCCTCGTCCGGCATAAAATATCCGACCCGGCCGCGGCCGATTTCACGGTCTTGAACCAGGCGGACATCGTGGCTACCGCATCATCGGTGACGAGCACTTTCACTATGCTCCTTGCCGCCGTAGCGGGCATATCGTTGGTCGTGGGAGGCATCGGCATCATGAACATGATGCTCACCACGGTGACCGAGCGTACCCGCGAGATCGGCCTTCGCAAGGCTATCGGCGCGAAGAAGAAAGATATCAACTATCAATTCCTCGCCGAAGCGATCGTCCTCACGTTCCTCGGAGGGGCGATCGGGGTCGCGCTGGGGTGGGCGATAGCGTTCGCTTTGACGTCGTTCGGCGTCCTGCAGGCGTCGGTATCGCTTTCCTCGGTGCTCCTCGCATTCGGAGTGTCTGCGGCGATAGGGATCGTCTTCGGATACTATCCGGCGCGTCGGGCGGCAGATCTGAATCCGATAGAAGCGCTCCGATATGAATAATCTCGGCGCTTTCGTGACGGTATTAAAAGGCATTAAGAACACTACATACGTGAAAAACTCGCATAAAATGATTATCGGCGCGGTCGTTATAGCAGGAGCGTTCTTCTATGGAGGATACGCATATGCGGCGCATGCGGCTCCTAAAGGAATGAACATGCGCTTCTCCATGGGAGCGAACGGCTCGATGGCGCGTTCGGGAGGCGCGGCTTCGTTTAATACCGCCGGCGGAGCGGGTACGGCCTTCCGCGCGGGCGGAATGGGTGCCGGCGGAGGATTCGTCACCGGCACGGTCCTTTCCAAAGACGACCAGTCGGTTACGGTAAAGCTTCAGGACGGCGGATCGAAGATCGTATTCGTCGGCGGTTCGACTCAGGTCATGAAAAGCGTGGCGGGGTCGATCGCAGATATTTCCGTCGGCGCGAACGTAATGATAACGGGTTCCCAGAACCAAGACGGCAGCGTCACTGCCCGATCGGTTGATATCCGGCCGATGCGCATGGCGTCGACGTCCATGCCTGTGAAGCAGTAGACAGTAGTACGATACAGGCCTGAGGATTTGTACAGGACACTTTTCGGCATCTCCTACGTATTACATGCAGAAGGCGTTCTTTCAACAAATAATCTCAAAAGATCAAAAATAGTGCTGCAAGGGAATCACGCTCGCGGAAAGACCTATTCTTTCCAATGCCGATACTTTACACGGCATGAGCGATGATAAAAGCCTCCTCTCGGAGGCTTTTATCATTCGCGTAACCTTTACGCAAAGGCCTTCGTATTAAAAACGAGCTTATAAGCGATAATCCATAACGTATGCTCGTAACCATAGCAACGCTCCTCGTCATCCTCTGGCTTCTCGGTCTCATAACGTCATATACCGTCGGAGGATTCATTCACGTCCTTCTCGTCGTCGCCGTCATAATGTTCCTCATCAGGATCATACAAGGCAGGAATCCGGTGTCGTAAGCGTCGCTCCGCGAAGCGCAGGGCTACGGCTTCCTGATCGCTTTCATGAAGGCGTCGAGCGCCATCGCCGCGCCGGAGGAATTGCGATGGCCGCCTCCGCCGAGGATGGCCGCGATATCGAGAGCCGACGGCGTATGCGAATCAAGGCTTCTAAAGCTGATCTTCACCCGGTGCGCCTCGATGGTGAACAAGCCCACGGCGCGGTCGCGTTCTTTCGACAAGATATTGCCGCTCTCCGATTTGTAGGCCGTAATGTTATAGAAAGGCACCGTATGCTGGCCTATCAGAAGGTCCACCGGCTCGGTGCCTTTTATCGCGTGGGCGATCATAAAATCCCCGTATTCGCTGATGATACGGCCTTTTTCTATGGCAGCGTCGAGCGAGCCGTTCAAAAGCGCGGCTACTTCTTCGGGTCTATTCGAAAGGGGATAGAGATAGCTCGCTACATATTTCGTCTTGTCGCCGTATTTCCAGTTCCAGAGGTCGAAGTCTTCGACGTACGTGATGAGTTCCGGGACTTTCTCGCCGGGGAAGAGATATGACCAGGACAACGATGATCCGCATTTCGAATTATCGAATACATAGGTGAAGTTCTCATTCTGCGCGGCGAGGGCCATATATTCGTCGCGAACACTCGCATGGTGATCGATCGACGTGACCTTGCGACCGGCGGCTAAAAATTCTTTTGCGCCGATGACGCAGTCCACGGTCAGGACGCGGTCGCGTGGCGTCGTCTGGGCGATGAGCTCAGCGATCTCTTCAGCCGTCGCGCCATGGCTCATGGCGAACAAAAGCGCGCCGGGATATTTTTTCGAAACGACCGCCGCCGATGTCGTGCCGTCGCTGCAGTCTTTGTGATATATCGCTATAGTTTTCTCTGTCATTTTTATTCGGTTTTTGCTCGTTTAGCCTGTCTTTCTTGGATAAGGGCATTTCTCATGGCCAGGCCGAACATAAGCCCGTTCATGACGACCATGAGTACCGGAAGCGTGGCGATATAGAGGTCCCATATCGGCACCGCCGCCAGGTTCAGGACCGAGCCGACGAAGAACAGCGTCCAGCCTTCGAGATCAAGCTCTTCGCGGGTCATGGGATTGCTGTAGACCCTCCACATGACGGGGATATAGCCGATAAAGCCGATGATAAGGGTGAGAGTAAGCGCCACGAACGGCGTGTCGAAATGGAACCATCGGATCGAAGATATGGCGACGACGACGAGTATGAGCCTTTCGAGCGTCCCCCAGCCCTGGCGGCCGTATTTGAAAGAAAGGGCGGTGATGACGCTTGAACCCAGGAAATACGCCGCCGGAACCCATATGGTTGCGCGGGCGCCGAGAGCATAGTAGCTCATGAGTATAAGGAGGCTCGAAAGCGTCCAGACGAGCCACGAGGCGCGCTCAGGCGGCGCTTCGCCCTTTATTATCTTTATGACGTATGGTGCATAGCCTGCCAGAGAGCAGGCGCCGCCGATAACGCCGAGATACGGGAGTATGGTCATAAGTATTAGTATACGCATATTGGCGGGCTTTGCACCGATATGCGATGATAGAGCGTATTACAGGCATATGAAAACATACGGCACCAAGTTCGTTATCAGCCTCGTAGCTTTTGTAGCACTTATAGGCGCTATCTTCGCCTATGTATCGCGATCAGGAGGCAAAGCGGGTGCCTTGACCGATACCGAGGCTTCGTCTACGCCCGTCGTCGCTGAAAACCCTTCTGACGCAGCGCAAGATATACCCCGAACCGGCAGATACAAGGACGGCACATATAGCGCCCGCGGCACCTATCAGTCGCCAGGCGGCCTCGAATCGGTTGATGTGACGCTCGTGCTCAAGAACGACGTCATCACCGACGCTTCGGTCGTATCGAATGCGACTATTCCGCAGTCGATCATGTTCCAGGGCAAATTCATCTCTGGCTTCAAGGCTCTCGTTGTTGGCAAGAACATAGATACGGTAAAGCTCGACAAGGTATCGGGGTCGTCTCTCACTCCGAAGGGTTTCAACAGCGCGGTCACCGAGATCAAGGCTGAAGCGGCGGCGTAAATCGTGCGGCTCATGGCATCGAGATTTACATTCGAAGCCATAGGTACCTCGTGGGCCATATATATTCCGGAAGATCTCTCTCCAGAAAGGGAAAAGGCGCTCCTCGACGCTATACGTACGCGCATCTCTGATTTTGATAAGGCGTATTCGCGGTTCAGAGACGATTCATTGGTCGCTGAGATGTCACGCAAAGCGGGCGAGTATCGTCTGCCTGACGATGCTTTGCCCATGCTTTCGCTCTATAGAGAACTCTATGACATTTCAGGCGGGCTTGTGACGCCTCTGGTCGGCCAGACGCTTTCGGATGCGGGATATGACGCGGCGTATACTCTGCGTCCGAGAGCGGATATCGCCCGTGCTAAGCCGTGGGAGGATGTCATCGAATATGAACACCCGATGATCAGGATCAAGGAGCCCGTGCTTTTGGATTTCGGCGCTTTAGGCAAAGGATATCTCGTCGATATTGTCGCCGAAGTCATCCGCGGTTTCGGTATCCAGAATTATTCTGTTGACGCGGGCGGCGATATCGCGTATCGGGGCGCTGCGCCGCTTCGCGTCGGATTGGAAAATCCGACGGACACGAAACAGGTCATCGGTGTCGGAGAGCTAAAGGGAGGGAAATGCATATGCGGATCGGCAGGTAATAGGCGCGCATGGGACAGGTTCCATCACATCATCAATCCGCAGACGGCCGAATCGCCGAAACACATTCTCGCCCTCTGGATCGTTGCCGATACGACGCTTCTTGCCGATGCGCTTTCGACGGCACTCTTCTTTGTGGGGCCGGAGAAGCTGGCGAAATACGATTTCGAGTACGCTGTCGTATTCGCTGACCGTTCAGCTGTTAGATCACATAATTTTCCGGGAGATTTCTTCGAAGCCTAGAAAGGCCCGGCGCGGTATACTTAAGTAAAAATATATGAACAAACTCTACGCATTGGCTCCGACGATATTGCGCATAGGCATGGCGTTGGTATTTCTCTGGTTCGGATCGAGCCAGTTCATCGATACCGTCGCGTGGACGGCATACGTGCCCGAATGGGTCGTCTCGATGTCGCCTGTGAGCGTCGAGACCCTGGTCCATATCAACGGCGCGATCGAGATCGTATTCGGAACGGCGCTTCTTTTGGGGTTCTTTACTCGCATCGCCGGATTCATTTTGGCGCTTCATATGGTCCATATCGCTACGCTCGTCGGATACAATGCGACCGGCGTGCGCGATTTCGGCTTGGCTATCGCGGCTATCGCGGTCTGGCTCAACGGCAAAGATGCCTGGACGCTCGATGCGTATCTTGCCAAAGACCGGTCTGCCCAGATGCAGAGTGGAGTATAATAGACAGGTTACAAGTTAATCCATTTTTATGGCAGCAGTACCTATTAATTACGCGGCGCTTTTAGTCGCGGCCGTTATATCGGTGGCGCTCGGCTTCCTCTGGTACGGTCCTCTTTTCGGCAAGAAGTGGATGACTCTCACCGGGATCCCTATGCCTGCGGAAAAGCCTCCGTTCTCCGTCATGGTGAGGCCGATGGTCATGTCCGTCGTCGGGTCGCTCTTTATGGCATTTGCGCTCATCCATAACATCACGTTCGGGGCGTCGTATCTGAACATGTCGGGAGCGTGCGTCGGCTTGTTCGCCGCGTTCTGGAACTGGCTCGGTTTCGTCGTTCCTCCGGCGCTCAATCATGTCGGATGGGAAGGAAAGCCGTGGACGCTGTTTTGGATCAATACAGGGTACTTTCTCGTCTATATGGCGATCATCGGCGCGATGCTCGCTGTCTGGCAGTAAAACACTGGAAACAAAGTAATATAAAACACCCCGCCAGGCCCTGGGGTGTTTTATATTACTTTGTTTCCAGTAGCTTGCCGTCAGAGACGTGAAGGCGCATTGATTTTCCTACGGAAGGAGATATGGTCATCGGCTCATCAGGCTTGCGATCAGAATAATTTACGATGACGATGCCGTCGCGGATCTGGGTGGTCTGGGGCGCGATGCGGTCGCCGAGGAATACCGCATTAGTGCCGCGATAGCCGCTTTCGGATCCCAAAGCGACGGCGGCGTAATAGAACATGCCGCTTCCGCTTGAATCGCTCGTCAGGATGAATGCGATATCGGCGCGGCCGTCCCCGTTCAGATCGCCCTTGGCGTCATTGCCGAAATAGCGGACAGTGGTCTTGGTCGCTGAACCGGGAGACGTCTCGACCGTCGCGAGGCCGTTTGCGAGCTTCACCAAAGCGCCTTCGACGATATAGGAAGCGTTTTGGGCGTCAGAGGACGCTTTTGCGCGGCCTACGAGCTTTACGATCCATAAAGAAACGAGCACGACGGCTACGATCGCGAGGACGATCCATGCCGTCTTTATCCAATTTTTGACGAAGCTCTTCCTCATCAACCGATTATAGCAGAAGAGGGCGAGAAATTTGTCCGCCTATGCTTCGTCGTACGTCCTCTGGAGCGCGGCGATGTCCAATTTCGCCATGCCGAGCATCGCTTTCATCATGGCGTCGTTCTTTTTCTCGTTGCCCTTGGACATCAATTCTTCCATCATGGCCGGGACGACCTGCCACGAGAGGCCGTATCTGTCTTTGAGCCAGCCGCACTGGCTTTCGGCGCCGCCTTTGACCAGGGAGTCCCAATAATAGTCCACGTCAGCCTGATCTTTGCAGTCTATGACGAACGAAATAGCCTCATTCATTTTGAATACCGGCCCGCCGTTCAGCCCCATGAATCTCTGGCCATTCAATTCGAATGTGACGGTGACGACCGAGCCTGGCTTGCCGGGACCGATGTCGGTATAGCGGGCGATGTCGAGGATCTTGGAGTTCTCTTTAAATATGGAGACATAGAAATTGGCCGCTTCTTCAGCCTGGTTATCGAACCACAGACACGGATAGATTTTCTGCATATGTTTTGAAGTTATCGAGTATGGCCTGCCAGCCCGCGCGCTGGAAATCGGCAGGGTGGACGTTCTCGGGATCGAACGTCTCGATGACGCGGACGCCGTCTGCCGTCGACTCGAACGATAGCGACACGGCGCGTCCGTCGTCTATGGTGTAGGCGATGGCCTTCTCCGTTTCGACGACGCTGTATATGCCGCCGAAATCGAACGATGCCGATCCGTCCTTGGCCGCCATGGTCGTGACGAACCTGCCGCCGACGCGCAGGTCGTTCGTCGCGGCAGGGCACATCCAGTCCTTCGACGCGAATGCCCAGTTCTTGATGTGTTCAGGCTTGTTCCAAGCGTCCCACACGGTCTTTGGATCGGCTTTGACGATCGTTTGTACGGTTATTTTTTCCATATGCGTCTATAGTATCACGGACGAAGTCCTTGATGTCGCCGGCACGCTCGCGAATGATGATAGAGAGCCATGCAGTATATCTTTCCGGGTCATTCGAGACGTCGCGGACGAGGTCGTCCAAGCCTATCCACCGATAATCGGACGCTTCTTCAGGATGAAGGCGGGGAGCGTCGTCCGAGACGCCGAAAAAGACATGGTCGAATTCGTGTTCGGTAAGGCCACGGTCGAGCCTTACCTTATATACGAATGAAAACGCTTCTTGGAGGCGGCAATCTATGCCCATCTCTTCCCGAAGGCGCCGATGGATGGCGGTTTCGATATCCTCGTCCTGACGCGGATGGCTGCAGCACGTATTCGTCCAAAGCCCGCCGGAATGATATTTGGCCGGGTGCCGTTTCTGTAGCAGGATATCGCCCTTGGAGTTGAATACGAATATCGAAAACGCTTCGTGAAGGCTGCCGATCTGGTGCGCTCGCAGTTTTCCGATGCCGCCGATCCTCGCGCCCGTGCCGTCTACGAGGTTGATAGTCTCTTCCACGCTATATGCTCCTCATCATCCTCATCGGGTCCGGATGGGTCTTCGATACGGCGACCAGCGCGATGACAATGATGCCCGAAACGAGGTGCGGCATCCATGCGTTCATCGGTCCGGTCGAGAATCCGAATATCCAGGGCGATGCGGCTAGGACTACCGCCGCTATGAAATCGAAGAGCAAGTGGACGGGCATCGGGATGATCTTTGCGACGCTCCATTCATAGTTCGTGAGGAGCGAATATATGATGAGGCCGACGCCGAGCGTTCGCGGGATCACGACCGCCGGGCCTCCCATGCCGGAGAACATGAATATGTTAGGGGCGAGGATAAGGGCGATGCCTGCCACGTAATCGAGGATACCGTGGAACCAAGTGGGGACGAATTTCATTGATATAAAATCGATGCTTATAAGGGCCGGAGGGCCGAGATAAGTGTAGGGAAGGTGGGGTAAAGAAAGGGTGAAGAAGTCGTAAAATCTTCCTCCTACTTGATCATGTGCCTGTATTCTCGCGCGAATTTTCTTACCAGCCTTATTTTATACCACTGCCAGGGAGTAAGATGCCGTCGCCAGTGTCGTGAGAGATATTCTGCCTGATTGCAAGAGGCGCAGGCGTAGATGAACATCGATTCCGGTTCGTACTGGAGATGATATTTTACTTTCTTATTATTGTCGCTGTAAGGGCGACGGCAAATCGGGCAGATTTCTATATCGCTCATAGGCGTATTTTAACAAAATCTATTTTTCGTGTTGCCGGACTTGGAATCGAACCAAAATTTTCGCTTTCAGAGAGCGACGTCCTGCCTTTAGACGATCCGGCAATATTATTGCGGCCCGCGCCGCGATGCTTTAAGAAATTAGCATATTTCATGGAAAAAATGAAATAGGCGGCTCATCCGTAGTATCATAGGTAGGTCCGACTATTAGATTAAACATATTATGTACCTATACTATCCTACGTTCGGCTTCTTCAACGTCCTTAATACCGTCTTCTGGATCATATTCGTTATATTCATCATCAAGCTCATTAAACGAGGCAGTAGGCCGTGGAATAACGTCTGGAGCGATCGTTCTATGGATATCCTCCGCGAACGGTACGCTAAGGGCGAGATCAGCAAGGAAGAATTCGAGGCGCGAAAGAAAGACCTTCAGGGCTAGCGGTTCTCGACGCTCTTTCGGAGCGATTGTATTTCGAGCGATAGGCTGACCCCGACGGCCGCGACGGCTGCCAGGAGCACGCCCGCATAGAACACGAGCCAGTTGAAATCAGATTCGACGTCAAAGCTCGCCGAAGCCTTGGCATCCGTCACCTGGGCATTCGAGACCCGCACCTCGATCGCGTGCCTCCCGGCCTTGGCTTTCTCCGGAACGATGACGAAGTCAACGAACGACGCCTGGGTCTCGATCGCTTTGACGAACTCCGCATCGGCGATAGGCTTTCCGTCTTCGAGCACGCGGTACGATATCTGGAAATCGCGGCGCATGTCGTTTTCCGGGAACAGCGCCTCTATCTGGAAGTAAAGGCGCTCTCCGGCATGGACCGACGCATATTTTTCAGGGACATAGACGGTGACCGACGCCGCGCGCGCCTTATCTGCGCCCAACGCCGCGCCGAAGACGGCGAATATCGCCGCGAGAAGAGCCGCCCTGATGATTGTCTTAGTCGTTTTCATGCTTGATTCGGAAGACCATACTACCAATTACGGCTATAAGCGTTAGAGATGTTGCAAGGGCGAATCCATAGAGGATCATGAGCCGCGTCTCCCAGTGGAAGAGGTCGCGCTCGTCCGACGCGCTCGCGAGCACCCAGTAATTGTCGGCTTCAGGCCCCTGGCGAACGCCGGGAAGGACGATGTGGCGGTACGAGAATACCCGTCCTTCTTCGGTGAAATTGCCCGCCGCCTCGTCTGAAAAGAGCCCTTTTACGACTGCTTCGGGGTAGAGCTCGGGAAGATACGACGACAGTTCCTTTCCGTTCTTCGATGCCAGGAATTTGCCGTCATGGTCGGCGAGGAATACCACTTCGTTTACGCGTTCGGCTCCGCGGATTTCGTCCAGGACGTATTTGAGGTCGAGCGTGAGCGCCAGGTATCCGTGCACGATGCCGTCGTATTCGACGGGAGCCATGATGTGGATGAAGGGCGTCCTGGTGCCGTCGGGGAACGTGTAGTCGAGGAGTCCCGATATCTGTATGTCGGTGCTGCTCGATGACCGCAGGTCGTCGAGGAGGTTCCTGAATTGCGGCTCTTCGTCTATGAACGATGCGATAGAGTCGCTGGCCTCTGAATAGTCGTCGGCGACGAATCGGAAAGACTGGCCTTTGATAGGTTCGTAATAGACGTGGCAGTATTCGCGGTGAGAGGCGACGAAGGCTTTGAGGCGCTTTTCGAACGTAGCCTTGCTCACGGGCGATGCCGACGCATGGGCGGCGATGAGATCGGACATCCAGGCTACTTCGTCCCGCGCGTCTATGGCGAACCGTTCGAGCGACCGGGACAGGGAATCGAGCCTGTCTCCGGCGGTGTCGAGCGTCGCCGCGCGGGTCAGGCTGGCCGCCTGTTCGTACGCCAGGTACGCATGCAATGAAATAGAGCATGCGAGGACTATGAGGAGCGACAAAGCGATCCTTTTCGACGCATGGCTGTTAAAGATCCTTTTACCAGTTTTCATACTTTTTCTTTTGATTTCTCCTCTTTACGGCCGCTAGTCCGTAATAGCGGTGGATGAACCAGGTAATAGCCGATATGATGGCCGCGATAAGCAGATACCAGGGCAGTCTGCATCCGAACCACGCGAGAATGGCGACATGATCGACGAGCCATTCGAACGGCCACCAGAGGCCGCACATCATTCCCGTGCCGACGACGTTGAATCGCGCGTTCAGGGTCTCTCGCGAGCTCGTGCCGTACGTCACGTCGAGCGTGAGCCAGTACGATCCCGGTTCGAGGCCGAGCTCCGTCATGCGCTTGTTATAGACGATCTGGGTTTCGACGGACGTCGTTGCGGTCTCGGTGCGGCGGGTCGCGCCCGACTCGTCCTTGATGGAGAAGAGCATCGTCGCCGGAGTGCGGTCCGTGCCGAAATTGGTGAACGTGACGCGCGAGACGAGGTCGTCGCCGACGTCTATATGGTCGGGATCGATCGCGAGCGTGATGTCGAAGAGGAAGCGGGGAATAGATGCCGCCGTCGGTTCGCCGATCCCGCGCTTTGCCAGCACCGTCGCGGCCGCGAGCGCTTCAGGCGGAGCCGCCGTCGGAAGGATGATCGTCGTAGGCGCTGCGAGCACGCCTGATGACAGGCCCGGATTCGACGGATTATTCTGGGGAGCGTTTTGCAGGTTAGGGACGTCGCTTTTCGTGCCTGTTCCGCCGCCTCCGCCAGTCGGCGTTGTCGGTGGCGTCGCCGGAGGCGTAGCGGCAGGTTGCCAGTATGTTTTGACCTTGAAATCAGATGAGCCGCACGACGAAGTGTTGTCGCAGTTAAGGCTGATCTGCCCGGTAACGCTCGAATTTGCGTATCCGTGAAAGAATCCCTGCGAGTCTATCGTCGCGTTGGAAAAGTCTATGTAGCCGGAGCTCTCGCCCCAGGCATATCCCGACAGGTCCCCGTGAGCGTCGTTCGCGACATATGTCGACCCTGTCGGCGCGAGGCTTATCCAGCCCAGATTCTCGCTCCAGACATATCCGGTGAGCTTGGAATCCGTCACTTGGGCATTGCCCTCGTTCGTCCCGAAATTGAGCCAGCCCGCTTTTTCGCTCCATGCGTACGGATATGACGGATCTATTCCTCCGCCCGCGGCAAATGCGAATGCAGGGAAGAGAAGGGCTAGGAAGAGCGCGATGCGGAGAGTTTTCATGTTATTGGACCACGATGTAATTCCATTTATACGTTGCGGCGCCGCTGATGGTCACGCCAAGGCCGGTCACCGTAAAGCCTGTCGTGTTCGAGTTCACGTACAGGTTCAGGGCCGTAAGGCCGAGAGGGAGCTGTGCGGCGGCCGAGCTCGCCGGCGTAAGGACGACGAACGGCGCCGTGCCATAGGGCGTAGCGAATGTCAGCGTGACGAGCGCCCCCAATCCCAGGACGCCTCCTGAACCCAGCGTGAACGTGATCTCGCCCGCTGTGTCCGTGCCGCGCACCACGACGGAACCTCCGGAGCCAAGGGTGAGGGCCGCGCCTGCTGACGCGCTCGGCGTTCCGCCCTGGCCTTTGAGGTGGACGACCGATGCCGTGCCGCCGACGGAGAGCAGATCGTTCGGCGTGGACGATCCTACGCCGACCTTGCCCGCGCTCGAGATAGTCATGGTCGAAGTGCCCGAGACGGTACTGCCATTCATGGCGTAATATGCCATCTGTCCGGCGAGGCCCGGAGAGACGACCGTCGATGACGCTAGGCCAAGCGACGACGTCGCGACCCATGCTGGCGATCCGCCGACGAGGGAGAGTATCGAACCGTTCGTCGTCGCGGAAAGTCTTGAAAGAGTCCCTGCGCCCGATGCATAGAGGATGTCGCCGACCGAATACGTCGTCTGTCCCGTGCCGCCGTGGCCCGCGTCTACGGCCGTACCGTTCCATATTCCCGCCGTTATGGTGCCCAGGGTCGTTATGGACGTCTGGCCGACATATGTCGGCGCGATATCCACTGACGGATTGCCCGATACGCCGTCGCCGTTCGTCAAGGTGATGCGGTTCGATGTGCCCTGGATCGTGCGCGCGGCATATGTGCCTGCGCCCGTGCGGACCAGCATTCCCGCCGTTCCTACGGCGCCGAGATTATCGAGGGCCGCGCCGTTGGCGACGCCGTATCCGGCGAGCGATGTCGGCGTTCCGGTAATTGATGACCACGTCGTCGAAGCATTAACGGTGAAAAGGGTCGAAGTCGCCACGGATACCCATGCCGATCCGTTCCAGGACAATATGTTTCCCGACGTTCCGCCCGCGGCATGGGCGATCGTTGACGAGCCGCTAATGTACGACGCTACCTGGCTGTTGCTATAGAATTTATTATTCCCTTCGGTGATATCATCGGTGGTGATGCCGGTGAAATTGGCGTTCAGCGTGTTCCCCGACCATGACAAGTGCGTGCCGGCCGTTATGCGCGCCGATGGGGATTGATAGAACGACGCCCATTCGGTCGTCGAAGCGACCAAAGGTATGGTGCGGCCCGATGCGACCGATATGGTGTCGCCCGTGCGTGCGAGAGGGAATGAAAACAAGAGTGGCGATTCATACGTTCCTCCCGCGGCGAAAAGCGACGACGTCGCGACTGAAACCCATGCTGTGCCGTTCCAGGATAGGAGATTGCCCGAAGTCCCTCCCGCCGCGTGAGCTATTGTCGAAGAGCTGTTTATATATGTAGCGACTTGGCCGTTGCTGAAATATTTATTGGTGCCCTCGGGTATATCATCCGTCGTAATGCCTATGAAGCTTGCATTCAACGTGTTGCCGCTCCAAGACAGATGAGTTCCGGCGGTGATTCGTGATGACGGATTCTGAAGGAAGACATTCCATTCAGACGTTGAAGCCTGAAGCGGAATCGTATATCCCGCCGCAAGCGCGACAGAATTAGCTGAACGCGAAAGAGGAAACGAGAACGACAGAGGCAGTTCATAGTCAGTGCCCGATTGTGCCGCAGAGACGTTTCCCGATCCGTCGGCTTTGATGATCCCCGATACGGCGCCCAGATCCGCGCCGCCGCTATTCGATATATTAAGCGACGACGTCGCGACCCATGCAGGCGATCCGCTCACTATGGAAAGGATTTGGCCATTCGAGCCTCCTGACGACAATCCGGTACCGCCGTGCGCGATGCCCAGAACCCCTGTCATGTGGCTTATGTCCAGAGCGCTTTCATCGACGGAGAACGTCGTCCCTGCGAGGTTCAATCCCGAACCCGCAGAATAAGCGATGCCTCCGCCCGTGACGCCGAGGGATGAAGTGGCGATCCATGTCGGCGCGCCCGCGACGACAGACAGCACTTGGCCGTTCGATCCGACAGATGAAAGTCCGGTACCTCCATGCGCCGTCCCGAGGACGCCCGTCATATTGGCGATATTGAGAGCGCTTTCATTTACCGAAAACGTCGTGCCGACGAGGCTCAGACCCGAACCTGCGGAATATACCGTGCCGCTGCTCGATACGCCCAGCGTCGTCGTCGAAACCCAGGTCGGCGCGCCGGATACGATTTTCAGGACCTCGCCTTCGTTTCCGTTTGGGAACGATGCGACTGTCGTCGGACCCGATGCATAGAGGAGCGCATTCGACGCGAACGAAGTCTGTCCTGTGCCGCCTTTCGCGACGGGAAGGACTCCGCCTATGAGCGACAGGTCGAGCTGCGATTGATTGACCGAGAATACCGAGCCGACCAGCGTCAGTCCGGTTCCCGCGCTGTAAGTATTGGTCGTCGAGCCGGTCGTCGAAGCGAATGCCGTCGGATCGAGCCACATCGGTACGCCGCCCGATATGGTGAGCACCTGTCCGTCAGTGCCGACATGGAGCGCTGAAAGCGTATTGGCTGACGATGCGTAGATCACGTCGCCCGACGCATATGAATTGAGGCCGGTTCCGCCTTGGCCCGCAGAGAGAGGCGTCGTCAGGCCGGAAAGGGACGTAATATCGCCGTTCGCGGCCTTGGCGGCGTAATTGAATTGGACCGTGCAGTTGGTCGTGCTCGGAAGGCAATTCGGCGTCAGCGTTTCGGCCGGATTGTACGCGCTTCCCGGCGGAGCAGCGAGGGCGGCAAGCTGGCTTCCTCCGAACGAAGCGATTCCAAGCGCGAAAACATAAAGCCCCGCGCGCACGAATGTCCTGATTCTCATGCGATCAATTAATGCTAGGTATTACGAAAGCATTGTGCGTATGACGGCGTAAAGGAAAGATAAAGAAAGGGTCAAGAAAAAGTCAGCCGGCATAAGCTTCCAGAAACTGCATCATGGTCTCGCGGTCGGCGAGGGCTTTGCGCGCGGCGCTTTCAAGGGGCGTCAAAAGGGAGTTCAGATACGAATGCTCTTTGAGCGCCGGATTGGTTTCGAGAGACGATCGCGCTTTGTCCGCATGGAAGAGCACCGCCGCCGCGACGTCGCGTATGGTCTTGTCCCAGAAAACGGAACGGAGGGCAGACATGTCTTCGCTCAGGTCGCATTCGCGCTCGCCGGTCTTCGCTTTCCACTGAGAAAGGCATCGAACGCTCGCTGGGTTGAAGAATCCGCGCTCGAGGTCCTTCTGCCAGTCATGAGCGTCGTCATTCAATTGCCGCGCGACGAGATAATTCTTGAAAAAGGCGAGCAGGCTCGTTATCTCGCGGGAATCAGGGCTGAAACCGCGGCGGATGAGCATGGTGATCGGTCCCAATGCATGCCCGATCGACTTTTCGGCGATGACGTCGAGATTTTTATAGTCGGGAAGGCTTTCGACGTCGATTATCTTTCCGGCGAATCTGGTCTGGTGCCTTTCCCAGGCATTCGCTGATTCGATCTTGTCCATGAGCGCCGTGAATACGCCGCGCTCCGCGGCCGGGATCATATCGGTATATATGTGCACGACCTCGCGGAGCATCATGTTCGCCAGCGGCACGTGCTCGGGTTCGCCTTCGTCGTCCAAAATGTCGTCGTATATGCGGTATGCGATCCAGCCGAACAGATTCGCGGCGCCGAGCGTGACTGCTTCGCCAGCGTCTGATTTTTCCCGTGCGGGCGGGACGCCGATCGATTTTTCGAAATGATAGGGAAGGAGCGTGATCTGCCGGCCCGGATCGCCGAGCGTGAGCATGCGTATGTAGCGGCCGAGCGATTCTATCTGCCGCATGCTCTGCCCGCCGCATCGGTTAGCGACCCTGTTCACGATCGCTTCATGGACCGAATCATCATACGTCCGGTCGTCCTGCGCGCGATCGTTCCGCGCCTTTATGTCTTGCGTGGCAGAATTCAATCGAACGTACATTGCCAGAGCTTCGACGCAGAACGCCGCGGTCAGAGCGGGCGCACCGCTGTACAGGATCGAGCTGCGCGCTTCTTCTATATAGATAGGGTCGGCTTTCCATTCGCGTTCGTCGCAGATCTGTTCAAGCCTTTTTGCCATGATTCCTAATCGCGAATCGTCTGCATGCCGGAAAGTGCCCGAATCGGCATATGTATACCCGGCCAGAGTCGTTAAAGCGCAGGCGGTTTCAAGCGCCGTATTGCAGAGTTCGTCTGTTTGCCGCAGGGCGACGATATCGGCGACGGCTTTTTCGGCGGCATTTTGCGGAATGCTTCGTTCCAAAAATCTGGCCATGAAATACAGCATGACCACGGGCGACGCATAATATTTTGACCGATACGTTCCCGTTTCTATGCGCGACAAACAGAGCGCTTTCAGATTCGGCAAAACGATATGTTGCGTTTTCAGGAACGTTCCGATATTGGCATTCACGACCGGGTCGATATCGTGCCAGCGGCGTCGGTCCGCGTCAGGTACGATACCGGAGACGAGCCACGTCTCGTACGGGCCGCCCGGCTTCTCCTCGGCAGAAATCAGCGCTTCAGTGAATCCTGCCAGCGCCGCGCCGTCTATTTTTTCCGGCATGTATGCGGCCAACGCCTGCAACGCGCACGACGTATCGTCCAGGTCGTCGGGGTACGGCTTGGCCCGCGCCTCGTCGCAGTCGCGGCGCCAATAGTTCCATGTCCATCGGGCGTTGCGCTCTTTTAATATGAATTCGCAGCCTTTGCGTATGATATCCGCCGCGACCGGTTCGTTCTGTACGCCGCGCAAGGCGAGCAATATAAGAGACGTATGAAAGACATTATCAAACCCGCCGTCCTTCTTCTGCGAGGACTCGATATGGCGCAAGGCCTTCTGTATTGATCTTTGAGGATTGCTTTCCATTTCCTCCTGGTGGATGAGCGCGAGGGAAGACGATGGTGAAATTCGAGCCTTCCCGCTCGACGCTTTTGACCGCTATGGTCCCTTTGAAATCTTTGACGACGATGTCCTGCGCATTCGATAGTCCGATGCCCATCCCTCGGTGTCTCTCTTTGGTGGTGAAGAACGGATCGAATATCTTGCCGATGACGGCCGCCGATATGCCGCAGCCATGGTCTCGCACGATGATCTTGATATCGCCCTTGTTTTCGATCAGGCGCACGGCGACGATCCTCTGATCGAACGGCAATGCAGTATTGTTGTACGAATCGATCGCGTTCGATATGAGGTTTCCGATGACGTGCTGGAGCTTTGTCGGATTGCCGAACGTCGAAACGCGCTTGTCCGCCGCCCAGTCTATGCGGACTTTCGTCTGCGCCGCTTTATACGAGAGAAGCGCCAATGCCTCTTCGATCTCGCCGTTCACCGAGAACTCTTCCTCATGGTCGGGCATGGTCAGCTGCTTTCGGACCGTCGTCACGAATCGCTCGAGCTTCCGCGAAGCCTGGACCGCCCGGCCGACGCTTTCCCTGATATCCTGCATATCGGGGTGGAGCGAATCCTTCAGATTGTTGACGTTCGCCGCCACCGCCGAAAGGGGATTCATCAGGTCGTGGAATATTCCCGACGACAGCCTGCCGAATTCGGCGAAATGATAGAGCTGCGCCAATTTTTCCGCCTGCGCCTGGCGCAATTCGCGGGTACGCTCGACGACCGTCGATTCGAGCGACTCGTTCTTCTCTATGAGCGCCCTTTCCGACCTTCGCGCCCGGGCGAGCGAGTTCTCTATGTCCTTGTTCGAAAGCCAGGCGATCAATTCGATAGCGAAGAAGAACAGGCAATATTTGATGACGTCTACGCTCTCGTGCGTCTCCTGCATCCATTTCGTGTCTATCGTGATGGCGCCCGCATCGCCCATGAACCTGCAGACGATGAGAGATATCATGACGATGGCGCTGAAGGCGAGGCTGAATCTAGTGCCGATGAGCGCCCCTGCCATGATGATAAGGAGCGCGTACATGAGGAGCGTGGACGGCAGGTCCGTGCCCCAGCGATAGACGCCGTACGTCGTCGCGGCATAGAAGAACGTGATGGCGAAATACGAGACGAGGTCGAAATAGCCCTTGCGCGAAGCGATATATCCCGCGATGAACAGGGCGGGGAATATGCTGAAAACGAAGAACGGTATGCCCTCGTATCCCGGCCCTGCTTCGATCTGGCTGATGAGGACGAGCGTATCGAGCGCGAGCAAGAGGCATATCGACCCTACGAGTATGACGTTCAGGATCGTCTCCCTGCGGCGGTCGTCTTCGGTCGTCGAGCGCGGCTCGAAGAATATCCGGTATAGAAAACGGATACTTCTTTTAAAGAAACGTTCGGAGCTTTGAGCGTCCTCGTTTTTCCGGAGAGAAGTATCCATTTTCCCTTAGTCCTTAGGCCTCATCGGTCCATGGGTACATGGTAGCCGACGCGAGGGCAGCCTCCCGTGCCTCTACGGCGCTTCGCGAAGAAGCGTCGGTGAGGATCTTTTCGACAACGTTGTTCATATGCATGAGAAATGAGTTGCTAAGGAACAGATGCCTATTCGACGATAGGTTGTTCCTTCGAAATTGTCGGGCCTGCCCGGTCAAGAAAAAGTCAAATTATAGTAAAACTAATCGTCCTTTATCTTGTATCCGCGGCCGGGAATGTTGTAGATCAGCTTTTCCCGCTTCTTTTCGAGCTTTTTGCGCAAGTTGACGATGTGTGTCTCTATGGTCTTCGAGAGGGGGTCGCTCTCCATATCCCAGACGTGCTCCATGATGGTGCCGCGCGATACGACTTTGCCCTTGTTGCGGAGGAGGAGCTCGAGGAGGGCGAATTCTTTCCTGGTGAGATACACGTCTATGCCGTTCTTGGTCACTTCCTGGCTTCCGGCATCGAGGAGCACGCCGCCCGCGGCGAACGTCGTCGGTTCGACTTTGTACGTGCGGCGGAGCAGGGCGCGCATGCGCGATACGAGCTCCTGATGGGAATACGGCTTGGTGATATAGTCGTCGGCGCCGGAATCGAGGGCAAGCGCCTTGTCGTCCACGTGGGCATTGACCGAGAGCATCAGGATAGGGACGTGGCGCCCGACGCGGCGGATCTCCTGGCAGACTTCGAGACCGGTCTTTTTCGGCATCGAATGATCCAGGATGATCAGGTCGTATTCGTTGGTGCGGGCCATGAACGAACCGGCCGCGCCGTCCGCCGCAGTGTCTACGGCAAAACATTCTGCCTGGAGTGTGGCTTTGAGGAGGTCTCTGGTCTCCGCTTGGTCGTCCACGACGAGTATCCTCATGGGATTAGTAGTGTTGCCCAAAGTATATACCACCAGGGGTTTTTGGCTATTTAGCCGTTATCCACGGCCCTCCGCGCCGTGCCGCTCCCGCTTCCTTGCAACCTGTCTAAATACGTGCTATAATACTACCACTAGTGATTTGATTCTCTCGTCATGTACGTGACTTGGCAGATTCGGGTCACGCGGAAAGGCTCTGACGCAATTAACGGAGCCGCATAATATGACACCCATAAAAACTCTCGAAGCGGCAGAGCATGCCGTTTCTCCGTCGGTTAAATTCACCGATCTGTCGTTGAGCGATTCGCTCCTCGGCGCTCTCAATAAGCATGACTTCGTCACCCCGACGCCGATCCAGTCGCGCGTCATCCCTTTGGGCATCGAAGGCAAAGACATCATCGGCATCGCCCAGACCGGAACGGGCAAGACGCTCGGCTTCGGCATTCCTATGATCGAGCGCATCATCGCGGACAAGAACGCTCGCGGATTGGTGCTTTTGCCTACGCGCGAGCTTGCATTGCAGGTGGACGAGACGATCCGCAAGGTCGGCACCGGCCTCGGCATATATACTGCCGTCCTCATCGGCGGCGATTCGATGGGACGCCAGATCCGCGACCTTCGCGCCGGTCCCAATATCGTCATCGCGACGCCAGGACGCTTGATAGACCATCTCGAGCAGAAGACGATCTCGCTCGACCGCGTCTCGATGCTCGTCTTGGATGAAGCGGACCACATGTTCGACATCGGCTTCATGCCGCAGATCAAGGAGATCGTGAAAAAGGTGCCGAAGACGCGCCAGACCATGCTTTTCTCCGCGACCATGCCCGAGCCGATCGCGAAATTAGCTATGGAGCATATGCAGCTGCCGTTGCGTATCGAGGTCGCTCCTGCGGGCACGGCGAATAAGAACGTCGAACAGGAGATCGTCGTCGTCGAGCGTAAGGCCAAGTTCGGCTTGCTCTCCAAGCTCGTCGGCGAACATCAGGGCCAGCCGGTGCTCGTATTCACGCGCACCAAGCACGGCGCGAAGGAGATCGCGCGATCGCTCCGCGATTCCGGCATGACCGCTGCAGAGATTCATTCGAACCGCACGCTCGGCCAGAGGCGCGAGGCGTTGGACGGCTTCAAGAAGCATAAATATCAGGTCCTCGTGGCGACCGACATCGCGGCGCGCGGCATAGACGTCAAAGACGTCGCTCTCGTCGTCAACTACGATCTGCCTGAGCAGTCCGAAGACTATGTCCACCGCATCGGCCGTACCGGCCGCGCGGGCAAGGAAGGCAAGGCGGTTTCGTTCGCGACCCCGGACCAGAAGCGCGACATCATGGATATCGAGCGCCTTATAAAGAAAGAGATCCCTCGCAAGAGCCACGAAGGCGCGGCTATGTCCGAAAGCTCGTTCAGCGGCGGGTCTCGCGGTTACGGATCGCGCGGCGGACGCGGATTCGGTCGCGGAGGTTTCCGCGGCAGCAGGGGCGGTTTCCGCGGAGGTCCACGAAGCTTCGGCGGTCCTCGCGGCGGTCATTCGTCGCATTCTGCGCATGGCCACTCGCATGGTCACGCAGGCCATACGGTAGGCTCTCATGGCGGCGCATCGCGCGGCCCTCGACGCGGTTTCAATTCAAAATATCCTCGACCTCTCAAGACCGATCCTTCGAAGAAGGTAGAGCTCGGCACCGGTTACAGGCGCGTATTCAGGAAGGGCGTCCGATAATCAATCCTCGAAGCGGGCGCGCAAGCGTCCGCTTTACCTATCATGGCCACCGACGTAGTACTGCGGTTCGACGAAGTGTCGTTCGAATACGGGCACAATAAGCCGATCCTCGACGAGGTGAGCTTTTCGGTGCGCCGCGGCTCGAAGATCACCATCATGGGCCAGAACGGCGCGGGCAAGTCGACGATATTCGGCATGATATTGGCGGCAGCGGGGCAGAATGCGGGCCAGGGTCAGACTACGCCGAAAATTACGAGTGGCAACATCCACATCACCCGCGGCCTTTCGATCGCCATCGCGCGGCAGGTCATTCCGCGACCGGAATTGGCGCTTTCCGTCAGGGACTTTTTCCAAAAAGCCCTCATGGACACGAATGGCGGCAAAAAGTGTACGATATCGACCCGCGCATGGACGAAGCGCTCGATGCGGTGAACTTTCCATTGCCTGCGACGGGAAAGGACCGCGTTGTCAGCTCGTTCTCGGGCGGGCAGCAGGCGCGATTTTTGCTAGCTTCGGCCTTGGTCCAGAATCCGGATATCCTGTTGCTCGACGAGCCGACGAACAATCTGGACAAAGCGGGTATCGAGCACCTGACCGCATTCCTCAAAGCGTATCCGAAGACCGTCATCGTCATTTCGCACGAGGCGGATTTCCTCAATTCATTCACGGACGGCGTCTTGTACCTGGATGTGCATACCAAGAAAGTCGAGCAGTATCAGGGCGACTATTATGACGTGCTCAAAGACATAACTGCGCGCGTCGATCGCGAAAATCGCGCCAATGCGTTGCTCCAGAAAGAGATCCAGGCCAAGAAAGACCAGGCCAATGCATTCGCCATGAAGGGCGGCGGGCTTCGCTTGGTCGCCAAGCGCATGCGCGAGAAAGCCGAAGAGCTCGAAGAAGACATCGTCGAGGTGCGCAAGGAAGACAAGACCATCAAGCCGTTCACCATTCCTGCGCAGCCTGAATTCACGGGCGTGATCATGGAGATCAAGGGATATAAGGTATTCAAGAACCATAAGCCGGTGAAAAGGACATGCGCGGTGAAATTGAAGCGCCGCCAGCACCTGCTTTTGAAGGGTCCGAACGGCATAGGGAAGTCGACGCTACTCGAAGCTTTGGCGACGGGCAAGAATTCAGATGGCAGCGCGAACGAAGGCGCGACGATCGCATCGGGCGCGCGCGTCGGATACTATCGCCAGGATTTTTCGACCCTGAATTTCGAAGATACGGTGCACGAATCGCTGCTGTCGGCGTCGGCGACGCATATCGAACAGCATATCCGCGCGGTCGCGGCAGGATTTTTGATACATGCAGACATGATGGATACCAAGATCGGCGCATTGTCCGAAGGCCAGAAAGGCCTCGTGGCATTTGCGCGATTGGTCCTGCAGAAGCCCAGCCTCCTCATTTTGGACGAGCCTACGAACCATATTAATTTCAGGCACATTCCTGTGATCGCCAAGGCGCTGGATGAATATGAAGGTGCGATGATATTGGTGAGCCATGTGCCGGAATTTGTGTCGCAAATTCGGATCGATGAGACGTTGGATTTGGAGGGGTAGTCAGGTTGTCTCATTTTTTAATATAACGTATTATCCGTCTGTGAACTTATGGCTCCACACTGAGGAGAGGCCAAGAATAAACACTATTAAATTAATAGTGGCTAGGTTTGCTTCAGATAGAAATTTAAAATCCGTCTTTTCTGGCAATGAGAAAATCTGGCCAATAATGAAAGACGGTTTGTTTACATTTAAATACAAGATTGAGGGTATTAAATGTGAAAATGTTGAAAATATTTTTATAACCATTATTAGCGGTTCTTCAAGTTTTACAGATTATCTGGTCTTTTATTCAGAAAACCCGCCGCTTGTAACTGATTCACCTCTTTATCTCATTGAAGAGACTAAGACTGGTGATAGTGAGAGCCGTAACACGGCAGCGTATCAACGTTCTTCAAAATTTGTCTATGCCAGCTTCTTTTATCCCAAGGTTCCTAAAATCATGTTGTACAGCCTAAGGGTTGCGCAGAGAAAGGAATCGACCTCAACTTCTGTCTTCGGTACAAAACTTCTGGCGACGCTAGGTGTTGAGATTTTGGGCAGAATATTACAGAAAGACGCCTACTCAGCATTTTCAAATATTGATGAATTGATCGAGCTTAAGAATGAAATGTCCCTTCCTCATTACGGGCTTGCTGTGCGGATAAATAAGGTAGGGGATGTAATTAAAATATCTGCAAGGCTTGAAAAATCGGGCTATCTTTCTCATGATCCCAATATCGGTATGACGACAGTGATCAGTGCGTGTCTTAGAAAATTAGGTTGGAAGGGCCGCATCGTCATAACTGATCATGGCTTGGCGAGTCAAAAAAATGTAGGAGTAAGAAACAAATTTATTGCTATTGCCAATCAGCTCGGTGTTGAGCTCGAAAATCTAACCATACCCAGGGTTTCTCTTCATGGAGAATATTGGAAGGTTGAGGCAAACAAGGAGAAAATAGGAACAATTTTTACTAGTATTCTCTGCGAAGAATTTACGGACTCGGTTGCTATCTATGAAAATCATGGAGGCTGTGAAAGGGGCTATTTTATTTCTGAAAAAAATAAAGAAAATATAGAATATCTTGCTGTCCCAAAATTTTCAGATAGAGAAAAATACAAGGCGGGGGACAAAAGTTATATCATTTCTATTCCCGATCTAGTCCTCTACGATAGAAAAAGAGACATAATCATTAATGCGGAAGGCAAGGTTTTTGCAAAGCGGGAGGAGGGTTATAAGGAAATAGGTGGGTTTGACTCGTTCGAAGATAAATTTATTAAAAAGTATTATCCGGGCTCAGAAATTTCAAGGACGCTCATACTTTCAGGCAGTAAAGACGAGGCGATTGATAATCCAATTACAGGCTTACTCTTAAATCAAGACGGATTAATCGTCTTGGGGGAAAAGACACCTCTCTTGTTCAAGGAGGCTGTGGCGAATCTACTTTCTTTGTAGTAAATATAGCTGTTCTTTTATATGCTTTTTTGTCGCAGACTCCCCTTTGTTATTGCTTTTGAAACGGAGATAGTTGATTTCCTTCATTTGAACGCTTCCAAACTCACTAAGTATTTTTAGAATCTCTGCCTGAGGCATAATACCTTCAGAGTTGTAACTAAGAAGTAGGCATTTGTATTTTGCTTCACTCACTACAGTTTTTAATGCTCTGAGTGCACTATTTGGATTACAGAATTCTGACTTCTGTTCACTGTAATCTCGCATACCCGTAATCCCCTTTATCGCTGGATTGTCATATCTCGCAATTGTCTCCAGTAAATGATAATTTGGTGCATACTGTCTTTCGTTATATGGAGGATCAAGGTAGAGAACATCAACCTTTAAGTCCGATATTAAATCCATGCTATTTTTGTTATAGACACGGTAATTTCTCTTCCCGGTGTAAAGCTTTATAGGTTTTATCTCGAATCTTTTCAAAGATCTCGGGTCGTATTTTTTTAAGAAAGCGGCATATACACCAGAAATATTTGCGTAAAAGGGTACACTTTCGATCAAACATGCCAGTAGCACAAAATATTCATTTTCTGAAATTATTTTTTCTTTTCTCCATAATTCAATCTGTTGGCGTTGGGCATCAATTTTCTCCGCGTTCTTTCCAGTTAAATATTTACGTATGAATTGCTCGTTCCGCGTTCCTTCTTCAGTGTAGTTTTCATATATAAACCCTTTGATACCGCCCAAATTATTAAGATAGAACAAGACCTGTTCTAGGGAATTTGAGAATAGAGCCTCTGATGCGGTTGTTCCGATCCTGTTTAAAAGCCTCGCAAATCTAACCTCCTCATTATTTTCTATATAAGCTTTCTGTAATACGAAAGAGAAGTACATTAGATCCGATGAAAGGACAGAGTAACCCTTTTCCTTAAAGAATCTACCTACGTTTGATGTACCGGAAAAAAAGTCACAAAAGGTGCCGTCTTGGAATCCTAAATCAACGACGGTTGAGTGTATTTTCTCCAGGAGCTTTTCTTTGTTTCCGATGAATCTCATTAGTAGTTGGTGATTAATACCTCAGACACTTTTCCTCTTTTGGTTGTATTTGAGTTGAGAGAACGACTAGATTGTACCGTATAAATGTTGAAATCTTTATAGAGATCTCTTATGAACTTACAATCCGAATTCGAAAGCATTACATAAGCGCCTTTTTTATGTAATTCAGTGACGGTTTTTCTGAGTCTTATTTGATCTTCCTCGTAAAACCTTTCTTTGGTATACCTCGTAAAGTCTGAAGTCTTCGAGATCGGGTAGTAGGGAGGATCAAAAAAAACGAGGTCCTTTTTTGCTACATTTTTCGTTGCTTCCTCAAAATCAGAACATTCCAAAGAAGTCTTCTTGAGGGTTTTTGAAGCTTTTAGAATTGTCTCTGCGTCGCATATAACCTTATCTAGTGAACTACCAATAGGGACATTAAATTGCCCTTTTCCATTTACTCTGTAAATACCATTAAAACAGGTTTGGTTTAAATAAATTGCCCGGGCGGCTATTTCATAGTTTCTGAAATGGCTAAAAAGATTGTAATTTCTATCCAAATTTCTTATGTGCTCGTAGAGTTTTTCGGAGTGTCTTTCTTTTAGTTTTTTCAGGGTATCAATTACTAGTTCAGGAAAATCACGGACAGCTTTATAGGTTTCAAGTAATTCTCGGTTATTGTCATTGAGAAATGATTTTTCTGGATTAAGCTCAAAGAATATCGCGCCCCCTCCAAGGAAGGGCTCAAAATAGCGATTATATTTTTTTGGGAAGTAATTTTTGTATTGTGCAACCATGCCTCTCTTACCTCCAACCCACTGTAAGAAAGGTTTAGGACGATTTTTTTCGTGATTTTCTGCCTCTCTCTGTGAATTGTTGGTTAACGGAAATTTCTCGAGTTCCTTTTTTAAGATGGATTCTTTAAAAGAGATTAAATTCGATGGGTCACATTGTAGATAGTTACAAAGGGTATCGATGGTCGTCAGATCTATTCTTGTTGTTTTCTTGTTAGCAATTGCGTGTCCTTGCTGGTAACTAAGACCAGTATCTTTACATAATTTATAAAGAGTTTTCCCCTCCCTCTCTAAAATTTTCTTTAGGTTTATTTCTATACTCATTATGTTCTTCATTATATCAATAATGATTGATATAATGAACCAGAGTGCCTGTTGATATCCTTGTCTTCTTCTTAAGCACTCTTTATTTTCCAGAACTCAGATCTCATATATAATCTTCTCTATGCTCAAACGCACCTGGTTCCCTGGCCTCGTCGCCCTTATAATCGTCTTCTGTGTCTACTGGTTCGGAATACGCGATAGTGGCCCGTCTACGACCCTCGATCCTTACAACCAAAACCCTGCCGCGCAGAATCCAGGTATCTCCAACAGCCAAATCCAAACTCCGACCCAGCAAGAGACTCCTTCTACAAGCGATATAAAAACCATCATGGATAACATCACGACCGCGACCCTTCACACGAATAAAGGCGACATCACGATCCAGTTCAACCCGGAGACGCCGATCACCGCGGCTAATTTCGTGAAGCTCGCCAAGGCCGGCTTCTATAACGGCACGAAATTCCACCGCGTCATCAAGGGCTTCATGGACCAGGGCGGCGATCCTTTTTCCAAGGACGATTCGCTCATGGCTCGATGGGGAACGGGCGGTCCCGGCTATCAGTTCGAGGACGAGATCGGTCCTGATAACAAGAACGATGTCGGCACCATCGCCATGGCCAATGCCGGTCCTAATACCAATGGCAGCCAGTTCTTCCTGAATGCGGCGGCGAATAATTTCCTCGACGACAAGCACACCGTATTCGGCAAGGTGACCAAGGGCCTCGACATCGTTATGGCCATCAACAATGTGCAGACCGATGAAAACGACCGACCTGTGTCGCCGGTCGTGATTGAGAGCGTCGATTTGAAATAAGGCGGCGCATTTACTGATAACGCTGAAATAATGGCCGCATATTATCTCTATATGGTCTCCTGCGCCGACGGCACGCTCTATACCGGCATCACGACCGATCTGGATCGAAGGATGGCCGAGCACAATGCGGGCGGCAAAGCGGGCGCGAAGTACACGCATGCCCGCCTGCCGGTCCAATTGGCGTATTCAAAGAAATATAAAGACCGCTCGTCCGCATCCATCGCCGAAGCGGCTCTGAAGAAGCTTTCCCGCGAGGAAAAGATGGAGATGATAGCGGTGGAGGCTTTGATAGGGTAGGCGTTCGCCTGGACATAAGAGAGAAAAAAGCCCCGCGTTCGTACGAACGCGGGGCTTTGGATTTTTAAGCGCTTTCAGATCAATTCCCAGGTCTTCTTCTCGCAATCGATGGCGATGCCGTGACCGCGGTCGAATTGCTGCCTCGGGATGGTGGGCATCTTCAACACCACCGATCCGAATGAATGGGGAAGCTGTTCCGCCATTTCGAGATGAGTGATCACGACGAGGGTTTCCATGTTCTCGCGGCAGCCGTCTATCGCCGCAAGCGCATGGGACACGAAGCAATTCCTTTCGTCAGAGTAGAGCCCAGGGAATGTCTTGGTCCGGAATATGCTGCCGGTGCCGATCTGGATCCAGTAAGCGGTGCGGATCGCCCGCAGGGCTTCCGACGAGATCACGATAGTTTTTCCCGGTCTGGAATTGAACCGCTCCTTGATGAGCTTGCCTAATTCGACGGCTCGGTCATTGCCTGCTTGGGTGAGAAACTTGCCTGAATCGTCGGCGTCGCAATGCCGGAGGATGATGAGTCTTTTGAGGTCCATACAAGAGCGTTGTTTATCCTGTATTACCATTTGAGCCTTTTATTGTCCATTAGTATGGCTCTATCACTGGTTATCCACAGGCTTATCCTTGCAGGTGAACCTTAGTTCACTTATACTTATCGCATAACGTTTAGCGCCCGCGAATGGGCGAGATAACCAAAACGAATATGAGCAAATACGAATTGCGAAAGACGATCAAAAGGGAATTAAAAGACCTCAACTGGAAGATAGACATGAAGATAGTCCGCGGCCTTCCATACAGGACCGAGGCCCGCAGGCACAAATTCCTCATCATGCAGCTCAACAGGCTTTCGAAGAGCTCTACGGGCATTCTTTCGGCATTCTTCGATCGCGTAGCGGCGTAAGGCGGGGCTGATTATTGTAGAAAGAGGGTATAATTCATCCATGATCGAAACCTATAAGAAAAAGATCATAGCCTTCTACGAACGGCATAAGCGCATGCCGGGGTATAAGGAATTGATGGATATCACGGGTTTCAAATCCAAGAATGCGGTCTACAAGATGATCAACAAGCTCGTCGAGCTCGGCGTTATTACGAAGGACGGCGAGGGCAGGATCGCCCTTGTGCGATCGGGGAGCGAGATACCCATGCTCGGTCTTGTCGAAGCCGGTATCCCGACGGTGGCGGAAGAATCCGATCTCGATGTCCTGAATCTCAACACCTATCTCGTTGAGGACAGGGAGAGTTCGTACCTGCTCGAGGTCAAGGGCGACTCTATGATAGAAGAGGGTATAAGGGAAGGTGACCTCGTGGTTGCGGAGAAGCGCGGCGATGCGAAGGAAGGCGATATCGTCATCGCCGAAGTGGATGGAGGCTGGACGATGAAATACTACCGAAAGAAGGGCAGCCAGATCTATCTAGAGCCTGCCAACAAGAAATACAAGCCGATCTATCCCGAATACGATCTCAAGATCGCGGCTATCGTGAGGGGAGTGATACGCAAATACTAGTATGCAGGAATTCGAGCTTATGGCGGCGGTCGCATACGATCGACTGCCGGAATGGGTGCGCACCAGAATGAAGAACGTCGCCATAACGATCGAAGATTTCGTAGATACCGATACTGTCCGTGATATGGGCCTTGAAGACCATATGGGACTTCTCGGTCTCTATAAAGGCGTGCCGCAGACCGAACGGACGATTGCCGCAGGATTCGAGATGCCTGATACGATCGTCCTCTACCGCATGCCGATACTGGAAGAGGCTTCGGATTCTGGAAAACCGATCGAAGATGTCTTATTCGAGACTCTTTGGCACGAGATCGCGCATCATTTTGGCCTCACCGAAGAGGACGTCGAGAAAAGGGAAAGCGAAGAGTTCGGCGAGCCTGTATAATCTGCCTATGGAAAATACAACTCATACGAAAACGATCTGGGCATGGCTTATTATCGCGATCCTTGTGGTCCTCGCATATGTTTCTTTTCATATGATTAAGAGAGGCGGTGATATCGATGTCCCGCCGGGCTTCGTCGGTCCTAAAAACGACATCGTGAATGACGTCGTATTCGCGTGCACGGCAGGAAAAAGCATCCATGCCGTATTTCATACGACTAATACGGTCGACCTCGTCCTTTCTGACGGCCGCGCTCTCTCTATTCCGCAGGTCATATCTGCATCCGGCGCTCGCTATGCCGACGCCGACGAATCATTCGTCTTCTGGAACAAGGGCAACACAGCGTTCATACAAGAAAAAGGAGCGACGACGTTCGCAGGCTGCGCTATCAAATAGCTGCTAGGCCTTTTTAGCAGCATCTGTTCCCGCGACCCATCCCGTAGACCAGCAGAGCTGGAGGCTGTATCCGCCCGAAGGCCTTTCGATATCTAGAACGTCTCCGACCAGATACAGATTCGGCACGATGCGCGATTTCATAGTCTTGAAATCGACTTCTTCGAGCTTTACGCCGCCCGATGCGACGATGGCTTTCTCTTTGCCGAGGAATCCGATGGGCGTCATGCGCATGTCTTTCAGGATCTTTACGAGGCGAAGGCGCTCTTCGCGCGTAACGATATTGATCTCTTTTTCAGGGTCGAGCTGCGCCAATTCGATGACGGCCGAAGACATCGCCGGCGTGACGAGGTCTTTGATCGCATTCTTTACCTTCTTATTGGAATTAGCCGTAAACGATTCCTGCGCTTTTTTATCCAAAGCTGCATTGTCGAAATCGGGCATTATGTCGAGCGAAAGCTCTACTTTGTCGCCGGGCTGGGCGTACTGGAGCGATTCGCGGACGTCCTTCGAGAAATTGATAGCCAGAGGGCCGCTGATGCCGAAATGGGCGAATACCATGCGGCCGACGAGCGATTTTCCCCGCGATTCTTTGCCGTTCTCTTTTACATTTTCCGCGCCTTGGCCAGCAGCCCGTTTTTCGATGATCGTCAGTTTCGCGTGCTGATTGGAAACGCCCGATAGCTCGCGCACCCATTTTTCGCCGATCTTTATGGGAACGAGGGCGGCATCAGGCTCGACGATGGTATGGCCCGCTTTGCGGAGCCATTCGAATCCCTCGCCCGTTGAACCGGTTTCAGGATGCGATGTGCCGCCAGTCGCGATGATGTATGAATCAGCGACGATGGTTTCGATCACTTTCGCGCCGCTTTTACTTTCGCCGCGCATCACGTTCACGCCCACGATCTTGCCGTCCTGGATGTGAAGCCCTTTGGCCGAGACGCCTGACGCGACTTCGACCTTAGTATCCTTCATATATTTGACGAGCACGTCCCACACCGATTTTGCGCTGTTGGATAGAGGGAAGACGCGACCTTCGTTTTCGACTTTGGTCGGCATATTGCGGCCGTTGAAAAAAGCGAGCGACTCGGCGACCGCATGCTGCGCGAAGGTCGAGAACAGGAATTTGCCCTTGCCCTTGAGCTTGCCGAGGAACGCGCGGATATCAGGCGTATCGTTCGTGACGTTGCATCGCCCGCCGCCGGTGATGAGGAGCTTCTTGCCGAGACCCTCGTTCTTTTCGATCAGAACGACCGATGCGCCCGATTCAGCCGCGCGCCCGGCCGCCATCATGCCCGCCGGGCCTCCGCCGATGACGCAGACGTCATATCTTTCCTTAAAAGCGCCTTTCTTCATAACGAGAACAGGCTACCATGGAATCTCGTAGTATCATATGTACATCCGATAATTTCACTTTTATGGCTTCATCAGAAAAACACATAGAGGCAAAGACGATACTCGTATTCGCGGTCATCGCTCTGGCGGCGGTCGCTCTGGCTTGGTTCATATTCGCTCCGAAATCCGAGGATTATGAGACGACGGGCAATGGTTCGACTACTTCTCCGGTAACGGCGAACGGCACGTTCTATTCGAATCAGGATATGGCATTCAGCGTCACGGTGCCTGTCGGATTCACCGTAGACGAATCGTATATAAACCAGAATCTCGGTCCTGGCCGGGAGATTCCGGGCATCGCATTCAAAATCCCGGCGTCCGTCGCGGCAGGCACGAATCTGTCTGCCGATTCAAAGGTCTCCGTCGAAGAGCTTTCCGACGTGGACTGCATGCCTGCCGATTTTCTTTACCAACCGCGATCGTCGGCTCCCGTCGCTATCGGGTCTAATCGGTTCATTGTGGCAACTTCAGCCGATGCGGGCGCCGGGAATATATATGAAGAGACCGTCTATGTGACCGAACGCGGCAGCCGCTGCTATGCGGTCCGCTATTTCATCCATTACGGCAATATCGGCAATTATCCCGCGGGCGCGGTGAAAGAATTCGATCGTGCCGCGCTCGTACGATCGTTCGATGCGATCACTGCAAGCCTTAGGCTCATATAGCATGGCCGCGCTCGCTGAAAAGAAGAAGGGATCGTCTCTTGTATACGCAGGGGCGGCGCTTCTTATCGTCGTCGGCGCGTATGCGTATCATATGTATCCCTCGTCTTCGACCGCGCTCACCGACAAGACGGCGAAAAGCTATACTTCCGCCCAATTCGGCATTTCATTCCTATACCCGCATGGATATACGATCAAGGAAGATAATGTAGGTCCGTCGGCGCCTCTGCATCACGTCATAACGTTCGTTCCGGAAGGATTGTCGGCCGTGCCTCAAAACAGCGAAGCGCCCGCAGGCATCGCGTTCGAAATCCGCGAGAACGAGCCTGTCGAGATGAGCGCCGAGACATTCATACGGACGGATCCGGCATCGAATTGGAATATAGCGACGAGCGGTATCGTGCCCAAGACCTATGGATCCGTATCAGGCATGGAATATTCATGGTCCGGTCTGTATGAAGGCAGGTCTTTCGTCGTTGCTCGCCGCGGTTTCATCTATGTCTTCTCCGTGACAAGATTCGAACCGACCGATGCGGCGCTTTCCGATTTTGATCGGATCCTTTCGACGCTCGAATTAGCTGAATAGATCGGCGGTGAAAGGCGCTCTGGTATAATAGGCGCATGAAGATCAACCGGTCTCCCTGGATTCACCAGCTCGACAAGACCCGTGCGGTGGAAAAGCTCCGTGCTGACATCGAAACCGATATCGCCATCGTGGGCGCGGGTATCGCGGGCATAGCGACCGCGTTCTTTGTCCTGAAACATACGGACAAGAAAGTCGCCATCATAGAAAAGAGCCGCATCGCGCACGGCGCTACGGGACATAATGCGGGGCAGATCGTGAGCTATTTCGAAAGGCCGTTTACCGAGCTTTGCGAAGAGTTCGGGCTCGATCTGGCAGCGGAAGGCCAGCGATCGATAGAGCTTGCCTGGGAGCTTTTTGACGAAATGTATACCGAAGCGGGGCTCCGCATCCCGTTCTCGCGCTTCATCGGATATGACGGCCTTTCGACATACGACCAGGTCCTGGGGCATCTAAAGAACGCTGTCCTGCGCGCGAAGACGGGCTTGCCGATACAGGAGATGTGGCTCTCCGATCGGACAGCGTTTGCCGCCAATATCCCGAAAGAATATGCGGGCTTCTATAAATTAGTCCCGCAAGAGGATATCCAGACGGCGCTCGAGACCGAAAAGAGAGGCTTCGTGGCGGTGACGCTCCATCATAAGGGCGTGGTCAATTCGGCGCTTTTTTCCGAACATGTCGCGGCGTATATAAAGCAGAAATACCGCGACCGGGTCATCATATATGAAGAGACTCCTATATTGAAGGTCGTCTTGCATGACAAGGATGCTGTGCTCGATGCGGGCACGCATATGGTGACAGCCGATCACGTCGTCCTGTGCACGAACGGCTTCGAGAACCTGACTATCCAGAACAAGGCCGGCATGGCTATCGATACCAAGTTCCATCACCTGGTGAACGGCGTCGTGGGGCGTATGTCCGGCTATCTGGAGAAGATGAACAAGCCGCCGATGGCCGCGAGCTATTACGTTCCCCCTGAAGGCGGCTTCGCTAACATGGACGACCCGTATTTCTATATCACTCGCCGCGAATATGAATATGAAAAGGGCGCGGACCATAACCTGGTCTGCCTCGGCGGCCCCCAGCACGATATCCCTGACCGCGAAGAGTATCTATATGAATTCGACTATCCTGAAGAAGTCCAGGTCGAAGTAGACAAGTTCGTTCGCGACCTCTACGCCGTCGAGCCGAACCGCAAGATCGAATACCAGTTCACCTGGCACGGTCTCATGGGATATACGCCGAACCGCGTCCGATTGATTGGCGCAGAGCCGAAGAACCAAGTCCTGTTATATAACCTCGGCTGTAATGGCGTCGGCATATTGCCGTCTATATACGGAGGCAAGCGTATCGCCCGCATCCTTTCCGGCGACAAGGTCGAGAAGTCCATATTCGATCCGAAGGAGCCGTAGGCGGATACAGAGGGCGGGGAAGAGGAAAGAAAAAGCGGCGCGCATGCACATGCGCGCCGCAGTCGCTTTCAAACGGCAACAGGTTCCTGGTTAAGGACGTCGTAGCTCACTTCCTCTAGATTTCCTGCGGGAATCCTGAAGGGAATGGGCTTGTCGGTGTCCCGGAACGGAAAGACCACGAGATCGGCGCCGTTCTCCCGTCTGATGAAGAGAAGGATGGTGCCGACTTCGAGGTACTTGTCGTTGACCTTGGTCTTGTCCGACCATTTGATCTGCATGGGGACCAGCTCGATGAAGTGTCCCTCGTCGCTCGGGACAAGATGTCCGTCGCGGGGAGGGATGCGCCTCTTCGCCGTGATCCGTTCCGGCTTGCCGTCCGGGTGCTCGAGAAATCCGGTGATCTGCCCGCTCATGCCGGCGATCGTCGCGAATTGCCCGATCCTGAAAGGCCCGATGCCTTTTACGATCAGCGCTTTTCTTTTCACTCGATTCCTTACGTTTGAGGGTTTAGATGCAAAGAACAAATCGGAGAAGTCATTCTCGCCTTTAAAAGCAGGGAGGTCAACTGTGGAAAAGTCTTTGATACAGGGCTGTAATAGGACACTATATTGACATAAGTAAATTAATATATTGTAAAGTTTTCCTACTCCCGCGATCATGCGGAGGACGGCTAAGCGCTGTTTCGGTCCAGATGTCTTTTATATTTCCAGGACGACAGACTAGGAACGGCTTTCATAAAGGACATCGAATAGGGTATCGGAGCTCAGTTTGTCTTTTATGTGTCCTTTATAGCCAGCGCCGCTTGCGATCCGGCCCCACATTGAGCCATTTCTTTGACATAGAGGCGTATTTGCCTAAGGTGGAGATAAGTCGCCCACGATGCAAATCCTTCTGAAGCTTAGGAAATCTCACGTTAAAGCGCTTTCCGCAGCGCTCATTTCTGCTGTCCTGGCGCAGCCTTTCATGGTGCTCATGCCGACCCAGGCGTATGCCGACAGCGCATCGGCGGGGCAGGTATACACATTCAGCAATCCCGGCACGACCAGTTGGAATATTCCGGTCAACGCTACCCAGATCCGCATCAAGGCGTGGGGCGGCGGCGGAGGCGGCGGTAACGGCGCGAAGACGGGCAACCACAATATCTCGGGCTTCGGCGGCGGCGCGGGAGCGTATGCCTCGGCCGATTATTCCGTTTCAGCTCCGAACGACTCGCTTACGATCACGGTCGGCGCGGGTGGCACGGCATATCAGACCGGATCTATAGCCCTCGGCGGCTCGAATAGCGAGATCCGAACGTCGGGCGGCACCATCATCGCAGGCGCGGGCGGCGGCGGCGCGGGCGTCTCTGGCGTAGACGGCGGAACCCAGGGATCCGGCAGCGACGGCCAGTCGGGCCAAGGAACCGGCGGCGGGCTTCCGGGTACGACAAATAACGGCGCGGGTGGCCATGGCGGCACTGCATATGCAGGCGATGTATTCCTTAACGGCGGCGACGGAGGCCCTTATGCTTTCGATGGCGATAACCCCTACGCGTCTGACGGCGGGTCTTCTCCGTTCGGCGGCGCGGGCGGTTCGCGAGGACGCTGCGGACGCGACGGCGCATGCCCAGGCAGCCAGCCTGGAAGCTCATTGGCCCAGGACGGCGCATTTCCTGGCGGCGGCGGAGGCGGTTCCGATGTCGGCACCGGCGGCTATGGCGCGAACGGCCAGGTCACGATCGAGATCCTCTCGACGTCCGGTCCCGCAGACCAGGCTCCTATCGGTTTCCTCGATTCCGTATCGTGTTCGAGCATAAACGGCTGGACTCTCGATCCTGATACGCCGGCGATCTCGAATACCTATCACATCTATATGGACGGCCCTGCTGGTTCAGGAACGGTCATCGCCGGTCCTACGGCAAGCGACCCTCGCGGCGATGTGAACAATGCTACCGGCTATGCGGGCGATCATGGATTCAGCTACCCAACTCCTGATGTTTTGAAGGACGGTGGAACTCATCAGATCTACGTCTACGGCATTAATACGGATACTATCGATCTGAATCATACGAATACGCTTCTTAACAACAGCCCTATGACGCTTTCGGGCTGTACTCTGCCTAGTAATCCCGGCGGCGGCAATACCAATAACGGCCTCTCCGTCTCGATCAGCGCGACGCCTTCGAGCGTGACGATCCCGAACGGCGGATCGGCTCCGGTCTCTATAACCTCGACCGCTGCCTATACCTCGAATACCATCACTCATCATGGCCTTGAGGTTCGTTTCAACGGCGGCGCATGGCAGAACGCGGGCGCATGGCCGATTCCTGTCGCGAACAGCGCGCAGGTCTCTGACGCGTCGTTCACCACGCTCGACCTGACCCAGGCGGGATCGTATGATTTCCGCGCATATGCTTCTGCCGACGGCGGGGCGAATTACGTATATTCCTCTATCCAAACCGTATCGGCTACGACGGGCAACGGAGGCGGCGGTAATAATAGCCAGGGCGTAAGCGTCGACCTTTCCGTCGCTTCCTCGACCGTTTCGATCCCGAACGGCGGCTCCGTCCAGCTTTCTATGGTCTCGGCCGCGACGGTCACCGGCGGTACGGCTCTTACTCAGCATGGACTCGAAATGCGCCTCAACGGCGGCGCATGGATGAATGCGGGAGCATGGAACGGACTGGTCGCGAATGCGCCGCAAGCGACCGATGCGTCATTCTCGGCTCTCAATATCAATCAGCCTGGCGCCTATGAATTCCGCGCATATGCATCGATCGACGGGACGAATTACGTCTATTCTTCGATCCAGCCTGTTTTAGCGGCCGGAGGTCCTGGTCCCGGCACGCCTCTTTCCGTATCCGTTTCCGTAAATCCGTCGTCTGTTTCCATTCCGAACGGCGGTTCCGTCGCGGTTTCCGTCACCTCGACCGCAAGCTATGGCGGCAGCTCTATCACGCATCACGGGCTCGAGATAAGCTATAACGGCGGCGCATGGATGAATGCGGGAGCATGGCCGAATCCTGTTCCGAACGTTGCCCGAACCTCGGACGCTTCTTTTGTCGCCCTTAATTTGAGCCAGGTGGGCACCTATGATATCCGCGCCTATACGTCCACTGACGGCGGCGTTACCTATGTGTATTCTGCTCCGCAGACCGTAACGGCGACCGTCGGCGGCGGAGGTGGCAATAACGGCACGACGACGCTTTCGGTCACGATGACGGCGACCCCGACCGCGGTCATCATCCCTCCTTCGGGCGGCGGTGCCACCATTTCTATAACCTCGACGGCTAACGTCCCGTCAGGTGCTACCCTGACCCAGCATGGTTTGGAGATGAGCGTGAACGGCGGCGCATGGCAGAACGCGGGCGCATGGAATAATCCTCTTCCGAACACGGCCCGCATTACCGATGCGACGTTCCCTATGCTCACGCTCACGATCCCGGCCGTGTACACTTTCCGTGCATATGCTTCGACTGACAATGGCGCTACCTATGTCTATTCGCCGGTCCAGACGGTTTCCGCGGAACCTCTTTCCGTAGACATCTCCGTCAATCCGACATCTATCACGTTCACGTCGGCAGGACAGATTATTCCTGTTTCGATCACGTCGACCGCGACGTATACCGGCACGAACGGCGCTCTTTCGCACCACGGCCTCGAGATGCGCCTCAACGGCGGCGCATGGCAGAACGCGGGCGCATGGAACCCCGCGTTGCCGAACGTTCAGCGCTCGACCGACGCGTCGTTCACCGCGCTCGACCTGACCCAGGCGGGATCGTATGATTTCCGCGCATATGCTTCTGCCGACAACGGCGCTACCTATGTATACTCTCCGACCCAGACCGTGACGGCGACTTCGACTGTCAATAACGGCGGTAACAACGGCGGCGG